>JAVRLX010000090.1:0-5202 GCA_031960985.1 Campylobacterales bacterium | reverse complement strand
TGTTTAGATTTTTGGAGGCATTGTAAGATAGCTATGTTAAAATCTATGAAGCAAAATTAGGAGTTAGCGATGCAAACGATTAGCCTAAAAGTTGAAGAGAGCTTCTTTCCGCACTTTAAAGCCCTCATAGATAGCCTTGCAAAAGATAAAAAGGTGGAGATTGTAGATTGTGGATACGACTATGAAAACAACTATCCCCAAAGTGTTGTTTTAAGTAGCGCTGAAGAGGTAAGGCGCAGAGTATACGAAGCCGAAAAACGGATAGAAAGTGGAGAATACCTAACACAAGAACAATACAACGAGCAAATGGATGTTTTTTTAAAAAAAGAGCTAAGTATTAATATAACACAATCTTGATACTAGAGATATTCAAGTGGCAGAGCAGATAGTTATTAGAGAGTATGTGGTTTTGCACTCTTGTCCAGAAATGGATGATGAGAAGTTAGGCTGTAGATACTCAAAAAATTAAGAGAGGGTGGTTATGGAGGCTTTAAAAAAGAGGGTGGAGACATCGAGACTTTTGGGCGGTGATGAAAATTTAGTACTTCATGGTGGAGGTAACACCTCGGTTAAGATAGATGGGATACTTTGGGTAAAAGGGAGCGGATGGGATTTGGCTACGATTGAGGAGCGGGGATTTGCCCCAGTGCGGATGGATGCCCTCCTTGAGATTGCAAAGATGGATTCTATTAGTGATAGCGAGCTTGTTAGACTCCAAAAAGAGGGGATGACTGACAAAAATGCCCCTGCCCCGTCTATTGAAGCGGTTGTGCACGCCATTATTCCGTATAAATTTGTAGATCACACCCATGCCGATGCGGTTGTAACTATTTCAAATACGCCAAATGGTAAAGAGCTAATAAAAAAGATTTACGGCGACAGAGTTGTGGTAGTAGATTATGTAATGCCAGGCTTCATCCTCTCAAAAGCTATAGCAAAAGCAGTGGATGGGAGAGAGTGGGGCGATATAGATGGTATTGTGCTTTTAAATCACGGCGTTTTTAGTTTTGATGATGATGGCGATGTAAGTTATCAAAAGATGCTCTCTTTGGTAAAAAAAGCCTCCGATTATCTAAAGCAAAACGCAGAGATAGAGGTTACAAGCAAAAAAAGCGGTATTAGCGAGCAGTGCAAAATGGTTTTAAAATCGGAGATTTCGGCGCTTAGAGGGTGTGAGGTCTTTATAAAAACTGTAGATACCCTCTCTGCTGAGATATTATCAAAACTAAATAATTTAGAGGCTGTGCTTTGCGGCGGACCGCTCACGCCTGAGCATGTTATCCGCACAAAACCAAGGGGTGTGATAATAAAGGAAGGGGCAGAGGCGCAAGGGGTAAAGGATTATGCCGATTGGTATAGCTCATATTTTAAAGAGTATAACGATGGGACAAAAATTATACTTGACATGGCGCCAAGGTGGGGTGTGGTCAAAAATAAAGGGGTGTTTGTCGCCGCAAAAGATGATAAAGAGGCAAAAGTACTTTTAGACATTATATCTCACACAGTGGATGCTATGTTAAGGGGGGAAAAGTTAGGGGGTTGGCAGAGCTTAAGTTTAAAAGATATTTTTGCGATAGAGTATTGGGAGCTTGAACAAGCAAAACTTAAAAAGTAATGGTTTCTTACCTTTTGAACTCTTGCCCCGGTTTCCAATCGATGTATACGCTATCTTTTTCCTCTAAGTGAGGCGATTTAACAAATACCGATTTAAAATTTTTATCTGAGACATTTCGAAAATAGTGCGACTCCCCTGGTCCACATTGCAGATAATCGCCAGCTTTTAATACCACTAATTTTCCATCTACCCATACCTCACACTCCCCTTCAAGGGCAAAAAAGGCCTCCTCTTGCTTTTCATGCGCATGGCAAGGGTGTTCCTCCCCCGGCGTGATGACCACTACGCCAAAATCTATATTTGGTCCTTTGGCTAAGTATTTTGGACCGTGGTCGCCAAATCTATATTCGTGTTCATTTTCATGTGTTAAAAGCATCTATTTTTTCCTACTCTAAGCTTTTTTATCATTTTACCAATTTTTTTATAACCCAGGCGCTTTCCACATCGGTGTGGTGACACTGTCATCTATTAGTTCAAGCATTTTTGAGTATGCCCTTTGCCACTTCTCTTTTGCTTCGTCATATATTTTTTTATTTTCAGGCTTTGGCGTAAACTCTTTATCCCATTTTACCAAAGAATTTGCCGCCTCTTCGATACTTTTGTACACCCCCACGCCGCTTCCCGCCGCAAAAGCCGCCCCAAGACTTGTAGCCTCTTTGACAACAGGGGTTTTAACTACTAATCCAGTTACATCGGCCAAAATTTGGGGCCACAAAAACCCTTTTGCCGCTCCCCCAGCAAAAACTATCTCTTTTGGATTTACTCCGCTAAACTCTACCACCGCTTCGAGATTGACCGCGCTTACTATTGCCGCATTTTCCTCTAAACTTCTAAATAGCGTGGCTACCCCCATTTTTTCTACATCAAACGGAAGGTTTAAAAATGAGGGCGCGGCATGTATCCACTTTTTATATTTCATCGCATCTGAAAATATCGGTATAACGCCATAACTTCCAGCGGGTACTGCGCTTGCCAGCTTTTCTAAGTGCGCATAAGCATCGATTCCAAGCTTTAAAGCCTCCTCTTTCTCTTTTAGCGCTAAAGTGTCTCTAAACCATCTCATTACCATGCCGGCAAAAAAAGTAATCCCCTCTGCCTGCGATAGCCCCTTAATAACATGTGGATTTATCCGTAGATTCATCGATGGATCTACCGTGCCATCTTTTATGTTGATAACTTGTTGCCAAAATGTCCCCCCAAGCACGGCGCACTCTCCCTCTCTTACTACGCCAAGCCCCGCAGAGCCCATTTGCACATCGCCGCCACCCATAACTACTGGCGTGCCAATAGCTAATCCACTCTCGTTTGCCGCTTTTTGGCTAACTTCGCCTATTACTTCGCCTGGCTCAAAGACTTTTGGGAAAATATCGCCATTTAGGCCAACTTTGGTTGCCATATCTCTTGCAAAATCTCTTTTTGAAAGATCCCACACTCCAGTTGTGCCACCGTTTGATGGGTCTGAGGCAAATACGCCGCTTAGCCGATACAAAACCCAAGAGTCTATCATTGTTAAGTGCGCCGCTTTTTCGTAGATAGTTGGTCTATTATTTTTAAGCCACTTAAGTCTAGGCAAAGCGCCAAGCGCAAAAGTCTGACCACTTCTAGCGTAAAACTCCTCTTCAACTTTGGCAAACTCTTTTTTCATAGCCGCTACCTCTGCGCCAGCCCTTGAGTCTACATTTGCAACAGCCCAGATTTCATCTCCATTTTTGTCGTAAAGGACAATCCCCTCTCTCATGCTTGTCGCCGTAACCGCTTTTATATCGCTTGAGTTGATGTTTGCTTCATTAATTGCTTTTTTTATACATCTACATATTAGCGCCCAGCCGTTTTTCGTATCAAAATTCATAGCCCCCGCCACCCCTTCTTCGCCGCTATGCGTCCACTCCTCTTGCCCTACGCCAAGTTGATTGCCTGCTTCGTCAAAAATTACAGCCCTGCCGCTCCCAGTTCCAGCATCTATAGCTAATAGATAACCCATATTTAGCCCCCATTTTTAATATCTAAATCTATTATACACAAATGTTTTTTACCTATTTTGTAAACTAATTGTGACATCTTTTGAAAAAAAATTAAATTTTAAGCTTCGTTTTAATTTTTATTATTATAGAATATCTATAGCTTCGTAACCTATGCGTCCAAAATCTCCGTTTTGCCCATAGCGTCTCGAAGGAAACTTCATTTTCAAGGAATTCTCTTATGGGTGAACTTAATACCCTTTATGTCGGCAATCTAAATTATAAGGCTTCGAAAGAAGACCTAGAGGCGCTTTTTGGCGAATACGGCGAAGTAGCAAAGGTGAGACTTATCGAAAAAGACGGAATCAAAAAAGGTTTTGGATTTGTTGAGTTTTCAGAATCTGCGGCCGCAAAAAAATCAAAAGACGAGCTAGATGGCCAAGAGTTTATGGGTAGAAGACTAAAAATAGATTTTGCTCTTCCTAAAAAACCTAGAGACTAATATCTCAAAAGTACGCCAAGCTAAGCAAAGCTCGTCTTTGCTACGCTTGTCACTAAGACACTAAAGCTAGCCGCAAAAGCGGCAGATTTTACTTCAACTACTTTTTCAGCTTTTTATATCCATTAAAGTCCCAAGCAACTCATCTTTTGTTTTTATGACAGATGCATTTAATCCAAACCCTTTTTCTATAGGTATTTGGTCGGTTAACTCTTTTGTCAAATCGGTACCACTTTTACCCGTAGGATTTTCAGCCCCTTCTCTTAAGATCGCTTTTGGGTTATCTTTTTGCCCCTCTTCTAATTTTGTATCTACACTTTTAAACTTATCGGTGTTTACATTTGCTATATTGTTTGCATTTACATCCATCCATGTGGAGTGAGCATTCATTGAGGATATTGAAGAGCTAAACATCTTTTGCCCCCTTTTTCGTTGGTTTGTTGTGCTAAATCATATCGAAAAATTGTAATAAAATCTGATATACTCTTATCGGCTAATAAAAATAAAATTTTAAGATAGGGCGTTTTTACCGTGATACTCGTCTATATGACTGCAAGAGATAAGGCTGAAGTGGCAAAAATAGCAAAAGAGCTACTTTCAAAAAAACTAATAGCGTGCGCCAATATATTTGAAGGGATAACCTCTATATATGAGTGGGATAGCAAGCTTTGCGAAGAGGGGGAGGTTGTTGCGGTAATGAAAAGTAGAGATGAACTATTTGAGAGAATAAAAGATGAAATTTTAAGTATCCACTCTTATGAAAATCCGGCAATAGTGTGTATAAAGGTAGATGCGGCAAGTGAGGCTTTTATTCAGTGGATAGATAGACAAACATTGAATAGCTAACTTAAATAAACTCGGATTAAATAACAATGGCTTTAATAGATATTAGTGGACTCAAAAAAAGCTTTGAAGCGCAAAAAATCCTTGACGGTGTGGACTTCGTCCTAGAAAAAAGGGAGAGGGTATCGCTGTTAGGCAAAAACGGAAGCGGCAAATCCACACTACTTAAAATCATCATGGGTGAGATGGACTTTGATGATGGGAAAATAACTCGCCAAAACGGCATTCAAATCAAGATGCTTGCCCAAGAGCCACGCTTTGACGCGGAGGATACCGTAATAGATTCG
>JAVRLX010000089.1:0-5315 GCA_031960985.1 Campylobacterales bacterium | reverse complement strand
TGTTAATATAACGCTTTAATTTAAAATGGAGGAATTTATGAAGATTACAAAACTGAGTTTGGCGGCGCTCTTCGCTTGTGCGGCTACGGCTTCGTTTGCAGCTAGCGATTTAGCAAGCGCTTTTAAAGAGGGAAAACTTGATGGAAGGCTAAGGGCGCATTATATGGCGGCAGACTATGCAGACAATAGCTCTACATCTGGCGTTGGCAAATTGGACTCTGCTGGTTTTGCGGTTGGTGGTAGTTTAATTTATAAAACTGCGTCGCTAATGGGTGTAAGCGCTGGTGTTGGTATGTATACGACTCAAAATCCTTTTGGATTGACAGATGATAAGAGTACTACTGCAAATTATGTATCAAATAAAGATCTTTTTTGGGATAGCCCTTCAAACAATCCATATCATTACGCTAAAGGCTATGCAGTACTAGCTCAGGCGTATATGCAATACAATATTGCAAAAACAGATGTAAAAGCAGGACGTATGCTTTTGGTAAATCCATTTATGAATCCAAATGATACAAAGATGATTCCTACGGCGTTTGAAGCTGTTAGTGTTGAGAGTAAAGATATAGCCGATTCTTCTCTTTATGGCGCATATGTAACAAAATATAAAGAGAGAAGAAGAGAAAACTTTAGCGCCATGTCTGACTCGGCGGATGCGCCAGATGCTATCAAAGCTTACTATCACGCAGAAAATGGAACAGGAAGTCATGACGCTGCAGCTGTAGTGGTGTTGGGGGCTACAAATCATTCTATAAAAAATCTTGAGCTTCAGGCTTGGTATATGAATTGGGCTGATATCGTAGATCAAGCGATATTGGAAGCAAATTACGATATGAAGTTTGGAGATGTCGGACTAAAACTAGGCGGTAGATTTTTCAAACAATTTGATAGAGGCGCAGGCGATATTATAAAACCTCAAACAGGTTCTTCTTATGGCTCTGCTTCTTACAAATTTAAAGGCGACAACGATGATAAAGTAGATACATATATGTATGCCCTTAGAGCGATAGGAACATATGGTCCGGCAAAATTGCTTCTAGCTTATTCTCATACCGACAAAGGGGGAGATCTACTAGCGCCTTGGAGGGCTTTTCCAACCGATGGTTATACTAGAAGTATGACTCAAACAGACTGGAATGCAAATACAACTGCCTATAAGGCTCAGATGGATTATAATTTCTCAGCAATAATAAAGGGGCTTAGCGCGCTTCTTGCATACTCATATTACAACAGAGATGAGTCAAGAGTTCCTTATCAGTCAATGACACATAGAGGTTATACTAACGGCGACACTATACAATGGAACTTTGATGTGGCATACAAACCTTCATTTGCTAAAAATACGGAGTTCAAGATTAGAACCATGGATCAAAAAAATGATACCGTAGGAAAAGTTGGAGCAAATACGTCTACAGCAAACAAAGATACCTCAAATAAAGAGCTTAGGATAGAGGCTAATTATCTGTTTTAACATACTTTTGGCGCCTAAGATTCTGCTTATGGCGCCAATTTAACGATTTTTGAGGTTAGGTATATTTGCTAGCTAGATACGCCTTGATACCATAGATACAGCATCGCCGCGGCAAAATAGGCCAAAATCAACGCATTAAAAGCAAAAAACAACCACTTTCTAAAAGCCGCTGCAAACGAAAGTAATAGATACGGCAACAAAAACCAGAGCGGCGTCAAAAATTCATCTTTTGCAAGATCTTTTGAGCTCTCCACCGCTTTGATAAGCAAATCGTCAAACACCCACCCTAAGCCAATAAGATGCGCCGCTAATGAAATTGGATAAAAAAGATCAAAAATAGCGCTAAAAAGGGAGTTTAGTAGATGCGCTTTTGTGAAAATGCCGAAAATATAGTGGATAACAGGAAGCATTGCCGCAAATAGCCAGGAGCTAAGAGCTACATAAATGACCGCTTTGTGCTTAAACTCCGTATTTTCCAAAAATAAAAATATCAAAAATACGCCGTAAAAAGAGAGCCAAAAGCCGATAGAAAACAAAAAAGAGGGAAAAATAGCAAGGCAGAGTATGGTTGTCAAAAAAAGTGTTTTATAGCCAAGCACAGCCTCTCCACGAAGCGCAAAATAAAAGACAATAACCGCAGCAACGACGGCTCTGATGAATGAGGGCGTAAAATCAGTCAGATATGCGTAAAAAAACAAAACCACAAAACAAAACAGAAATATCCAAAACTGCCTGTTTGCATACGGGAAAAATCTATCCTGAAAAAAGCGGAAAACAGGTGAAAGGAGAAAAAAGATAGAAGCGACGAGAAGAGCGACGTTTAGTCCGCTAATTGCAAAAAATGCCCCCAGTCCGTAACCGTTTATAAAGTTTTGCACCTCTTCGCCGACTTCTGAGTTTAAAAATAGATTTAGATATATCTCTTTGGCTTTTGCATCTTCGTGCTCGGCGGCTATGAAGTTTTTGACGCTTAATTGAATCTCGTCTTTTTTGTCTAGCGGTTTTAGAGAGGTTATTCGTAGTCTTGGCGTTTTGAACATATCCAAAAAAGAGAGTTCTTTGGTTTTTGCGACTACCGCAAACCATTCGCTCTCGTTTGCTTTCATGTCTTTTTTTGAGTAGGCTCTAAAATCCAGTCCATCGGCACGAAAAAAAAGTGAAAAGTACGATTCGCCGTTTTTGCCTCTGTGTTCTTTTGAGGAGATGAGCTTGGCGCTCAGCGTTGCGTAGTCAAACTCTTTTAGTTTTTGGTATGAAATGTATGAGTTTGCGATGTTTGCGGCAAAAAGCACTACGATAAGGAGCCAAAAAATAACCGCCTTGGAAGAGAGCCTATCCAAAACAGAAATTATTATCATAGATTGATGTGTGTGAACTCTATGTTTTCCATTGGCGCCTTAGTCTCCGCAAAGACATGCTCGCTAAAGTGTCCGCTGGCTGATTCAAACCTTGTAAATCGTTTATGAAATACCAAATGTACGATACCAGTCGGACCGTTACGGTTTTTGCCGATGATTATTTCGGCCTCCTCTTCGGTTTTTTCTGTAAAGGCGCTTTTGTACTCTTTGCCCTCGGCTTTTGCCTTCATCTCTTTTTCTTTCTCTTCCCTTGCTCTATACACATCGTCACGGTAGACAAAGAGTATCTGATCGGCGTCTTGTTCTATGGAGCCCGATTCTCTAAGGTCGCTTAGCATAGGGCGTTTATCGGCTCTAGCTTCAAGTCCACGGTTGAGTTGCGAGAGGGCAATTATTGGCATATCCAGTTCACGAGCAAGGAGCTTTAGCCCTCTTGACATATCCGAAACCTCTAGATGTCTATCTTTGTTTCCACTACTTGACATTATTTGTAGGTAATCGATAATTGCCAATCCCACCTCTTTGTGCCTCGCCTTTAGTTTTCTCAGCTTGCTTCTAAGCGCCGACATCGTAAGTCCACCCTCATCATCTACAAATAGTTTGGAGTCGGAGTAGTGTTGTATGGCGTCGCTTAAGCGGCTCCACTGTTCGTCATCGATATTTGCAACCCTCAGGTCTTGAAGAGGTATGCTTGTTTTTGCGGCAAGCATCCTTAGCATCAATTGTTCTGCCGGCATCTCTAGCGAAAATATCGCCACACCCACCCCTTGCGAGAGAGCGTTTGATGCGATATTTAGCGCAAAGGCAGTCTTGCCCATAGCTGGACGGGCGGCTATAATGATAAGATCCCCTTTTCCAAAACCGGCGGTCTTTTTGTTTAGGTCATAAAATCCAGTATCAAGCCCTACAAGGAGGTTATCCCCCCGTTTTTTCATCTCTAGCATATAATCAAGCGTACTTTTGGTGATCTCTTCTGACCCTTTAAAATCCCTCGTGGAACTGGCTGTCGCTATCTTAAAGAGCTTTGTCTCAGCTGAATCTATTATCTGGGCAGACTCTTTTTGCTCCATACACTCCGCTTTTATCTCATTTGTAAAGCTAAAAAGTTTCCGCCTTGTTGAAAGCTCTTTGAGTTCGGCGATATAAGGTTTTAGGTTTGGCAGTGGGGTAGTTGAGAGCACCTCAAAAAATGAGTCGGAATCAAACTCCGCCCCTTTGTACTTTTGGCGGATAAACTCCTCATCTATCGGCATTGATGTTGCGGATAGATATAGCATCGTGGCGTAGACGGCTTTATGAAATGGATGATAAAACTCATCCTCGCTCATAACAGCGGATATTTCGTCAAATATTGCCGGGTCGTACAATACCGAGCTTAGCACAGCTCTTTCAATGTTTAGATTATAAAAATTTGCGTCCATTTGCCAATTTTACCGTGATTTACATTTGGATTCCAAGCCCTGAACGCTCAGCCAAACTTATCTCGTCTTTTTCAAACAAAAGAGCGTTTTTGAGAGAAGAGGGTTTGGCAAGCAATGGGCCGTCAAGGTCGTAAAAGCAGATATTCTCATCGCTCATAGCAAAATGAACGGCGGCTGAGATGCTAACAACTGATTCGAGCATTGAGCCCATCATCACTTTGGCGCCGCGCTCTTTTGCTAGCCTTATAATTTTTCTTGCTTCATATATTCCGCCTGTTTTCATTAGCTTAATATTGATATAGTCTGCCATATGTGAGTCTAGTATCCGCACAGCATCTTCGTAGCCAAAGACAGATTCGTCGGCTAGAATTGGGATGGATGAGTGTGCTGTTATTTTGGCAAGCCCCGCCAAATCCTCCGCCTTTGTTGGCTGTTCGATGAGCTCGATGTCTAGTGGCGCTATTTTTTCAATTATTTTTAGAGCAGTTTTTGCATCCCACGCTTGATTGGCGTCTACTCTGAGTATCGCAGAGGGTAGGGCGGCTCTGATGGCTTGTATTACATCTACCGTGGCTTTCTCATCAGTTCCAACTTTGATCTTTAGTATCCCAAAGCCATCATTGTATGCCTCTATTGCATCTTTTAGCATTGTGGCGTTGTCGCCCAGGCTTATTGTGAGATTGGTTTGAAGCCTCTTTGCTTTGCCGCCTAGGTACTCATATAGCGGCTTTTTTGCGGATTTTGCCAAAATGTCATATAGCGCCATATCGACGCACGCTTTTGCCGATGTATTTTTCGCCACACTCGCATGCAACGCCTCAAAAACATCATTTGAGCCGTCTAGTTTTACTCCATTGAGAGATGGAAATATCCTCTTCTTTATGGTCTTATTTATTGTCTCAATATCCTCGCCTGTAATAGCCACTGTCGGCGGAGCCTCGCCATACCCAACCGTCCCGTCATCCGCCACAAGCGTCAAAAGCACATCCTCTATCGCCTCCACACGGCGGATATTGGTGACAAAAGGCTTTTTGAGCTCGGCTTTGAGGCGGGAGAGTTTGA
>JAVRLX010000088.1:0-5338 GCA_031960985.1 Campylobacterales bacterium | reverse complement strand
GTATTTAGCGAGAAAGACCCTGCGGCTCTAAGATTTGCAGATGCTGGCGCTGATATTATGCTTGAGTGTACTGGGCTTTTCCTTGAACAAGAAAAAGTACAGTGCCACTTAGATAACGGCATTAAAAAAGTAATTTTCTCAGCTCCGGCAAAAGATAATACGCCTACATTTGTCCTAGGAGTTAATGACGACAAATATAATGGTGAAAAAATTATCTCTAACGCATCTTGTACGACAAACTGCTTAGCTCCAATGGTAAAAGTGCTTGACGATGCTTTTGGGATTGAAAATGGTCTTATGACAACTATCCACTCATACACAAACGACCAAGCGATTCTTGATATTATTCACAAAAAGGAAAGACGCAGAGGAAGGGCAGGGGCCGCCAATATTATCCCTACAACTACAGGGGCCGCAAAGGCTATTGGACTCGTACTTCCACACCTAAAAGGCAAACTTGATGGCTTATCTGTAAGAGTTCCAACCCCAGATGTATCTATGACCGACCTTAGCGCAACACTTAAAAAACCAGCTTCAGTCGAAGAGATAAACGAACTATTTAGAGCCGCGGCAAATGGGGCGTTTAAAAATATCATTACAGTAGATGAAGAAAAAAGGGTCTCTATGGACTTTAGAACAGACCCATCAAGCTGCATCTTTATAACTGATACAACAAAAGTTATTGGTAATACAATAAAAGTGATGGCGTGGTACGACAACGAGTGGGGTTATTCAAATAGACTTGTGGATATGGCGGTTAGAATAGGGGCGTAAATAAAGGACCCCCCCTTTATTCTTGGTTTGCAGCCTCTTTTTTGGTTTTTTTAAGAATTTTGCACTCCTCTTTGGAGTTTTTTGCCTCAATTTCGAGCTCAAACCATCTATCGTTTATCGTCTTATCATCCATCGGCACCGCTTTTTCGCTACTTTGACTAAGAGCTTCGGCTTTATCTGGGCATGCTCTAACACATTCGCCACAATATATGCATAGATATGGATTGTAGTGGTATGTAAACTCAAAATTCTCTCTATTTTGCGTAAAAAGTATTGCTCCGGGAGGGCAGACCTCTTCGCATCTGAGGCAGTAAATACACTTTTCTACTTCATACACAATAAGCCCTCTTGCCTCTTTGTTTTTAGGGCTTTGCTCAAAAGGATAATTTATCGTGGCTGGGCGGCTAAATAGACTCTTTAGCGCATTTATCATCGATTTTATCATCTTAATTACCTTGCTGTGCACGACAGACACGGGTCAAAAGAGGCGATTATTGCTGGCACGTCGGCGTAGTTTTCCCCTCTTAGCGCCTCTATCATAGCTGGCACAGAGCCAAATGTCGGCGTTTTAATCCGAACTCTATCCAAATACTGCCCTTTTGAGCCTTTAACATAATACATACACTCACCCCTTGGCGCTTCAATCCTCATGTAATTCTCCCCATCTGGCGCACCTCGTACTTTTGTGCTTATTTCACCCTCAGGTAAGCCATCAAGAGCCGTTTCGATAAGGCGGATGCTCTCAAAAACCTCTTTTAATCGCACCATATTTCTTGCATGCACATCTCCACCATCCACAACGACGCTTTTAAACCCTAACTCACGGTAAGGTAGATAATCGCTCTCGTTTCTTACATCAAAATTAACCCCGCTAGCTCTAGCTAAAGGACCGAGCGCTGAGTATTTAAGAGCAACCTCTTTTGTAATTACGCCAACCCCTTTGTATTTAAGCGACAAACTCCAGTTGTTTAAAAATAGCTCTTCAATTTCTGCTACTTTTTGTTTTAGAAGTGAGAGTTTGCTTCGTATGGAGCCTTCAATCTCCGTGTTTATATCTTTATTTACCCCGCCTATTGAGACATAATCAAACTGTACACGGTTGCCAGTCATTGTCTCTTGCGCCTCCATCACAAGTTCCCTATCTTTCATCACCCTCATAAACAGCGCCTCAAATCCAGCATTTTCGGCTGTATGCGCAAGGCATAAAAGATGTGAGTGGATCCTATCAAGCTCGTTTGCGATAAGGCGTAGATACGAAGCCCTTTTTGGAATATCTAATTCCATAAGCTCTTCAACCGCAAGGGTGTAGCAAGTGGAGTGGATAATAGCGCAAAGTCCACACACACGGGCGACAACATAACCAACTTGCTTAAATTTAAACTTTGTCGCGCAGGCAAGCTCCACCCCTCTGTGCACATATCCAACATCGGCCTCTACGCCGATAATTTTTTCGTTTTCGCACTCAAAACTAAAACGGACTGGCTCAAGTAGAGCGATATGTTGACTTCCTAATGGAATATTTATTGTTTTGCTCATCTTTTTATCCTTAGCGGAGCTTCTAGCCCGTCTACTTCTATGAACATTCCTTTGACGCTTCCTTCAAAGTTTGCGCCGAGCAGGTCTCTTAGCTCCCCCTCATACATCTTGGCGGTTGGCAACATATCGGCAACGCTTGGCAAGCTATCATCAGCCGGGACTTTGGCGGCGAATACTTTCCACTCCTCTTTTGCGCCGATTTTCGTAAAAGACCACTGTATTTCAAGCTCACCCTCTTCAAAAAGCCCGCTTATGCAGACAAAATGCCATATTAAAGGGTCGTAAAACTCGCTTATCTTTGCCCTAATTTCACCAATATTTACCTCTTCTTTTACTACTTTCATATTTTGCCCGCCATATTTGTTCTATCAGTTTGCCCGTCGTTTTCGGTAATTTCGCCCATTAGTTTTTTTGGTTTTTCTATCTCTTTTGTTTTTTGCTCCAAAATCGCCAAAGCTCTAACTATCCCATCTATTATTTGCTCTGGATGTGGGGCGCAACCGCCGACATATACATCTACTGGAATATATCTATCCACTCCATCCTCGACATTATACATTCCCCGAAAGACGCCCCCAGTGGAAGTACAAGAGCCGCACGCTACGACAACTTTTGGCTCTGGTATTTGGGAGTAGAGTTCGACTAGTCTCTCGCGACTTCTTTTTGTAACCGGTCCTGTGACTAAAAAAATATCTGATTGCTTTGGGTTGCCCGTATTTTTGACGCCTAGTCTCTCAAGGTCGTATTTTGGAGCAAGGCACGCTAATATCTCTATATCGCAACCATTACAACTTCCGGCGTTGTAATGCAGTAGCCAAGGCGATTTTTTACGAAATTTTTTGAAAAACTCTTTTATCATGAGAGTGCACCTAATATAATATTTACCGCCGCTAAGACAAATGCCACAGAATAGATGATGTGCACAAGGTCGGAGTATTTGACCCTTGCCGTGGAGTTGTCGGCAAGCAGTACTCCAAAAAAAGCGATTAATACAAGTGTCGCTCCAAGCGCAAAGTTTGAGCCGCCAAATAAAAATACGATGGTAAAGACAAAGAGCATATCAAGCCATTTGGCGGTGTAAAGGGCTTCATAAAAGATGCCAGAAAACTCTATCTCAGCCCCACCGATTATCTCTTGATGCGCCTCTGCGGCGTCAAATGGGGATTTTTTGAGTAGTCCCGGAAGCGCTATTAAAAGAGCTAAAAATCCTATAAATGAGTGGCTTAAAGTGGATGGGGTACTCATGATTTTTGAGACTTCAAAACTTCCAGCGTGCAAATAAAAAGCTATCGCTATAAGAATAAGTATCGGCTCTAGGGCAGATATTGCAATAAGCTCTCTAGTTGAACCAATGCGACTGTATGTCGACTTTGCTGAGTATCCAGCAATAATAAGAAGCGAGGTGGATAAGAGATGAAAAAATATAGCTACAAGCAAATCGCCGCCGAAAAATAGTACGGAGAGGGCGACCCATGCGGCCACAAAGTGCATAATCCCCATAAAAGCGTGATAGGAGTGGAGTATCATTGGGCGTTTGTCAGTTAGCTTAAAAAGATCATAAAACGGCTGAAATAGCGGCGGTCCCATGCGAGATTGCATTTTAGCTTTTAGTTTTCGCTCAATACCGTATATAAAACCGCCGATGACGGGCGCAAAAAGTGTTAGTAGCCAGCTCATTTGTTTAGCGCTCCAAGTAAGATAACAACGACAAATAACGCGCTGGCAATTATATTGACTATTTTTTCAATATTTTTTGCCGGGTTAAAGTAAAAAGAGTAGGCATTTGCTTCTATTTTCTCACCGCATGCATATGGCTTGGCTTTATCGACCCCTTTTAGCTTTATTTTAGCGGCAAGGATTGGGGCAAGCCCCAAAAGTACAAAAGCCGCAACTATATGCCAAAATTTTAGCTCTCCAAAAGGGAGGATAATACCCCAAAAATTACCGCTTATAGGAACGGCGATATGCGCTACAAATGAAGCGTTTTCTTTGAAAAAGCCACCGATAATAGGGGAGATAAAAAGGGCAAAAATTAAGAGTAAAACGCCAAGAGCTAAGGGTGAAAGTAGATATGAGTAATCCTCTATCGCACTTTTTTGCCCATCGTTTGCGACAAATCTCCCAACCGTTTTGAAATAAAGTAGAGTAAGCGCTACACTCCCAACAGCGATAAAAAAAATTAACACGCTAACCAAAAGGGCGCCAACACCGACAACCCCTTCGTATGCAAGCCATTTGGCAAAAAATACCCCAAACGGCGGAAGAGCGATAGATAAAAATCCTAATACAATAAGCGATGTTAAAATTGGAGCTCTACTAATAAGACCATCCACAGATTCGATGCTTTTGATGTGATATTTTTTCTCCAAAATCCCAGCGCACATAAAGAGCATCGCCTTTGAAACACCGTGGAATATAATCAAAAGCATACATGCAAGAATAGTTAGCGGAGTAGCTAGCGATGCGGTAAGTATCATAAGTCCCAAAAGTGAGATAGTGGAGTAGGCGAGGATTTTTTTGAAACTATCTTCTCTTAGCGCTAGGGCGGCTGATACTAAAAACGAGAGCGCCCCAACGAATGCTAGAATGCCGCCTACCGCCGTATTTATTAGCGCCGGAGAGATTTTGAGTATTAGATAGGGGGCAATTTTTACCATTGTGGATGAGTGGAGTATTGCGCTAACAGGCGTGGGCGCTACCATCGCTCCAAGTAGCCATTTTGAAAACGGCATTTGCGCCCCCTTGATAAGCGCGGCGATTGAGACAAAGGCGCAAAAAAACATCAAATACGCTCCGCCCTGCGTTAAAATCTCAGAGATATACACGGTATGAAACTGGCTTTTTGCCAAAAAAGCGGCAAAGAGTAGCGCCACACCACCTATTTGGTTCATCCACAGGGCAACTTTAGCGTTTTCTTTGGACTCTTCGTTGTCTCTAAAGCCTATAAGCCAAAAGCTTGCAAGTGTTGTCATCTCAAAAAATAAAAACAGCCATTTAATGTTATCTGCCGATACAAGTAGATTCATAA
>JAVRLX010000087.1:0-5411 GCA_031960985.1 Campylobacterales bacterium | reverse complement strand
AAATAGCCGCTTTTTTGTTATCAAAAGTGTTGGCAAGGTGCTCTAGGGATACTTGAAGAGCCAAAAACTCGCCCAAAGAATCCCATCTTAGATACCCCTCTTTTAAGAATTGTTCAACATGTTTAGGGGCTGAACCACCTGCTCCTGTTTCAAATAGTCCACCACCAGCTAAAAGAGGCACTATGGATAGCATCTTAGCAGAAGTGCCAAGCTCTAAGATCGGGAAGAGGTCTGTTAGGTAATCTCTCAAAACATTACCTGTCGCAGATATAGTGTCTTGACCCTTTCTTACTCTATCAAGCGTATAAGCCATAGCTTTTTGTGGAGCTAAAATCTCGATAGTAAGACCGCTTGTATCGTGCTCTGGCAGGTATTTTTTGACCTTTGCGATAATTTGCGCATCGTGCGCTCTATTTTCATCAAGCCAGAATACGACTGGCATGCCGCTTAGTCTGCTTCTTGTTACAGCTAGTTTTACCCAGTCTTTTATCGCAACATCTTTTGTTCTTGACATCCTCCAAATATCACCGGCTTCTACCTCGTGACTCATAAGCACATTGCCGTTTTCATCAACTACTCTTACGGTACCATCCGCAGGAATTTCAAAAGTTGTCGGGTGTGAGCCATATTCTTCAGCTTTTTGCGCCATAAGACCAACATTTGGGACTGTACCCATAGTTGTTACATCAAATTTACCGTTCTTTTTGCAATCTTCCATAATTTCGGCATACATAGTAGCATAGCATCTATCAGGGATTACAGCCACACAATCTTGCAATTTCCCTTCAGCGTTCCACATTCTACCGCCTTCTCTAATGACAACAGGCATAGATGCGTCAATAATGACATCGTTTGGTACATGCAGGTTTGTAATACCTTTATCTGAGTCAACCATTGCGATTGCTGGCCTTTTTGTGTATACGGCTTTGATATCTGCTTCTATTTCAGCCCTTTTTTCGGCTGGAAGTTTTGCGATTTTTGCATATACATCACCTAAGCCATTTTTAACATTTACACCTAGTTCTTTGAATGTTTCAGCGTGTTTTTCAAATACATCTTTGTAGAACACTGTTACAAAATGACCAAACATAATAGGGTCAGAGACCTTCATCATTGTGGCTTTGAGGTGGACAGAGTACAAAAGTCCATCTTTTGCCGCCTCTTCAATGGATTTTTCGACAAATGCTCTTAGGGCTTTTGCGCTCATAAAAGTGCCGTCTAGCACTTCGCCGTCAGATGATTTTAGGCCGTCTTTTAAAGTAATAGTCTCACCTGATTTGGTAACAAGCTCGATTTTAAAATCGCCCCCTTTTTCTACAGTTACACTTTTTTCATTACCATAAAAGTCTCCGCTATCCATGTGTAAAACTCGAGCTTTTGAACCCTCAGAGAAATCTTTTAGCGTATGAGGGTGTTTTTTAGCGTAATTTTTTACGGACGCCGCACATCTTCTATCAGAGTTACCCTCTCTAAGCACTGGATTTACGGCTGAGCCTAAACATTTTGAGTAAGCCTCCTGAATTTTTTTCTCCTCATCTGTATTTGCAACCTCAGGGTAATCAGGGAGTTTGTAACCCTTTGCTTGAAGCTCTTTAATTGTTGCTATAAGCTGTGGCACAGAAGCGGAAATGTTTGGAAGCTTGATAATATTTGCCTCTTTTTTAAGAGTCAACTCGCCAAGCTCGCTTAGGTAATCTGGGATTCTTTGCTCTTCAGGGAGCCACTGGGCCATATTTGCTATAACTCTTCCAGAGAGAGATATATCTCTAGTCTCAACCGCTACGCCTGCCGCATTCGTAAATGCGTTTACTATAGGAAGCAGGGAGTATGTAGCTAATGCCGGCGCTTCATCGATTTCAGTCCAAATAATTTTTGTTGTTTGTGACATAGTTAGAATCCTTTTCTGATTTGCTTTACGAGTATAATTGTAACAGTTTTTTTGGGATTAGAGATTAAGTGGATTCAAAAAATACACCAAAGCCCCTAAAAATGATTTATCTGTTACTTTTCTTCACATTACTAATATTTAACTTATGTTCAGTGTAACTATTTGAAAAGTTATGGCTACCCTCTTTGTTTCTCATGAAATAAAGAAAATCAGTACTTGCTGGGTGAAATGCGGCGTTTATCGCTTCTTTTGAGGGGTTGCATACCGGATATTCTGGTAAACCCTTGTTTTTGTAGGTATTGTAACTGCTTTGATCCTCTCTTATCCGCTCGGGTGTAACCTTTTGGTGGCTGTATATCCCGTAATTAAGGCTTCCGTCCATTTGAAGCGGCATACCTATTTTAAGTCTATTGTATATTACAGATGCGATGAGCGGCATTTCATCTTTGTTTGCCGCCTCTTTTTCTATAATGGAGGCTATGATTAGTTTTTGCGCAAACTCTGTTTCATTTGCGCCAAACTCCTTTTGCATATCACTAAGTTTTTTTTGTGAAAAAGAGAATATATGTTCAATTATTTCTGTTTCATTGGCGTCTAGCGCTAAAGTATAAGTCTCTGGCACAAGCTTGCCTTCTGGGGAGGATGTTTTGGCATAATATGCGCTCTTTAGTTTATCGATACTGAGTCCCTCTTTTTTGGCTAGATTTCGAAGGAAGATTTCGGTTGTTTCGCCTGGGATAAGCGTAACAACGAGATTTTTTTGTTTGCCTTTAGCTATTGCTTTTAAAAGTTCAATTCTCGTACTTACACCATCAAGCGATATGTTTCCACTTTTTGCTCCACCTATCATGGCAAGCGTGAGTCTGTCGATAAAATTGGTTTCAATGGATAGTTTGGCTGTTATGGCATCGATTGCGCTTTGGTTTGAGCCTCTCTCTATTGACACCCAGCTACTTTGAATCTTTACCTCTTGGTTTAGATACATATATGTATATCCCAATATGGCTAGTATTGCGACAAGAAGAACAAGAAAAATTTTTAAAAATAAATATCTAAAACTCATTCAATGATTGTAATAAACTCACGCTAAAACTGCGTCATAATTTGGTTTTAGTGAACCCTTAAAAATAGCAGGGGGAGCTATAACTGTTTTCACGGATGGTTCACATTGGTATGCTATTCTTTTGTTGTATTTTGAAGACAAAAGGAGTATGTGATGAAAACTCTTGTTTTATGCGCTGCAGCGCTAGTCGCAACGGCAGTTTTTGCGGAAAATTTTACGATTACAGAAAATGTTAAAGTCACTCGTTCGGAGCCTGTATACAAGACTGTGACAAGCGAACGCCCTATAAAAGAGTGCTGGGATGAGAGTGTAGAGAGAAGAGGTAGTTCTGGCGGCAACGATGTGGTTGGTGGAATAGTCGGTGGAGCTATAGGTGGAGCGCTTGGAAACCAAGTGGGTAAAGGCAGCGGCAAAACAGCCGCAACTATAGGCGGAGCGATAGTTGGGACCATGGTTGGGCAAGGGCTCTCACGGGGTGACTCCGCCCCTCAAAATGAGGTAGTCCAAAAGTGCAAAACTAGATATGAGTCTGAGAGTAGACAAGTTCTATCTGGATACAACAACTACGCCACATATAAAGGCAGGGAGATAGTCAAATTCAGCGAAACGCCGCTAACTTCTATTACCGTATACTCACATATTTCCTATTAGGGTTGCCTTGCAAAGAGGGCTTTTGCTCTCTTTATAAACTGTTTTATTTTTTCTTTGTCTTTGACCCCTTTTTGGCTCTCAACCCCACTAGAGACATCTACTCCATAAAACCCCATTCCATCTATTTCATCTAAATTTTCCGCAGTTAGCCCACCTGCAAGTACTATTTTTGAGACATCGACTCCATCGAACCAATCCAGATTTAGCCGCTTCCCCTCTCCGCCGTAACTCTCTACAAAACTATCAATAAGGCGATATTCATCTACAAAGTTAAACACCATCTCTTTATTAGCGGCGCGCACTACTTTGATGTGTCTGGTTTTGAGCTTTTCATAAAAGTTAGGGGTAGCGTCAAAATGTATCTGAGCCAGGCTTATATTGCAATATGCGCATATCTCATCCACCCTCTGGGCGCTTTCGTTCACAAAAAGCCCAACCCGTTCAACAAAAGGCGGAAGTTTGGATATTAGCGCTTTTGCCGCCTCAACGCTTAAATATCTAGGGGACTTATCGTAAAAAACAAAACCAAGCGCATCCGCTCCGGCGTCTATTGCAACATAGGCATCTTCAAGCTTTGTTATTCCGCAGATTTTTACCCTCATCGTAAAGAGTCTATTGCCTTTTTATAATCGCTTGAGCTAAATACAAAACTACCCGCTACAAGCACATCGGCTCCAGCATCTTTTAATATCCAAGCATTTTTGTCATTTATGCCGCCATCCACTTCGACTAAAGTTTTTAGCCCCCGTCTAAGTATCTCGTTTTTGAGGCTCTCCACTTTTCGCACAGCGCTTTCAATAAATTTTTGTCCGCCAAATCCAGGATTGACACTCATAACAAGCGCCATATCCACATCATCCAAGATATATTCAAGCGTTTTTTCGTTTGTGTGTGGATTTAAAACAATGCCGGGTTTAATCCCAAGAGACCTTATTTTTTGCACCAATCTATGGGCGTGTTTTTCCTCTTCAATATGAAAAGTGATGTACTCAGGCTTTAGTGGAGCAAAAAGATCTACAAAAAAGCTATTATTTTCAACCATCAAATGCACATCAAGAGGCTTTGTAGCGGCCTTTGCGACAGCTTCAACGACCACTGGCCCTATGGTGAGATTTGGGACAAAGTGTCCATCCATTACATCTACATGTACAAGGTCGCATCCCGCGTCACAAATCGCTTTTACATCACGGGCTAAGTTGCCAAAATCGGCGGAGAGAATACTCGGAGCTATCAACATATTAGACCTTATTTTTTGTGAAATTATATTTTAAGCCGTGTTAAAAACAAACCAATCAATAAGGATTTCCCTATGCTCCCGTGTTTAGCAGTGTGCTAAATCTAATTTACAACTCCCAGTCATTGGCATTAAATATTCCGATTATCTCAATGTGATTTTTTAGTTCATTGACTCTATAAACTACGACATAGCCCATAAATATCATATCTCGCACTTGTTTGTCATTTGATTTGATAGATTGTCTGTATTTGTAGGGCATATTGGGGATTTTTTCGATGTTTTGTTTGAGAGAAGTGATAAATGTGTCGGCTCTATTTATACTATCTTTGGCAATAAAAGCGTAAATTTCAAAAAGCTCGTCTTCAAATCTAGTAGAATACTCAATTTGCATTTTTAAAGTTTGCTACTCTGTCGTCAAATTTCCCCCAGAAATCACTGTGGGATATAAGCTTATCGTCGCCGCTATCTATTAGCTTTAGCCTGTTTGCTATCTCTTCGCTGTATTTGTCTGATTTTATTTTGACTTTGTCTTTTGGTATTGTCTCCAATAGGCTCATAAACTTAGACAAAAA
>JAVRLX010000086.1:0-5483 GCA_031960985.1 Campylobacterales bacterium | reverse complement strand
TTAGTTCACCATATTCGTAGGCATATTCCACATCTTGGATTGCTATTCCTAGAGAGTTTAGCGGTTGTCTCCATTGGTGCGCTATAGCCCCAATCATTTCGCCCATCATTGCCATCTTGGATTGTTGAACTAAGAGCTTTTCTTGAGCGAGTCTTTTTTCGGTTTCAGCTTGAACCATTTGATGCAAATTTTCATTTAACTTAACAAGAGAGTTTTGAGCCTCTTTTAGCTCCGTAACATTTGAGTGAGTACCATAAAGCTTAAGAGGCTTACCATTATTATCCCTCATTACTTTGCCTCTCGTTCTGACATAATAAAGCGTTTTGCCATCAGGAATTATTCTAAAAACCTTGTCATACTCGTCTATTGTTCCATCTTTGCACAGTTGTACGATATCCAGTATGGCTTTTGCATCCTCGAGGATGATGTGCGATTGCCACCACTCGTCAGTTTCAAACTCATGTGATTTTTCCAGACCAAACATCTGATACATACTAGGCGAATGAATAATCTCTTTTGTTATTAGATTGTACTCAAAAATACCATCGTGTGATGCCTCAAGCGCCAAAGAGAGACTTTCCTTTGCCTCTGCTAAATCTTTATATGATTTTCTTAATTTTGAGTTTGTTTTGGCAATATAAACGGCAATAACTATAAGCATGCAAACCAACAAAAACACTATAACAATTACAAGCCAATGCTCAGTAGAAAAGCCTTCTGTAGTCACTTAATCTCACCTTTTAACATATTGCAAAAGCGCCATCATAGGTTGCCAGCCAACAAACACTAGCCCCAACTAAACCCAGATTAACAATCATAAACTTACAAAGAAACCATATAAACACCAAATCAAATAGGCTTTACGATAAGTATCCTACTAAATCTTTCTTTTAAAGATGTTTCCTATGGAGCCCCTTGCAAATTACCAAAAATAACTCACAATTTAAGCTAATTTAAATTTTAAAAAAGCCTCTTGAAATAGCGTAAATGGTATAATTTCTCATCACAAAAACAATGTAACATAACAAAAGAAAAAAAGAACAAAAAACTTCAAAGCTTTAGGTCTTAAACCATAAAGCACAGCTAAAAAATGGCAAATTTATAGAAATTTAGTGAAACTATGATAAAAACATCACAAAATACCTTGTCCTAAATCTTTTAACTTCATAAAAAATCAAGATAAGGAAAATTAGTAACTTGTGTTGGTTTGAATTTGCAAGGGGCTCAGATTAACTTGATATAAAGACTCATCAAGCAGTTTTGAAAGTACCGATCTATCGAGCCAGATATTAAGCTTCATTTTCCCCTCTTCGGCCTCTTTGAGGGCTATATATGCCTCCTCTAATTCGTTTCGTTTTGTTTTAGGTACAGCTTGCCTTAGCGATTTATATCCTATGTGCGAGCCATCGGCGTCAAACAAAGATGAGACCTGCGCATACACCCAGTAATAACCCCCATTTTTTGTTTTATTTTTGACATATCCACTCCATATTTTGCCATCTTTTATCGTATTCCAAAGATTTTCAAAAAGAGATGAGGGCATATCTGGATGTCTTAATATGTTATGCGGTTTTCCTATGAGCTCCTCTTTCGCATAACCGCTTATGTTTTGAAATGTTTCATTAGCGTATGTGATAATTCCTCGCAAATCTGTATGAGAGACTATCAATCCTTCAGTTGGAACCTCTATTTCTATTGGTTTTGGTCCAAGCATTACTTATCCTTTAGATGTCCGTGGTAGATTATATTTTCCGCCGGCATATCAGAGTTGAGGTTTTCAATAAGAGAGCTAGATACTTTTTCAAATTGCCCATCTGCCGCCGCAAATTCACTCTCCGAATAAGCATATACCATTTCTGCACTCAGCACATGAGGTAAAGCTTGTATTTTTGATAGTTTTTCACTCTCCTCCTCTGTGCTTTGGCCCTCTATGATAACTATTATTCTCCCCTTTTCGTCATATTGGTAGACTTCGCATACGCCGCTTTTTTGCAGGGCATCTAGCACATCTTGTAAAAACTTAGGCGCACACTTTACCACTACACTTGATATATTCATTTTATCCCCCAGATTAATATTCTATTTTCGTCGGCGCAAGCCGCAAATTCATTTTCATTTAAAAAAACTATTCTGTTTAAGGTAGCCAAAAGCCCTTTCGCGACAGCAATTTTTGTTTTTGAAGATATGTCGAATACCTCTATGTCGTTTTCCTCTTTTGTCGCGATGGCGGCTTTTGTCGCCGATGGATTTAGAGCCGCCGCATATATCAAAAACTCTCCCTCAAACTTTGCTTTTATAACTCCGCCATCTGTTATCACCGTGGCTTTTCTGTCTTGCCCAGCTGTTATTATTAGTCCAGATTGGTAGTCTATTTTGTATATATTGTCTAAATTTACATTTTTATACACTTTTTTGATTTTGCCGCTTGGAATGTCAAGCAGATACACCGCTCCAGCTTCCCCAGCTATTGCGGCTGTTTTTTTATCATTTGAGATGGCCAAATCGCTAAAAGATGAAGCGCTAACTTGCAGTGAGTAAACAATTTTATTTTTGAGCGTATCAAACAATACAATTTGACTACTCACTAATCCTATTAAGATTAGATTGTCGGAGACAAAAGATATTTTTTTGATGATAGATTTTGTAGCAAAACCGCTTTTTACAAGGGTGTTGCCCTTTGAAAGATACAAATATCCATCCTCAGCCCCGACCGCCACATTACCATTTGTCGCCACATCTAGTGTTAACGCTTTTTGCGCCCTTTTTGTCCCATCTGGCGTTACTATTTGTGGAAGGGTGTATAGTTTTTTGCTCTTTTGCGATATTTCATAGACATCCCCCTTTTCGCTACAAGCATATAGTTTTGAGCTTCTTACCACCATATCTAACGCTGGAGAATCGAGTTTGACTATTTTTTTTGGTCTCAAATCTGCGCCAAAAGTTAAAATGGCAAGGGAGAGGAGGGTGAGCAATATTTTCACGACTAACTCCTTTTAATTATTATCGCATTTGCTGGGCATACGCCGATACAAAATCCGCAAGCGGTACATTTTTGGGGGTTGATAGATGGATAAAAAAGCCCCAAAAAATCTATCGCCCTCTCAAGGCATGGGTCAAAACAGCTTTTGCATATAGTGTTGTGCCATGCCATACAGCTTGAAGCATCTATCTCTATGAATGCGTAAATTTTTTGTGGATTTGATGTGTTAAATACGCCCTTGTCACAAGATATGGCGCAATCACCGCAAAAAGTACAACCCCTAACTGAAAAATCAAGTCTTGGAGGTTCATTAAATTTTCTTTTGATTATACCCTCTTGGCATGATTTCACGCAGGCGTTGCTATCGCATTGCTTGCAAATATCTGCCTTGCTATGGTCAAAATATGGAGCAAAAGGGGCAAAAGCCTCCTCTTGTTCCTTTTTTTTAACTAATCTAGCAAAAGATGAGAAAAAATCCCTTCTACTTGCCATCTTCATAAGTTACGCCAGTGGTTAAATCTGCTTGACCTTTGTTGTCAACGACAACCCCCTCTTGTATTGTGTCTATAAGATTTGACTTGTACTCGCCGCCAGTTTTTTTCCTAAATGCGCCTTTGAATCTATTCATTACCGCAGGATCAAGATTAGCTTGAGGAGCATGACATTGTGTGCAGTTGTATCTGCCTTCGTATAGTTCACCTTTTAAGTCTTTACCTGTTCGTAGGTTTGTCAGGTGTGTTTTTGGCAAGGCAATAGCTCCTACCGCGTTTGCGGCTTCTGGCATATGACAACCAATACAGGCGTTATTATCTTTTGTTATTTCGCCAAAAGCGCTTATGTCGTGCGGTATCATAGGCGGAGCATTGTCGTATGCTCTTGGTATTCTCTTGTTTTTTTCACCAGGATTTTTGCCTTGGTATGAAAACGCCTCCGTTTTTAGGCCGCTGTCGGCTTCTACGCCTACTTTAACAAGACCTAGCGACTCTTCATTTATCGTAGCGTCAGCTTTTGCCCCCATAAAAACGGTAGCAAGTCCTGTTAATATGAGAGCTGAAAAAATAGCTGTACTTTTTTTCATCGTTTACTCCTTAATATCTTTTTTGAGAGCTCTTAAATCAAAATTCAAAGCATCGTCATTGCATACCTCTACGCACCTACCGCAGTTGGTGCATTCGCCGCTACTTACAAACTCACTCTTTTTGCCAATCATTGAAAGCACCTGTCTTTCAGGGCATATATTTACGCATTTCATACACAGCGTGCATTTTTGTTGATCGTGTCTAACTCTAAAGATGCTAAATCTGCCTATTAGCGAATAAAAACCGCCAAGCGGACAGATATGACCACAAAAACCATTTTTGAGGGCAAATAGGTCGAATAAAAAGACGCCCGCTATGACGGCCGCCCCAAAACCTATCCCAAAAATAAGTCCTCTGCTTAGTATCCCTATAGGACTTATAATCTCAAAAGCGGCTACTTGAAGTCCAAATGAAAGCGGTATGCTAAGTCCAAAAATCCAATAACGGATATTCCTACTCATCCACACCTTTCGCTCCGCTTCATCGAACCTAAATTTTCGTCTTAGGTAGTTTGCGGCGTCGGTTACGATATTGACAGGGCATACATAAGAACAAAAAGCTCTTCCGCCAAAAATAGCGTAAAACAAAGTTATTATCCCTGCGCCGATAAGCGCATTGAGTCCAACTATCGCTCCAGCCGCACTCATTTGCAACACCGCGTAAGGGTCTGATAGTGGAATAGCGCCGAGAAGCTTTGAGCTTCCCAGATTTCCCTCCAGTATCTTAATACCCCACCAGTTTGCGGCGCCATACAACAAAATCATCGAAAGTTGTACCGTTCGTCTTGCGATTAAAAACCTATGTTTGAAAATATAATTCATCATAGGCCTCCACTATTTAGATAATCAACCGCTTTTTCGGAACTTTTTGGAGTTTGCATAGGTTTTTCTTTTTTGTTCTCTTTTTCATTCAACCTAGCTTCATCATTTTCTTCCCAGCCTTTTATATAGTTTTTACCAGCTTTTCCTTTTGCGACTTCAAGCGGTAACACCCTTATTGACGCCTTTTCGGTTACGCATGCTTTTTCGCACAGTCCACACCCTGTGCAAACATCGCCCACGACCCTAGGAGCCAAATATGCGTGCTTTCCGGTTCTGTCGTTTTTAGAATAGTCGATTACTATAGCGCTTCCAAGGAGAGGACACGCCCTATAACAAGCGTCGCACTGTATCCCCCAAAAAGCTATGCACTGGTCCGAATCTATAACCGCTACACCCATTTTGGACATGGTATTACTCCACCAATAAATAATACGAATTTAGGTATAATTTTGGATGGAAAAAATAGATGCAAGAAAATTTATAATGCCCTCAAAAATTCAGACAAATTTTCATTAAAATTTATTTCCAAAAAGAGTTAAAATAAACACATAAACATTGGAGATAAAAATGAGCAGAAAAAAAGGTCAAGTTTTTAGCGCTGAA
>JAVRLX010000085.1:0-5455 GCA_031960985.1 Campylobacterales bacterium | reverse complement strand
AGAATTTTATGATTTGGCTTTAAGCGTGTTTGATAAAGTTTGCAATACTTTAGAGATAAATAAAGACGAGATAGTCAAGTGATAGCAGAAAAATCATCAAGACTATCTGGGCAAAAAATCCTCGTCCTAGCCGTGCATCCAGACGATGAGACGCTTGGCGCTGGCGGTACACTACTAAAACACAGAGCAAATGGCGATGAAGTATATTGGCTCATAGCTACTACGATAGATAAGATGCATCCGTGCTATGAAAAACGACAAGCTGAGATAGCGCAAGTCTCGCAGAAGTACGGCTTTAATGGTGTATATAGCTTAGATATTCCTACGATGAGGGTCGATGAATATTCGATGAGTGAGCTTGTGGGTAAAATCTCAAAAGTTTTCAATGAAGTTCAGCCAAATATCGTCTACCTGCCTTTCAAAAACGATGTACATAGCGACCACCGTAAAATTTTTGAAGCGGCGTATAGCTGTACAAAATCATTTCGCTATCCGTTTATTAAAAAAATACTGATGATGGAGGTGCTGAGCGAGACGGAGTTTGCCCCTAGCAGCCCATCTGAGAGCTTTGTGCCAAATGTTTTTGTGGACATTACCCCTTTTTTTGAAAAAAAGCTGGAGACTATGAGGCTTTATGCCTCTGAACTTGGCAAACATCCATTCCCTAGGAGTGAGGAAAATCTTAAGGCTTTAGCAACTTTAAGAGGTGCAACTGCGGGTTGTGAATATGCTGAGAGTTTTATGCTGTTAAAAGAAATTCAATCAAATGAAAAGAAATAGAACAGAGTAAAGAAAAATTTAAAAAAATGAAAAACATAGAGAACATAAAATTAAAATATAATGCATTGATTAGAGAAGCTCTGCAAATCATCGACAGTGGCGCAATGCAAATAGCATTAGTAGTGGATGAAAATGATCAATTGATTGGGACGCTTACCGATGGCGATATTCGTAGGGGGTTATTAAGAGGACTTGATCTAAATAGTTCTATTGAAAGTATCATTGTTAAAAACTGCACGGTAGCAAATATAAGCGATACCAAAGAGAGTATTTTAAAAATAGCGCTCTCTAAAAAACTTCATCAAATCCCTATAGTGGATGACAGTGGAAAAGTGGTCGGCATTCAAGAGATAGAGGAGCTTGTAAAACCAAAAGAGAAAACAAATAAAGTTGTACTTATGGCCGGAGGCTTAGGGATGCGGCTTCGACCGCTTACAGAAAGTACCCCAAAACCAATGTTAAAAGTTGGAAATAAGCCTATACTGCAAACGATAGTAGAAAAGTTCGCAGAGTACGGATATTTAAATATCGTGATGTGCGTGAATTACAAATCCCATGTTATACAAGACTATTTTGAGGATGGAAATAGTTTTGGAGTTAATATCGAATATATCTTAGAAGAGCAGCGAATGGGAACGGCTGGTGCGCTTAGTTTGTTAAAAGAAATTCCATCTGAACCGTTTTTTGTAATGAACGGAGATTTGCTTACAAATGTTAATTTTGAACATTTGCACAATTATCATATTGCTGATAATGCTTTAGCAACTATGTGTGTACGAGAGTATGATTTCCAAATTCCATATGGAGTTGTAAATATAAAAGATAGTAGAATTTTGTCTATAGAAGAAAAACCTGTGCAGAAATTTTTTGTAAGCGCTGGAATTTATATGCTCTCCCCTGAGGTTTTAGACTATATTCCAAAAAATGAGTTTTACGATATGCCAACCCTCTTTGAAAAATTGATAAATGGAGGCAAAAATGTGGTTTCATTTCCACTTAGAGAGTATTGGCTTGATATTGGAAGAATGAGTGATTATGAAAGAGCAAATAGTGAGTATGGTGAGGTGTTTAGCTGATGTATAAAAACAAGACCTTTTTAGCAATTATTCCAGCCCGTGGCGGGAGTAAAGGGCTTCCCGGTAAAAATATAAAAGAGTTGTGCGGCAAGCCGCTTATTGCGTGGAGTATAGAAGCTGGGCTAAGCAGCAAGTATTTGGACGAAGTAATGGTGACTACCGATAGTGGAGAGATTGCAGATGTGGCGCAAAAGTACGGCGCAAAAGTACCGTTCTTGCGACCAACAGAGCTTGCCACCGATACGGCTACAACATTTGACGCAGTTAAGCATGTAATTTACTTTTATAAAGAGAATCTTGGACAAGAGTTTGATTATGTGGTTTTACTTGAGCCAACATCACCATTAAGGGAACAGAGCGATATTGATGGCGCAATCGAGCGACTACTTGCATCTGAGGCTGATTCTATTGTGGGAATATGCAAAACAGTAAGTCAGAATCCAGCGTTTTTGGTTGTTAAACAAGATGGCGATTATATTAGCGGATATCAAAACAAAGACATGCGTGCGTTAAGGCGACAGGATATTGATGATGTATATTTTTTTGAAGGTAGTATATATATTTCAAAAGTAGATGTTTTACTAGATAAGAAAACTTTTTATCATGCCGGTACGATAGGGTATGAGGTGCCAAAGTATAAATCGTTGGAAATCGATGATATGGACGATTTTGTTATGGTAGAATCTATTATGAAGTATAAGGGGTACAAATGACTTATCAAGATAGACTTTTAAGGGCAATTCCTGGTGGGGCTCATACTTACTCGAGAGGGTTTGATCAGTATCCGTCGAATGCTCCTCAGATTTTAAAAAGTGGCAAAGGTGCATATGTATATGATGATACAGGCAGGGAGTATTTAGATTATGGCATGGCGTTGCGTGCTGTAAATATTGGGTATGCAAATGAGCGAATAAACAATGCCGCAATAGAACAAATAAAAAACGGCAACAATCTTACAAGACCAAGTCTTATCGAATTAGAGGCTGCAGAATTATTGATTGATACGATAGACAGTGTTGATATGGTCAAATTCACCAAAAACGGTTCAACTGCAACAACTGCGGCCGTAAAGCTCAGCAGGGCTTATACCGGTAGAACACTTATTGCTAGATGTGCCGAACAGCCTTTTTTTAGCTATGATGATTGGTTTATAGGCTCTACGCCACTTACAAAAGGTATTCCACAGTTTGAATCTGACAATACTAAGATGTTCAACTATAACAACATTGAAAGTTTAGAAAAACTTTTTAATGACTATCCAAATCAAATAGCTTGTGTCATACTTGAACCAGCAACGACAGAACACCCAAAAGATAATTTTTTACACAAAGTTAAGGCTCTTTGTCATCAAAATGGAGCAGTATTTATTCTTGATGAGATGATTACAGGATTTAGATGGCATCTCAAAGGTGCTCAATATTATTATGATGTTGAGCCTGATTTATGTACTTTTGGGAAAGCTATGGCAAATGGATTCTCCGTTGCATGTGTTGCTGGCAAAAGAGAGATTATGGAGCTTGGAAGTATTGAGTTTGAAGGTAGAGAACGAGTATTTTTACTATCCACAACTCATGGGGCAGAGATGAGTGGGCTTGGAGCTTTTGTAGAGACTGTTAAATTTTTGAAAGAGAACGATGTTATCAATTACTTATGGGAGTATGGTCGACGGCTTATAAAACTAATGAATGAAACCGCAAAACAATACGGGATAGAAAAAAATTTCGTCGCTGGTGGAATCGAATGTAATCCATACTACCTTACATTTGATAATGAAGGACAAATCTCATTGGGGTTGAGGACTCTTTTTTCTCAGGAAATGATTAAGAATGGTGTAATGATGCCGTGGATCGCATTAAGCTATGCACACGGCGAAAAAGAGTTGGAATTGACTAAAAATGCTTTGGAAAAAACATTTGAAATTTATAAAAAAGCAGTTGATGAAGGATATGAAAATTATCTTGTTGGAGATGTAATTAAGCCAGTATTTAGGAAGTTTAATTAATGTGTGCAGAACTTTTAAAAAACAAAGTAGTAGTTATAACTGGCGGCGCAGGACTTATTGGACAAGAGTTTGTCAAAGCTGTTGCACAAAACGGCGGTATTGCTGTAATAGCGGATATCAATGAAGAGGTTGGTAAAAGCGTTGCAGATGCTTTGTCATCTACACTTGAGGCTGAGACTATAGACTTCGTTGTGCTTGATATAACTTCAAAAGATTCTATTTTGAAAATGATAGATGCTTTGCATGTCAAGTATGGCAAAATTGACGCCTTAGTAAACAACGCATATCCAAGAAATAAAAATTATGGCAGAGATTTTTTTGATGTCGAATATGACGATTTCTGTGAAAATTTAAATCTTCATCTTGGCGGCTACTTTTTGGTTTCTCAACAAATGGCAAGCTACTTCCAAAAACAAGGATATGGAAATATTGTCAACATGTCTTCAATATATGGCGTTGTAGCGCCAAGATTTGAAATATATGAAGGCACGGCAATGTCGATGCCCGTTGAATATGCGGCTATAAAATCGGCGTTATTGCACCTAACTAAATATATGGCAAAAAGGTTTAAAGGTATGAATATAAGAGTAAACGCCATCAGCCCTGGCGGTATCTTTGACAATCAACCGGAGTTATTCTTAACAAAATATAATGCTATGGCATTGTCGAAAGGTATGCTCGATAAAAGCGACTTGAAAGGGACGCTAATCTATCTGTTAAGTGATATGAGTAAGTATGTCAATGGGCAAAACATAATAGTTGATGATGGGTGGAGTTTGTAGATCTGACATCGTTTTAAAAGTAGTCAAAATACGAGTGTTGTGGACTGCTTTTGGGATTTGGTTCAAAAATACCACAATCCAAGGAGGCGGGGAATGCTAAAAAAAATTTCGATAAAAAACTTCATATCCTACAAGTCTTTTGTGCTTGATTCTCCGTCTATGCTAAATGTGATAATAGGTGAAAATGACACAGGCAAAACTGCTTTATTAAAGCTTTTGTATGGTGCTTTAAAATCATTGGAAGAATTAGCTCTGAAAAATGGAGTATCGTATAAAAAGATATTGTCAGACAAGCTTATGGGGACTTTTCAGCCTCGCAAAGGAAATCTGGGAGAGCTCGTCAGCAAAAGACAAGCTGAAAAATTAACGGTCGAGGCCACGATGGGCGAGAAGGCTCAGAATCTTTATTTTTCGTTTGGGTCATCTACGACAAATTCTATCTTGGATTGTAGCGAGCATATAGAGCCTATCAATGGTTTTAACACGATTTTTATTCCTGCAAAAGAAGTGCTTACAGCTTTCGACGCTATAGCAGCTACAAGGGAAAATCTTTTTATGGATGGTTTTGACGATACATACCTCGACTTGATTCGCCTACTCCGGCTCAAGCAGCAAAGAGGCAATATTGCCAAGGAGCTAGCAGATATAAACAAGACAATGGAAGAGCTGTTTGATGGTGTGCTTTCCCATGGTGACAAGGATTTGCCATTTGTTTTTAAAAAACAAAAAAATGAATTTTCAATGTCGCTAACCGCAGAGGGTATTAAAAAAATAGGCATACTATCGACCCTTATTCGAAATAGGCAGCTTCATAG
>JAVRLX010000084.1:0-5634 GCA_031960985.1 Campylobacterales bacterium | reverse complement strand
GTATCACCCTCTTTGAACTTTAGCTCTTCCATCGCTTCATTCGTTATGATTGCCGCAAGTGTTTTGTCTGCTACTTTCATTTTTATTTCTGAGTTTACAGCCCCTAGTATGACGCCAGAGACTTTTGCTTCCAAAATATTTCTAGCGCTTAATTTTGTTGGTTTTTCTTTTGCTAAAATTATCCAGCTCGCTTTAATAATGGCGTACGCCTCTTCGCCAATCTCAAACCCAAGCGATTCTACCGAGTCATTTGTAATGACCGATACTATTTTGACCCCATCTCCGATGTCTAATTCTACTTCGGCGTTTATGGCCCCTTTTGTAACTTTTGTTATTTTGCCAAATAGCTGATTTCTGGCCGAAGTCTTCATATTTATCCTCCTTAGATTTTTGTATAGCGCGTCAAAATCGGGTGTATCTTCGGCAATCGAGGAGAGAAAAAGCTCGTATTTTTTCTCTAACGCTTTAAATATTTTTATAACCTCTAATCCTTTTGGCGTTAGCGTCGTGCCACCCCCGCCCTTGCCGCCAGCGCTTCTTGCCACGAGTGGTTCATCTGAGAGGTTATTCATCGAATCCACCGCATCCCACGCCGCTTTATAACTCATACCCATCTCTTTTGCGGCTTTGGATATGGAGCCGGTTTTTTCTATTAGCTCAAGCAGGTGCACTCTGCCAGAGCCAAGAAAACTTTTACCGCTTGTTTTTAGCCAAATTCTACCCTCTAATTCCACCTCTAATCCTTGTTTTAGCATGCTTTTCGTAGTATACTAAAAAATATAACGATGTGTCAAGAGAGACTGCTTTTTTATGCAATTACTGTTTTATCTGATTGATTTGAACTTTTATGTCAAAAGGCTTTGGATAATATACAGATGAAGAGACAATAATATCTGGTTGTACGGCGGCGTATTGTGCTACATTTTGAAGGTTGATACCACCCGTGGCAATGATTGCAATATTTGGATTTACATCTTTTACTTTTTGGATTACCGTTTTTAGCTCATCTGGGGTTAGCTTATCGCACTGCACTATATCAGCGCCAGCTTTTGCGGCAGATACGGCGTTGCTTACATTTTTTACCTCTACAGTGATTTTTTGCTCCTTTGTAGCTTCTTTTGCTTTTTTAACACACTCTTCAAGGCTTATACCAGCAAGTGTGGCATACTGGGCAAAGATAAGCACGCTCTCAGAGAGCCCCAATCTATGAGCCATCCCACCACCGCTTAGCACACTTTTTAACGCCAATTTTTTTGTGGCGGGAATACTTTTTCTGGTTGTTGCAAAGTGTGTACTTGGGGAGATACTTTTTATTGTCTCTACAATTTTTGAGGTTTGAGTAGCAACAGCACAGGCATATTCAAGGATATTTTGGGATGGTTTCCACGCTTTTAGTACACCTTTTGCATCCCCTTTTGCCTCTAGCAACACCTCCCCATTTTCTACTTTTGCGCCAGAGGTTTTTTTGATGCTAACCGTTAGCCCTAATTTTTCACACACTCTAGCCACCTCTTCTACTCCACTTACAACCCCATTATCTCTTGTTAAAAAAGAGATAGTTGCCTCCCCTTTTATCCCAAGCAACTCGGCAGTTAAGTCAAAATAAGGGACATCCTCGGCGATAAAGGCGTCAATTTCAGCATCGGAAAAATAGATCATAAAAAACCTTATTTGTGGATTTTTTGAGCGTTTTGATATTGACATTGTAAATTTTGTTGGCTAAAATTTCGCTGTATCTAAAAATATATAACGATACAAAGCAATGCCAGTTGCTTTTTTATGTCTCCGGTTAGCAAGGAAGCCGGTTTCATAGACACTCCTTTATAGTTAATGGATACCGCTTCTCTTCTCGGTATCCGCTTGTTTATTCACCTTTGTAAAGCGCCATAAACAAAAAAGCCGTACCTGCCGCAACGGTGGAGTACAAAAATAGATTCGGACCGTAAAGCCCTCCAGAGATGAGTGAACCAAAAAATCCGCCGAGTCCATATGAGAAACCGTAGAAATGCATTTGAGCCCTCTTTTTGTCTTCGTATCTATTGTAAACAAATAAAAATGCGGCGGTAGTAAAAAGGGCAAAATTTAGCGCATGGGTAACTTGCGCTAGCGCGACGGCAAAAAAATTTCCTTTAAAAAAGTGTAAAAGTAGCCATCTTGCGACAAGGGAGAGAATTGTTAGCTTGATAATAAACAGGGGTTTAATATTTTTAAGAAGCCTGCCTTGCAGCGCAAACATAAATATCTCAGCAAGCACCCCGATACTCCAAAGATATGTGATATTTTCAAGGCTAATTCCGTATTCGTGCTCAAAAACGGTAAAAAACCCATAAAAAGCTCCAAAACTTAGCTGAACTAATATCATTGCAAGCCAAAAAGGGGCATCGGCTATATATTTTTTTAGATCTCCTTCGTTTTCTTTCGTTGTCTTAACATCTTTATCTCCTCTCTTTTCTTTTGAGGCCAGTAGCATCCCAAAAACCGACATTAACGCCACCGATACGAGATAGTGCAAAAATACACTCTCTTTATTTAAATCTATTTTTCCAAGCGCTATAGCCGCCCCAATAAAGCCTATTGAGCCAAAGAGTCTAATGAGTCCATATTTCTCTTTTTGCACCTCTTTTAGCGCGACCGAATCGACATATGGGAGGGTAACAGTGATAAAAAACCCATAAAATAGAGTGTTTAAAAATAAAAGCCAAAAACTGTGGTATGTAAAAGCAAATAGGGCAAATAGGATGGTTGATAAGATTAATGAAGCATAAAAGACTTGTTTGGTTAGTTTAAATTTTGTGCTAAACAAAAAGGGGGTAATAAATCTAGTAAGAGGCATAATTGAGAGGATTATGCCTACTTGTGTGGTATTGTATCCCGCGTCAAGCAGAGTTTTTGGAACAAAGATAATAAAAACGGCGGTAGCCCAAAAATAAAAAAAATAAAAAAGGGATGTAAAAGTGGCAAAACGGAAAGGCATCCTTATTTTTTTTCACCGATGTCGCGCACTACTACGGTACTGGAGAGCTTGTCTGCTAAAGTTTGTCTTTGCCTTGAAAAAAAAGCTATAAAAAAGCCAGTACCTAAACTAACCCAGCAAAGCATCCAAATTAAAAATCTAAAAGAGGCTCTTAAAAAACTAATCCTCTCAAAATTTCTAGCAGAGACTACATACATCCCAAACGCTTTTTTACCGGGGGTTTGCGCCCTTGTCGATATAAGATAGGATGTTACGAGCCATACCACTATTATCTCTATTGCCAAAAGGTATGGTTTGGGATTGTCTGTCTTCATCTCGTGGTAGCCAAATATTACCCCCCACAACATCGTCAGCGGGGTAACGATTATAAAAGAGTCAATCAAAAACGCGCTAAGGCGCAAAAAGGGATTTGGATATGCAAATCTCCTGTTTTTATCTAGGTACAACTAGTTGCCTCTACTGCCTGGTTTGATGGCTTTACTACCACTTTTACAAAGTGGACAATTTTCTGGTGAGTACATCTCAAAATCAAAGTCAGCTAAAGCAAAAAAAGGTTTATTGGCAGGGAGTTTTGCCTCCGGTTTTCTTTTTGTTGCGCCGCCCACTCTTTCACAAAATCCTCTATTGGCTAACGCCGCAAACGCTACCACCTCTCCGCCTTGGGCTTCTACTACCCTCATTGCCTCAACGGCGCTTCCGCCAGTTGTTATGATGTCTTCGCAAATAAGTAGTTTTTCGCCATTTTTGACTTCAAAGCCCCGTCTTAGCGTCATCTCACCGTTAACTCTCTCGGTAAAAATAAACCTAACGCCAAGCGCTCTTGCAAGTTCATATCCAGCTAGTATCCCGCCGAGAGCAGGTGAACAAACCGTATCAACCTCGATACCGTTTTGTTTTATCTGTTTTGCTAATTCTTCCGCTAACAAAGCTGCAACTTTTGGGTCTTCAAGCACCTTAGCCGATTGGAGATAAAACTGCGAGTGATTACCGCTTGAGAGTAAAAAATGCCCCTCTAAAAGGGCATTTGCCTCTTTGTATATTTGCGCTACATCCATCATTATACCTTCAAAAGCTCAGCTTCTTTTTGTTCGCACAGCGCATCTACTTTTGCCACAAACTCATCGGTAATTTTTTGGATTTTATCTTGCGCCCTTTTTGAGTCGTCTTCGCTTATTGCTTTCTCTTTTTCAAGCTTTTTTATTTTATCGTTTGCATCGCGCCTTACATTTCGTATTGCCACTTTTGCATGTTCACCAAACGCTTTTGCTTTTTTTGCATTCTCTTTTCTTTGCTCCATCGTCATCGGAGGGAAAGAGAGTATTACCGCTTCGCCATTATTGCCAGGGTTTACACCGATGTTGGCTATTTGAATAGCTTTTTCTATCTCTTTTAACATCGATTTTTCCCAAGGTGTTATCGTAATAGTTGTCGCATCAGGCGTACCTAGGTTTGCTACGCCGTTAAGGGGTGTTGGCGTTCCGTAGTAATCAACCTTAATGCTATCAAGTATAGAAAGGCTTACTTTGCCGCTTCTAATAGTTCCAAAATCCCTTTTTAGAGATTCAATCGCCTTATTCATCCCGTCATTTGCAAAAGAGTAAATTTCTTCCAACATTGATCAATCCTTTTCTATAAGTTTAGCTCTGTATCTATGGTCATCTGTGTAAAATATCAGCTTATGCTTGCTGTTTATCTTTGACATATCTACGGTAGTTTCAAATTTTCCATCTTTTAACTCTAGCGTTCTAACGTCGCCTTTTGTAACATACAATTTTATGGTTTTTCCGCTGTAGTTTTGGACGCTGCCCTTTATAGTTTTTTGCTCTCCGCCGCTTGGTTTTTGTAACACCACATCAAGTGGCTTTACCCCCATAAAAAGTTTGAAGTTTGCCCCTTCGCTTACGGCTATTCTCTCTATTTGAAAAACATCGCTTTCACTATCTACAGCTCCGCCATCTACGGTTAATATTGCGTCAAAGCCAAACGATTTTATTGTATTTTTGACATCTAGATTGTATAGTCCAAATGGGTAGGCGTATTGCTTTGGCTTAAAGCCCATATGTTTTTCAAAGCTCGTCAAGGCATTAACGGTGTCTTTTTTTAGATCATCCAAAGAAAGTTTCGTTAAATCTTTGTGCGCGTATGAGTGCAAGGCGATTTCGCCGTATTTTGAGACCTCTTTTATCTGCTCCCACGTCATATAATCACCATACTTTTTGTCTACAGCTTCTACATAAACGCAAAGAGTAAACGGTATTTTAGCGTCGCGAAGTATCGGAAACGCCTTTTCGTAAAAGCTTCTATACGCATCATCTACGGTTATCGAAACTAAATTTGCATCTATTGGCTTTGCAGTTTTAAGCGCAGTTACTATAGATGACAATGAGACAAATTTTTTGCCGTCAGCTTTAAGTGAATTTATTTGCGATAAAAATTCTTTTGAAGAGATATTTGTGTGTTTGTATTTTGGTTTTGGGTCGTCAAACCTGTGGTAGCAAAGAATATGCGCATCGGCAAGTAGTGATGCGCAATAAACAAAAAGAAGTAAAAAATATTTCATTTTACCGGTGTGTTTTGGGTAGGGGTAAGCGCCTTGACTGTATCAATTACCGATTTATTCTTTTCTTTGTTGAAAGAGTATGTCAAAAACACCGTATTTG
>JAVRLX010000083.1:0-5587 GCA_031960985.1 Campylobacterales bacterium | reverse complement strand
AGATAAGAGCAGAGCAGATTAACGATGATGCACTTAGACGTACATTGGATGCCATCTACGAATATGGAGTTAGCACACTCTATGAGAAGATCTCTCATAAAGCTATCAAACTGCTTGGACTCTCCACCTCTACCGTTCACCTTGATTCCACAAGCTTTCATTTAGATGGTGAGTACAAACCAAATGACCTAGCAGATACTGATGATGAATCTGCTTTAGTTCCAATCAAATTGGTCAAAGGGTATAGTCGTGACCATCATCCAAATCTCAACCAAGTAGTACTCAATCTCATAGTCGAACATCAAGCAGGTATCCCTTTGATGATGAGAGCGGCAGACGGGAATCAAATCGATGCCAAAGCGTTTGCATCTATCGTTGATGCCCATATCGATTCACTCAAAGCTATGAGCAACAGCCCCCTGGAGACCATTAAAAATTCCGTGTCAATCCGATAGTGTACTTTACACTTAAGGAGTGACACGAAATTTTTAACGGTCTCTGCCACAACCAAATCTTCCAAGTGCCTTGCTTGATTCGTTAATATACAGGTATGATAATTTTAAAAATAAACCTGACATAGTATCGATAGTAAAAGAAGTGTTTTTCAACGCAAGAGAAATAACTGATTTTATGCTCAAATGTCGCAAGTTCGAGTCTTAAAAACCTACAGTAAGCCTAACAAAACCACTGGAGACCCTGCCTGCAAAGCTATAGCTAGCATTTTCAGTAAGAAATCAGGTATAGACTATCTATGCTTTTTTAAGTATTTTTTAATAAAAAAGCATATAAAATTACCGTCGCAAAGAAGCTTTGGGCACCATTTTGGAATTGTTCTTGCTTTATTCTTTGCTGTTTTAGTCGATTTCTATGTATAGACTTAGAAAGGTTAGATTAATACCCTATTAGACCTGGGGAATTCTTAATGAACACTCGGGCTTGGGTATCAATCTAACCTTTTTTTATTGGTAGTTTTATGAAAAAAGTTGCTGTTTTTGTAGACTGGGACAATCTTAGAAACATTATAGAAGATCTTCAGAGAGCAACCTCTAACCGTCAATTTAACTACAACAATACTTCACATTTAACAGCTTTATTCAAATCATTTTTAGAGAACGGAGAAGAGTTTTATAGAATTTACATATACACCGCAGAGCATCTAACAACAAGCGATATAATGACTCATCTTAATGCTGGCAATAAGCGTAAATTTCAGCATTACCTATCAAGAAATATAGATTATGAGAAAAAAATCACTATCGCAAATAATTTTTTCTAAACATAGTTAAGGAAAATTTTATCGCCCTAAGATGTGGCAAAATGCTAGTAAATGGACTGAAGCCAAATGGCTACCCAATGCTATCACAAAAACAAGTTGACATGCTTTTGGGGTTAGATATTTCGCATGTAGCACATATGAAATTGGCTGATGAAGTTTTAATCTTTTCTAAAGATACAGATATGATTCCAGCAATGAAAGTTGCACGTATTAATGGACTCTCAGTAGTAATAGCTAATTTCTCAGAGTCCAATCATATTGCTCCAGGATTAGTCAAGCATTGTGATATAATGAGGACAAGATCATTTGTAAATGATATAGTACCAAATCTATAAGTCAACACCCTCTCAAAACCCCCAAAAAAGCGCATCAATACCTTTTTTGATACCATTAAAAATTCCGTGTCACTCCTTAAGTGTAAAGTACACTATCGGATTGACACGGAATTTTTAATGGTCTCATCCAACCGCAAGATGGATATTTGAATGCTTTTTTTGCAATACATGAACTCTATATGGGAACAGATCAGAAAAGAGTGATTGGGTTAAATGAGAGGCACCGTATTATTTTTCGCTCGTTCCCAATGTCCTCATTGGGAACGCATACAAAACTCACAATACAAGTACGCATCCCCAAGCTGGAGCATGGGGACGAGAGTAAACGAAATTCAAACCCTCCAAAAAACCAGTGACACACTCCTTCCAAGACTTCTCTCAGGCGAGTCTAATGTGTCGGAATTCAATTTAACAAAAAAGGAAAAATAATGCCATTAAAAGAGTTAAAAGAAATAGCAAAAAAATATAATGGAAAAGTTGCAAAACTTCTTTCACTTGGTAGAAATGGATTGACAAGAGGCAAAAGAATCTCTTATGTAAACAAGTTTGGATTAAACAAAGATGATATTCCACAACTCCTTGTTCTTGCGCAAGATATGGATATTTATAGATATGATTATAGTGATATTGCCGAAGATGAAGGCTTGGAATTTTTTGGTGTGATTCATGCTTGGTATGCACTGAGCGAACTAAAAGCGCCAGAGTTTAAAGAGATACTTATAAATATGATAGAAAATGTGGATAAAGATGAATGTTATGATTGGATTATGGATGGTTTTGTAGAGCTTGTAGCGCCTTATCGTAAAGATATGTATGATTATTTTAAAGATGGCATATTGAATGAGGCAATAAATACTTGGACTCGTTTGTGCTATATGGATGCCATCAAAGAGATGCTAAAAACAGATGAAGTATCGCTTGAAGAGGTAAAAAAACTAGTAGCAAAGATACTAAGTGATGGAGAGGATGATATAGTCAATGCAAGCACACTAGGGATATGTGTTGATTATAAACTTGTCGAGTACCATGAGCTTATCAAAAAGTGCTTTGATAGAAATGCTATAGATCTGATGTATATGGGTGATTTAGAAGATGTTGAAATAAGGATGGGACTCAGAAAAGAAAGAGCAACAGACAGAAAACCAACTATGCTACAAAAGCTCTTTTTCGATTTGAAAGATCACTTCGACGATGAAGAGAGCGCTTATGTCAGAGAGAGCCCGAAAATAGGCAGAAATGACCCTTGTCCATGTGGAAGCGGTAAAAAATATAAAAAATGCTGCATAAACAAGTTGAGCATACAAGATATAGAAGTCCTGTAAACAATATCGTAAACAGAGTTGGGGCGCTTGTAGATCAAAATAAAAAAACAATAATGGTGCATTGATGGCAAAAATAAAATTTGGTACTACTTTAGCGGGAGCTTTATGGCTTGAGGCGATGACGCAACATTTTGGTGACGATGGAAGGTTTTCTTCGCTCGTTCCCAATGTCCTCATTGGGAACGCATACAAAACTCACAATACAAGTACGCATCCCCAAGCTGGAGCATGGGGACGAGAGTAAAATAATATTTACAAAAGAATTGTAAAGAAGCAGTGTAAAGTTAACGTTTAGTTTTGGATAGGGAATTTATAGGAGATGGAATTGATAATTTTCGTTTTCGTTAAAAAAGCGATTCTTCTCGTGAAGTTACCATTTTTTAGCTATTTCGTTCATTGGTTACGATAAAATGGGGGCAGTTTAATTTTTTAGAACTCTAAAATATAGCGATATCTATATCAATGATTACAAATCAATCAAAGAACTAAAAGAGGGGGTAGCAAAATATATTGACAAATACAACTTTAGAAGATTTCACTCAAGTATAGGTTATCAAAAACCTATGATGAAGCACAGCGGAATTCCGCAGCGAAGCGAGGACACTGTTTATCTTGACGGGATAAAAAAGAGGTGAAAAATGTTGCATAATGCGGCTTTTTCTGGATTAAAGACGAAAAAAGAGAAAATTGTCTTGACAAATGGGGGTAGTTTACTCTGAATAAATAAAGTACTTCAGTGCGAATGCTAAATTTTGCAAGATTTTAACCCAAAAATTAGTCGCTTACTGGTTGTAAGTGGCTCATTTTTGGGTTAAAAGATTGCGAAATAGAGCTTTTGCAATGTGGTGCTTTATTTATTCAGAGGGTTCAATTAAATATAGCTATACTCAACTTAAATTACTCAACTCAACATTTTTATTTTTCGCATCACTGCAAGAGCCAATATCGTCTATGTAGAATAAAGAAGCGTTTCAAAGGTTTGCGTGATCGCCTCAGCGCTGACAAGCCCTTCGATCACACATTCTTTATTCCATATCAGTGTCGGATCGATGCGCACTCCAAGCTCAACCGATTTTTGTGTGTTATGCTCCAAAGAGACACGAAGGCGCAAAGGGAGATGTTTTACCCCGCACACAAGTCGCTTGAGAAGTTTTGTCGATTCAAGTTTTCCCCCGTGGATCGTCACATCAAAAAGCGGCCACTCGGTGTGTTCACCGTTAAGTATCTCTCCCATCTCCAGCGGCGCGCAGGTCTCTTTATTCATAATTTTTTAGCTATTTCGTTCATTGGTTACGATAAATCCAAGTTGCACAATAAGGGTACGCATCTCATTTGCTATTTGGGAAATATCTTCGTATTTTTCACTAACGAGTGAAAATCGCATCATGGATGGCGCGCCGTGTTCGATGGTCCCTTTAAGGGTTGGATTAAGGTAGGTCACATCGGTAACATCGCACGCTTTATCCTTGATAAACTCATACAGCCTAAGGATAAAGCGTTTGTCCCCAAATGAGCCGGCCACTTCGAAGTTGATTTTGGTTTTTTGAGCGCTTAACTGCTCGGAGGCTTGCGCTTTGGCAAGGATTTTGTCGCTTTTTTCTTTCGCCTCTTTGTGCACGAGGCTAAAAATTTTAAATTCTCGCTCGATGCGCTGCACCATCTCTTTATCCGGAAAAGTTATCGCGTTTGTCGGACAGATGTTGGCGCAGGTAGTACAGCCGACCATGCACTTATACGGTTCGCTGACAACCGCTTTTTTAGCTTCGTGATCCATGGTGTATACCATTCTTCCACAGGTGACAAAGCACAATTCGCATCCGATACATTTTTGAGTATCAACGGTGGGATACCACGCGATCTCTTCTCTTTTGATTCCATGCCACAGTTCCATTTTAACCCCTTTGATATGATTTTGTATGGATTGCATTAGTGACCACTCACGCTACATGTAAAGGAGTTGCAATCATCCCTATTATACTCCGCTTTTTGGTATTTAGCGCTTCATTATAGACGTGAGGTCCAAGATAAAAGTACTCCCCGTGTCATCATGGCTAATGACGGTAATAGAGATGTTTAGCCGTTTAGAAAGGGTACGAACGATATTAAGTCCCAGCCCAAACCCTTTGGTGTAAAAAGAATTCTGATGGTAACGGTTAAAAATTTGCTCTACATTCTCGATACCCGGTCCATTGTCTTTGATAGAAAGCCAATGAGATCCAATGGTTATGGTGACACGGGGGTGCGGGTAACCACCGTATTTAATCGCATTAACGATGATGTTGTCGATGATGCGCAGAATACTGATTTGATCGCACCGGAGGGTTAGCTCTTCGCCCGATACTTCGTACATCACTTCAGGATAAAGGGTCCGATAGTGCTCTATTTGTGTCATGATAAGATTTTTTAACATAATCTCATCCGGCTTGAGATGCTCACCGGTTCTGAGATACGTTTCAAGATTGGCGTAGAGATCTTTGAGAGTATCGATGGAACTTAAGATGCGGCCGATTGGCTTTGCACTTGTTTGGTCCAACATAGCGGCATTGAGGGCAATGGTAGTAATGGGGGTTTTTAAATCATGGATAATATCGGCATTAAACGTCAAAAGCGATTCGTACAATATTTTAATAGGAGAGAGTGAAACACGTGCCAGT
>JAVRLX010000082.1:0-5687 GCA_031960985.1 Campylobacterales bacterium | reverse complement strand
AGACCATTGAGGATCATCGCTTTGACCAATGTACCAAAAGAGAGCCCTTTTTTATTAGCATCACTTACGATCTCATTATCAACACTTTTGACTATCTCTAATTCATCAATCATACCAGCTACCAACCCAAGATGATCCAAATTCTTTATGACTATTGATTCATTCATGCTATGTCTCCGTTTTTTTAAGAGACTAAAGCACTTTTTATGCCATTTAACTTAAATCAAAAAAGTGGTGCGGAAGGGCGGATGATTTCATTTTTAGCTGAATTATCTTTAGGGATTGCGCTACCTGGATTAAGAAGTATAAAGCTTGCTATTAGATTCCAGCTGTCGCCAAACTGTAAAATTGTCTGATCTCTAAAAGAAACTTCCTTCTCGCCGTCATGAAACCATCTGGCATAGCATCTCATATTAATTTTGTCATTACTCATTTTTTTACTCCTACTAATTAAATGTATGATAGGAGCTTAACAATAATTATGGACAAAAAACTGTCCGATTTTAACTTATAGTAATCGGACAGCAATTTTTTTATTTAATGTATTCTTGTATTATTTTTCCGTATTCCTCAAATTGCTTGTTGCTTACGCTACCAGATAAATGCTTTACAGTAAGCAATGGCACACTATTTAAATTGCTTTTGCAGTAAGAAAAACGATTTTTTTCATCATTTTTAACCGATTCACAATCTTGATCAATTATTTCAGAATTGCGCAATTTATCACGTGTCCCTTTTCCAATGACAAAAATTAACTTAGGAGTTATATGTTCTAATACTTCATGTAAACTATTTACAAAGTGGTCTTGTAATTCTTTTTGCAAGGCTTGATCAATCTTTGCCAATAAATTCTTATAAATTCCACTGTCAGGTGTCGCAAAATGGATAAAATTTGTCTCTGCAAGTTTTGTTGATATAAAATCTTCAGCTTTTGTAGAATCATTAAAAACATACTGCTCAAATAGTTTATATATCTGTTTTGCAAGTTTACAACCGTCTTTTTTTTCAGCGATATATTTAATCTCTTTTGCTTCGTACTCACGACTAAGTTTTTCAGAGTTAATTTTTCTATCTTTCCATTCCTCGCAATCAAACCCAGGATTAAGTCCAATGATGAAAATTTCTGGATTCAAAGAGCCACTATAAAACTCACCATCATAGAAAAATTTATCCTCCTCCTTTAGCTGACTATTGGCGCGCTCAAGCAAGCTTACAGTTTTTTTGTTAATTTCCTTTAAACATTCTAACATGGTTGTTTTTCTCTTTTTTTAAGTTTTAAGTTATGTTTATCACTATAGTAAAACTTCCTTAAATTTTTAACATAGTTGTTAGTTCTCGTAAGCATTGGTGTAACTCGCAACAATTAGGCTCAAATTGTCTTTACCTCCGTTTTTCATAGCCTCTTTGTATATACTTTGAGATAGCTTATCTAAGGATTCATTTTTGTTAAGTATTGTGCAAAGCTTTTCTTCATCGACCATATCGGTAACGCCATCTGTGCATATCAAAAAAATATCACCAATTTTTGGACTCACACTAATCGTATGTATCTCAAAATCATCAGACTCACCGGTAGCTACTATTGCACTATCAAGCATTTTATAAGCATGGGCGCAATCTTCGCTTGATAATATCTCCCCTCTTTCTTGCATTTTTTTAGCTACTGTATGATCTACACTTAGTTGTTTTAACACTCCATCCCTAAAAAGATAAACTCTGCTATCTCCGACATTGAAAACTTTTACACTCTCTTTATCAAAAATTGAGCCGGCAAGCGTAGCCCCCATCCCATAATATTTTGCATAATTGAGCGTATAAAGCGTAAGTCTATCTTGCATGCCTCTTATTATTTCTATGATACTTTTTTCTTCTAAATTGTTTTTATACAACTCCAAAAGATTTTCAAGCACCATAGAACTAGCCACTTCTCCATATTTTAACCCAGCAATACCATCGCTAACAGCTAGTAAAGCTGGTAGTGATAAATTTTTTGTAACAGGTTTTTTCATATTTGACTGTATAACATTGTTTGCAAACAGTACCGAATCCTCTTGGTTATTAGATGTTTTTCCAATATTAGTAATATAACTAGCAACAAACATATCCATCCTTTATTTGGTTCATTTGTACTAAACTTTAACTTTTTTATCACACACAAAAAACCCATCTTGATATTTGCGCCTCAACATTCTCCTTTGCACTAAATTAAAGGAATTATGGCAAATAATATGGACATTTTTTTGTCTACTCTATAATTGTATATAATTGTATCAACCAAAAAAGCCTTTAATCAATTTTGGAATAAATCAGAGAAAAATGTTGATTGTGGCTTAAACGAGATTTGGGTTAATATTAAAAACTGATAAACTAAGAAATACAATCATACAAAAACAACCTCATATAGGAAAACACAATGCCAATCTCAAGAACCCCTGATTATAGAGTAATGGAGCGAATCTCAGAGATTATAAGACGCCTTGAGTCGGGTGAAAAACTAAGTATTAAAGAGCTTGCTAAAGACTACGGGTGCAATACAAAAACCATTCAAAGGGATATTAACGAGCGCTTGCCAGAGCTTTTTTCTCAACTAGGATTAGGTGTTAAGATAGAGCGAGAAGGTAGACTAATTAAACTCAGTAGCGATGCTTTGAATTTGACAAATTTTGAAGATACCCTTGTTGTAGAAGTCTTAGAAAAACTATCGGAGGGGATGGGGACAAACTTTGCCATAAAAGCCAAAAAAATACTTTCAAAAATCAAAAAAGTTGATATAGAAGAGCACATATACGCAAGCGTGAATTTTGAGGATGTAACAGATAAAGCCGATGAGGCGCTGGCGCTTGAGGTGGCAATGGGCAAACAAAACTTCATTAGCTTTAACTACGAAAAAGATGGCTTTTCATATGAAGTAAAGGCAAAACCGCTAAAGCTTATTTGTTTTGATGGGTTTTGGTATCTTTTGGCCGAGGATACCAAAGATAAAAAAATCAAAAAATACCGTCTCAAAGCTATTAGAATGATAAAAATAATCGACAGACAGTTTAAAATTCCACAAAATATCAAAGACAAACTACAAAATGCGATAAATGTTTGGTTTAACGCCAATAAAGAGAGCTTTGAAGTAAGGCTTTACGCTGACAAATCTATTGCAAAATACTTCCACAGAAGAGCCATCTCAAAATCTCAAAGGATAGTAGCTACAGATAGTGACGGCGGTATTGAGCTATCAGTTGAAATTACCGATTTTTACGAGATTATCCCAACCGTGTTTTATTGGATGCCAAACCTGCTTGTGTTATCTCCACCAAAACTCAAAGAAAAAGTAGAGGAGTTAGCAAGGGAGTTTTTAGATAGAATGGCTGAGGTATAGCAAAATAATAGTATTATACTCCAATAATTTTATGGAGTAGCTTTACAAACAGACCAGTTTCTTAATGGATAAAACACAAATCTACTACTACCACACACTAGACAAAAAAGAGATAGACTTTATCATAGATTTGTTTATATGGAAGATTTTTGGGGATAGGCTGTGGGCTGTGCCATTTGGGTGGTTGTACTAATAAATATCGTTTGATAAAGACAAGAAGCTGTCCATATAGCTAGGCATAATATCCTCCAAACATATTTGGAGGAGTCAATGAATAAATACTCTCAAATTCTAAAAAATCCAGCAGAGGCATTTTGTCTTAACATAAGAGTTGATAACGAAGAATTAATAACCAATTTCGAGTGGCAACTGCATGAGGGGATATATCGGCTATCTCAAGACTACGACTCTAGTTTTGGTTCGCTTGATAATGTAATATGCATTTTTGAACAAAGCAAAAATATCACAATTGTAAATTCTGGATATAGAAGTGATTTGAGCATTGCAAATGTGTTATTGGAGCTTATCGATACGCTATCCTCTCTTTCAATTAGAAAAGCGTCAACGGTTTTGCTTGCCCTGTTTGCCACTTCCACCGAACAGATGAACACTATGCATAGATGCTTAACGCAATTTGAAGCGGTAAGCGGTAGATTTGAGTATGAGTATTTGTTGCAGCTAATGCCTCATTATCCAAAAGGGCAAAGTAGGGGTGTATTGGCAATTAGCGAATAAACATATAGGAGTTTGACAGAATGTATTATATTTGGCCGGATGATATGATGCGGATCTCTTTTGCGAAGAGCTATGATGAAATTGCCGTAGTGTTTGACGATACTAAGCCATTTAAGGTGGATGTGCGCATATCGGTCTACGGCGCAATCAATGAGATTCCAAAAGATAAAACATCTATTTTTGTTATCGGCGAGCGGTGGATAGATGATGCGGATATAGACCCTGCAAAAAGATATGTTTTTATAGGCGTAGGAGGGCTAATCGCAAAATATGACAACTATCCACATATATCTACAGCTGTTAAGGATATAGAGATTACGAAATTGATCATCTCCTCCGCCCTTTTGCCATACGAAGCGGCGCATATGGATGGCATCGTCTCTTTGACCCCAATAGATTTTTTTGAGATTGCGGATGGTAAGTTGCTTGAGATTGCAGATATATCGGATGCAAAGTCGCTTAAAGGCGCAAATGGCTTTTGGCTGTACACCCAGCAAACAAAAGCCGATTTTGTGGCTGTAAATAGAGTTTATAATGAGTTGTGTGAGGTGGCTAAAGATGGCGTATTTACGCTAAAACAAGGCTTTGATAGTAGGATACTCATCGCTTCTTTTACATCTTTAAGCCATAATTTTTCTTTTTGACCCTCAGGTCTAACTGTAACAATAAATTTGTTGTTTTTATTTCCAAAATAACCGATATATTTAACAAAATCGCTACGATAGTTCTGAATAATAATAGGATTTTCTATAAATTTATCTGCCCATTTATTTGTGATAAAAATAACTACTTGTGGATTGTAGTATTCAATTTCTAAATCAAGTAGTTTTTTGCAAGCTATAAATTGATATTCTTTTAATTTTTCCGATGGGTTTCCGCCTTTTTTAGGGGAAACTTTATAAAGATTAGTCCATACTATATTATCAACATGTTTTTCAGAAATTTGTCTAACAACCCTCCAAAATGCCGATCTTGCCGAGTTGTATTTATTCTTTTCATTTCTTTTATATGCTTTATTATAAAGTCTATTAAGAGCATTTTTATTTTCATTATTTGTTCTAAATTCCTCGACTAATTTTTTATAAAAATCTTCAAAATTTGTTTCTTGGATAGTGTCCCAACCATTTAAAGCTCGACCAACAATCATAATTTTTGGTGTGTTATTAATATTTGCATATGTTGACGCAATCGTCATACATAACTTACGATCGCAATCGAATAGCCCTTCAAGAATCTCTTTTTCTTTTCTTTCAAACTCGTCTCTTGTCATGTGTCTTTTTTTGTAATCTGTTTTATTTGTATCTTGGATTATACTGCCACCACTATAAAAAGCCTACCCACCCAAAACCTCCGCCGCCACTGAATAATCATCGTCACGATAAGCATACAAAACAACGGCGCAGTCGCCAAGGTCATTTTGTGCAAAAAATTCGGCATAGAGCTTTGCAACATCTCTTATATCAAGTCCACCGACGCCACACCCCAAAAATGGTAAAACCAACTTTGCCCCTTGATGCTTTATGGCATATGGCGTAACGATAGCGGCTATATTTTGAAGGATTGTCCGTATAGTATCAAGCGT
>JAVRLX010000081.1:0-5721 GCA_031960985.1 Campylobacterales bacterium | reverse complement strand
AGATAAGCCAGAGCAGGGTGATTGCGTTGGTTGTATGGCGTGTGTTAAAGTGTGCCCAACACATATAGACATTAGAAAAGGTTTGCAACTCGAGTGTATAAACTGTCTAGAGTGCGCTGATGCATGTGCTCCTGTAATGGCAAGCTTGGGTAAAGAGAATCTCATTAAGTGGACTAGCTATGAGGCTTTAGAAAAAGGAAAAACAAAAATCTTTAGATTTAGAATTGTTGCATATATAGTTATCCTTGTTGCAGTTTTCTCGGCGCTTTTGGTTATGGGTTCGAAAAAAGAGCATATGCTTTTAAATATCAATAGAACTACTGAACTGTATGCAATTAGGGATAATGGTGTGGTTGAAAATCACTATACTTTCTTGTTCCAAAATACAGATAGTAAAGATCATACTTATTACTTTGAAGTTGTTGGCAGAGATGATATAAAAATAGCAAGACCTTCTGAGCCGTTTATGCTTAAATCTGGCAGTAAGGCAAAAAAAGTTGTTGTTCTTGAGACAGATAAGGCGCTTGCTAATAACGATAGAAGGGATACTCCTATTGACATCAAGATAAGAGCTTTTGCCGTTGACGATAAACAAAGGGTGGTAGTTGAGAGGGATGCAGTATTCTTCTATCCTTCAACAGAAGTGTTAAATAGTAAAAAAGCAAAGTAACGCACTAAAAAATAAATAGCGAGGCTTGCGGTATCGACTCTCTTTTATAGTCGCCGCAAGCCTTTGTTATTATCTGATAACATACTCTATTGGTATAATGATAACGACCGGTTTATTTGGTTTTGGTAGCTCTGGCGCGGCGTCTTCTAATGATTTAAGCGCGCTTTTATCAAGGATTGAAAAACCAGATGATTTAATAATTTTTGTTTCATTTATACCACCATTTGGATAGAGCTTAAAAGATATTACACATATCCCCTCCAAGCCTAATTTTTTAGCTAATGGTGGGTAGACTTGATATTTGGCTATAGCCTCTCTTACTTTAGCCTTGTTTAGCTTTATGTACTCTTCGTTTTCATCTACTGGAAGATGTTTTGTGTAATTCTCTTGCGTCTGAGTCGGTTTGCTTGGCACATCTGCACTCTTTGAACTTTCATTAGTCAAACCTTTTTGGATTTCAGTATCAGTAGTTTTTTTGTTGTCTTTTTCTTCCACTTTATTAGGCTCTGGTTGTTGCTTTTTGGCGCTACCTACTTTTTTATTTACTGATTTGCTCTGCTCTTTTTTGGGCTGCTCTTGATGTTTGGTAATTGATTTCTCTAAATTAAATGAGTTAAGACTAATAGTAGCAAGGGTTTTGGTAAACTCCTTTTTTTGGTCAAAAGATACTATGCATATAATTAAAGTAGCGTGAAGCGCGCCAGATATGAGTAAGCCAGAGGTTGTGTTATTCATTAACTCTAGTAATTATCGATATTTTTTCTATTCCCCTCTCTTTTAACACATCGATAACATCCACAAACGATTGAAATTTAGAGTTTTTGTCGCTTTTTACGCTTACGAGGTCATTTTTACCTATAGTTTGCGCCCTTAAGCGAAGAGTCTCTTTTGTTACCTCTTCGTTTTGATAATATATCTTGCCGTCTTCTTTGATTGTTATCTCTATTGTTTTTAGGCTGCTCTCTTGTTTTGTTGATCCTTTAGGGAGATCTACTGGTATAAGACCTTGCGCCACAAAAGTTGCCACTGTTAGAACTATAGTTAAAAGGACAAGCATAACATCTATAAATGGAACAACATTTATGGCGTCAAACTTCTTAATTTTGGCCATACACTTTTTCCCATTTTGCTATTATAATCTCAGCTTTTCTAGCTAGAAGATTGTATATTACTATTGCAGGTATTGCTACCAAAAGTCCGGCGGCTGTGGCTACAAGGGTATATGAGAGGCTTTGCATAATTGTTTTTGAATCTATTAACCCAGTCTCCCCAAGAGATGAAAATGTAAGCATTATCCCAAGAACAGTACCTAAAAGACCTACATATACAGAATTTGCCGCTATTGTTGAAATAATTGTGAGATTTTTTGTAACGTCAATCTCAATATCTTGCTTATTGTCAAAATGGGATATATCGATATCTTTATAATGAAGTAACCTCTCTATGCCAAGGGCAACCGTTATAAAACTCAAAAACAGTAAAAAACCGAGTATTCCATACTCTATAAATAGCTTTAACCCTTCTTGCATACTTCCTCTCTTAAAATGTAATATAAAAATGAAACCGATGATACTAAAAAGCTACTAATATCGACATAAAAAAAGTGGTTAGTAGCTATGATAGTGTTTTTTGTTACCCTACAATATGCTTCGTTTGTTAAATAAATGTTAATTTTTTTTTGATTTGAGTCAAATTTTAAGCAAGATTACAGATTTGAGCTAATACAATTTGTACGCTTTTGTAAAGGGCAATGTTTACAAGGTTCTTCGGGCCTTAAATTTTATAGGAGGACTGTGTATGCAAAATAACGCTACACTAAGCTACGATTATACGGTAGCTAAGCAGTTTATGCTTATTGCCATCGTGTTCGGTTTTGTCGGCATGCTGGTAGGCGTAATAATAGCTTTTCAGTTGGCTTTTCCGGTTCTTAGTAACTTGGGAGATGAATATCTCACATTCGGTAGACTTAGACCGTTGCACACGAATGCTGTTGTTTACGGTTTTACGGTTCCTGGGGTTTTCGCAACATTTTTTTATGTTGCACAGAGAACTTTAAAGGTTTCACTTGCTGAGAGCAAATTTCTAAATACTGTAGCAAAACTTATGGTTCCGCTATATGTATTGATTTTGGCTCTAGCTGTTGCCTCTTTTTTAACTGGTACTACTACTTCAAAAGAGTACGCTGAGCTTGAATGGCCAATCGACCTTCTTGTCGTCGTCGTTTGGGTTATGTGGGGTATTGTAATGTTTGGTCTCATAGGTATGAGAAGAGAGAAAACTCTATATGTATCTATGTGGTATTATGTAGCTTGCTTCCTTGGTGTGGCTATGCTTTACCTCTTTAACAACCTTGAGGTTCCTACACACTTAGTTTCTGGCTACGGCTCTTGGTTAAAATCAGTCTCTATGTATGCTGGCACAAATGACGCTCTTGTTCAATGGTGGTGGGGGCATAATGCTGTTGCATTTGTTTTTACTGTGCCAATTATTGCAATGATTTATTACTATCTTCCAAAAGAGGCTGGTCAACCAATATACTCTTATAAGCTCTCGCTTATAGCTTTCTGGTCTTTGCTATTTGTCTATCTTTGGGCTGGCGGTCACCACTTGATTTATTCAACTGTGCCAGATTGGATGCAAACAATGGGTTCTATATTCTCTGTTGTTCTTATCCTTCCATCATGGGGGTCTGCGATTAACATTCTCCTTACTATGAAAGGTGAGTGGCAACAACTAAAAGATAGTCCGCTAATCAAATTTATGGTTTTTGCGTCAACTTTCTATATGTTCTCAACAATTGAGGGTCCAATCCAATCAATCAAATCTGTTAACGCTCTCGCTCACTTTACAGACTGGATCGTTGGACATGTTCACGATGGCGTTCTTGGTTGGGTTGCATTTATGATTATGTCTGCTTTCTATCACATGGCTCCAAGACTTTTCAAAAGAGAAATCTATTCGAAAAAACTTATGGATGCACAATTTTGGGTTCAAACAACAGGCGTTGTTCTTTACTTCTCATCTATGTGGATTGCTGGTATTACTCAGGGTCTTATGTGGAGAGCTACAGATGAATACGGCAATCTTGCATATTCATTTATCGATACTGTAAGGGTTCTTATGCCTTACTTTACGATTAGAGCAATTGGTGGCACGCTGTACTTAATTGGTTTTGGTATGTTTATGTACAACATGTACAAAACACTATCTGCACCTAAGCTCGACAAAGAGCCGCAATTTGCATCGCCGATGGGCGCTTAAGAGAAGGGGGGATTAGATTATGTTTCATTGGTTAGAAAAAAATCCGTTCTTTTTTGCGGTTGGCGTTTTTGTTGTTATTGCATTTGCTGGTATTATCGAAATTATTCCAAACTTTGCTCAAGCTTCAAGACCAATCGAGGGGCTAAAGCCTTATACTCCGCTTGAAATAGCTGGAAGACAAGTTTATATAAAAGAGAGTTGTAACGCTTGCCACTCTCAACTCATAAGACCGTTTAAGTCTGAAACAGATAGATACGGTAAATATTCACTTAGTGGTGAGTATGCTTATGATAGACCATTTTTGTGGGGTTCTAAAAGGATAGGTCCAGACCTTCATAGGGTTGGTAATTACAGAACTACCGACTGGCATGAAAACCATATGAAAGATCCTTCAGCTGTTGTTCCAGGAAGTATCATGCCTAAATACCCTTGGCTATTTAAAAAGAATGCAGATCTAGATACTGCATATGCTGAGGCATACACTGTTAAGACGGTATTTAAAGTGCCATACGATCAACCAAACGGTGTTCCTCTAGGCTCTAGGGAAGATGCTCAAAAAAACATGATGGAACAAGCTAAAGGTGTTGTTGCAGATATGAAAGATAAGGATGTTAAAGAAGCATTCGAAAAAGGCGAAGTAAAAGAAATTGTAGCCTTGATCGCATACATGAATAGACTGAAATAGGTGCAGGCGATGAATATAGGTCTTATGCAGGCTTATGCATATTTTCTTAGCACGGCGCTACTAGCCTTTTTGATGTTGGCGTATATATATCATTTGTATACATCCAAAAAAAGGGTTGGTAAAGATTATGAGAAGTACTCTGATATAGTACTTCGCGATGATATAAACGATGCGCCCGTTGAGAGATTCAATTCTGCTAAAAGCTAAATAGATTAAGGAGCTAAAAATATGCTGGATTTTCTAGGAAAAATAGACCTCAGCTCTGACCTTGTCAACATTCTTGGTGGCTTGGGCTTTTTTGCGGTCGTTATTATTACTGGATATGTTGCTGGTCTCTATATAAAGAGAATGAAGGAGAAGTCAACTGCTGACGCTCCTTTGGCCGAAGAAAACTGGGATGGTATCGGCGAATATACAAACGATGTGCCTACTGGTTGGTTTGTTGTTTATTTTATTCTTATAGTGTGGGCTGGTTGGTATTGGCTTGTTGGTTATCCACTAAATGCTTATTCTCAAATTGGAGAGTATAACGATGAAGTAAGGGCTTATACGGCTAAATTTGAGTCTAAATATGCCAATGCTGATGAAGCTACTCTAAAGGCAATGGGTGAGAGCGTTTTTCTCGCGCAGTGTGTACAGTGTCACGGTCAAACTGGTGATGGTATGAACGGCAAAGCCGCAAATCTATCAAAATGGGGCAATGCTGAGGGTATAGAAGCAACTATCAAAAATGGAGCTAAAGGTCTTGGTTTCCCAATGGGAGAGATGCCTGCTGGTCTTGCTGATGAAGCTACCGCCAAAAAGATTGCAGCTTATGTAATGGCTGAAATTTCAACTGCTAAAAAACCGGCTGACGCCGCTGTTGTTGCAGAAGGTAAGGCCGCATTTGCCGCATCTTGTGCTAGTTGTCACGGTGAGGATGGTAAAGGTATGAATGGTATGGCTGCAGATCTATCTACTTACGGAACGCCTAAGTTTATAGCTGATACCGTACTTGTAAGAGGTAAAAAAGGTCATATCGGTAATATGCCTTCATTTGAAAAATCTGGACTACTCAATAAAACTCAGTTTATGGCGGTTGCGACCTATATAAATTCTGAGATGA
>JAVRLX010000080.1:0-5754 GCA_031960985.1 Campylobacterales bacterium | reverse complement strand
CTAACCCATATATGCTTTTTTGGAGAGTTTTGAATAATATTGACGCAAAAAGAGATATATATATCGATGGCGAATTTATCTTTGTGGATGCAACAAAAAAAGGGATAAACGATGGGTTTAAAAGGGAGTGGCCAAATGATACAGTCTGCGAAAGAGAGGTATTAGATAGCTTAAAAGATAGAGGGTTAATAGAGTTTGATGAAGAGTTTTTAAAAAAGTGGCAAATAGTCGATTTTTATTAACATGATAAGCGCTCTAAATTATTCATCATCAAAACCAAATCTAATCTATGCCGCAAAGGGCAAAGAAGAGATTAGTAAAAAAAGTAATGGCGGGGAAGACCCAAAAGAAAAAGAGATCATTGCCAAGCTGCAAGCCAGAGACACCGAAGTTAGAGCTCACGAAGCGGCACACATGGCGGCAGGTGGGGGAGTGACAGGTGGAGCTAGTTATGACTACCAAATAGGTCCAGATGGCAAAGCTTACGCTGTTGGCGGAGAGGTGCCAATAGATATAAGCCCAGAAAATGACCCAAAAGCCACAGAGACCAAAATGCAAAAGGTAAAAGCGGCGGCCCTAGCCCCTGCAAGCCCAAGCCCTCAAGATATAAAAGTAGCCGCAACAGCTTCGATGATAGAGATGAAAGCAAGGATGGATGAGTTAAAAGAAAAAAGTGAAGAGGCTAAAGATAGCGTTAAAAAAGCTGGATTAAAAAAATATGAGGAATTTCAAAACATTGACAAAAGCTAAGAGATGAAGAGGGGGTTATACCCCAGCCTCCTCTCTTTTTAGTAGATATTCCCACCTTGCATCAACAATTTGTTGGAGCTCGTCGATAACATGCTCATTTTTAGGGGTAAATAGGTGTTTAAATCTGCCTTGAGCTGCTAAATACTCCCTTACTGGAATTTTATTTTTTGGTTTATATGTAACCGTTAGTTTTGTGCCGTGCTCTATTTCAAATAGAGGAAATACACAAGACTCAACTGCAAGGTCGTTAATTTCCATGCCCCTATGTGGCTCAAATTTCCACTCTGTAGGACAAGGGCTAACAGCATTTAAAAATGCAGGACCACCACACTCAAAAGCTTTTTGTACTTTTTTTACCATATCTTTCCAGTGAGAAGGGGATACTTGTGCGGCATAAACAGCGCCACTTGCGGCCATAATGCCTATAATATCTTTTTTATTTTTTTTCTCCCCATACGATTCTTTTCCCGCTGGAGAGGTTGTTGTAGCGCCACCAATAGGAGTAGATGAGCTTCTTTGACCGCCAGTATTCATATACCCTTCATTGTCAAGACAAACATACACCATCTCATGTCCTCTCTCTATACATCCAGAGATAAACTGAAGACCTATATCGTATGTACCGCCGTCACCGCCAAAAGCTACGAATTTTGTAGGCTTAGTTTCACCGCCAGGCAATTTACCTTTTCTTTTTAAAACTTTATACATGGTTTCAGCGCCAGCTATTGCTGTAGAGCCATTCTCAAAACCAATATGAATTGAGCTAACATCCCAGCTTGTAAAAGGATAAATCGATGTACACACCTCAAGGCACCCTGTGCTGTATCCTGCTACGATGTTATAATCGGTTGCATTCATAATCTCTCTAACGATAACAGAGTGTGAACATCCAGGGCAAAGTCTATGCCCACCCTCGAATCTCTCTAGAGAAGTCGAAAACTCTTTTAGATTTTTAATTTCTTTTATACCGCTCATAATTTACCCTTTATTTAGCATCAAAGAAGCTTAGTTCTTTGCCTCTTAGGTTGATATGTTGTATCAACGGCTTAACCCGTCTTTTAGCTTTTGTACACTCTTCAAGGTCTGCATATACTTTTGATAGATGCGCGACAGTAGTATCTCTACCGCCAAGACCGTATGTGTAATTTAAAATAGGTACATTTATCCCGTTATCAAGCATCACGGAGCATACTTCGTTAAACAAGACGCCAGTTGTACCCATTGGGCAGTTTCTATCAAGAACCGCTACAGATTTTGCATTTTTAAGAGCAGATGCAAGTTGCTCTTTTGGGAAAGGTCTAAGAACTCTTATCGCTACAAGACCTACTTTTTTACCCTCTTTTCGAAGTTTGTCAATCGTTAATTTTGTTGTACCCACAACGCTTCCAATGGCTACAATAATCTCATCGGCATCTTCGGTTTTATATGTCTCTATAAGATTGTATTTTCTACCAGTTAGTTTTTCAAACTCAGCAAATACTCTCTCAATAACAGGGGTAGCATTCATAATAGCGGCATTTTGGTTGGCTTTATGCTCAAAGTGCCACTCTTCCTCTGTCTGTGCTCCGTATGTTACCGGATTGGACGCATCAAGCATAGGTCTAACAAATTTGTAGTCGCCTATAAATTTATAAGCCGTTTCATCATCAAGCGGATACACAACCTCCACCGTATGACTGGTTAAAAATCCATCTTGATGTACCATAGTAGGAAGTCTAACGTCAAGGTCTTCTGCTATTTTGAACGCGCAAAGGTTAAGGTCATAAACCTCTTGCGGATTAAATGCACAAAGATTGAGCCACCCAGACAAAAGACCAAGATACATATCAGAGTGGTCTCCGTGAATATTGAGTGGGCTTGCAAGGGCTCTGTTTACAACGTTTAGCACGATAGGAAGCCTCATACCACTTGCTTGATACAAAACCTCTACCATTAGAGCAAAACCTTGTGAGCTTGTAGCCGTAGCAACTCTACCGCCAGCCGCCGCAGCGCCAACGCATGCGCTCATAGCGGCATGCTCAGACTCTACCATTACAAATTCGCCGCCGTTAATATCGCCATCAGCCGCATACTGCGAATAGTTTTGCACTATAGGCGTTGATGGGGTGATAGGATATGCCGCAACTACATCTATCTGTGCTTGTCTCATTGCTTGGGAAGCGGCCGTATTACCATCCCAAACTACTCTTGTTTCTAGTTCCATCAACTATTTCTCCTCACCCGCTTTTTTCTCTTTTTTTGGCCAGTTTGCCAATGCGCTTGCCTCATCCGTCCACTCTGCAAACATAATTAACGATTTTGGATTTGTAGGGCAAACTTGCGCGCAAATACCGCAACCTTTACAGTGGTCATAATCTATATGTGAAAATTTCTTATCTTTTGAGATAATAGAGGTATCTGGACAATACACCCAACAAAATTGACAGTGGATACAGTGTTCTTGGTTAAAAATCGGCTTTTCAACTCGCCAATCAGCAACTGTATAAGTAAAAGAGTTGTTGTCGCTATGCTCCCACTCTTTAGGATTTGAAAACGATGTGAGCACCGCACCAGGTGTAAAACCGTCCCAATCTTTTAATAGATGATCTGGAGTTGCCATATTAATAAATCTCCTTAGTTAACTTCATTGTAAGCTCTAGTTATAGCCGCATTATTGCCGTCAATAACTTTTTGTGGGAACTTTTTGAGGATTTTTTTCATCCCATCCAAAAATGCCTCAAGTGTCAAAACACCAGATATCTTTACAAAAGCGCCGAGCATAGGGGTATTAGGAATTGCTCTACCAATAGTCTCTTGGCTTATAGCAATACAATCTAAAACATAAACCTCTCTACCCACAAGAAAAGGAGCCTGCTTCAAAAGTTCCTCTTTTGAGAGATTGGTTGTTATTATAAATTTTGTATTTTCATTTGTGTTTCTAGTAATGTTACCTGAAAAAACTAACGATGGATCTATAACAAGCACATAATCAGGCCACATCTCTTTTGAGTGATCGATAATTTCTTCATCCGATACTCTATTATAAGCATTCATAGGAGCGCCCCTTTTTTCAGCTCCGTACACAGAGAATGCTTGAACAAATTTTCCCTCTGCCGCAAGCACATCAGCAAGAGCTTTCGCCCCTGTAACAGCTCCTTGTCCGGCTCTTGAATGCCATCTGATTTGAAGCATGGTTTCCCTTTCCAATTGAAATGAACTTAATTCTATTTTAAAAATGCTTAAAATTGTCGCATAAAAAACTAAAAAAGAGATAAAACCTATCTCATTTTTTTGTGACTTTGTTACATAAAATTTTTTATTGTTTTAACTGCTTCCAAAACATCCGCTACCACTATATCTGACATGGCTTTAAGCTCATTTTTATCACCATATCCCGTCATAAGTGCTATATGCTTTATTCCTGCATTTTGAGCGGCCTTAACATCCAAAGAGGTATCTCCTATCATCCAAATACTACCATTTGCTTTGTTTTTACCCATTTTATCAAGAGCTTTGTATATGGGCTCTGGGTGTGGCTTTACATTTACCACATCTTCTCTGCCAACAATCGCTTCAAAATAGCTAATTACCCCCAAATGTTCCAAAAGTTCTTTTGAATATTTGGCGGTTTTTGTTGTAACAACCCCGAGCACTGCAAAAGAGGAGGCAAGCTCTATCGCCTCTTTCGCCCCCTCAAGCATAAAAGTTTTTGGTTTTGAAACCTCTCTATAGTGCGCCTTATATGCCAAAACATGCTCTTCGATAAGGCGCTGCTCTACTCCCAAAAATGCAAAAATATCTTCCAGTGTATATCCTATTTTGGACTCTATCTCTTCTTGCTTTGGCGGCTTCGTTCCCATATGTGCAAAAGAGTGATAAAAAGACTCAACTATCGCCTCCGTAGAGTCAATCAGTGTGCCGTCGAGGTCAAAAAGTATTGTTGTTTTCATCTGCTAAATCCATTTATTACTCCATTTTCTCCCATTTTATCTGATTGTGCATAATACCAATTATTGATGGCTCTATATTTTTGATTTTTCTGCTTACCGCCGTTATAGAGTTTGGAGTGTATAAAAAAATATACGGATTGTCATCTACGATTAGTTTATAAATCTCTTGATAATAAGCCGCTACAACTCTTTTATCTACCGATTTTTCGGCTTTTTCTATAAGTTCATCAACTTTTTTATTTTTGTATCCCACAAAGTTAAATCCACCTTTTTTATCTATCTGCGAGCTGTGCCATATGCTATATGCATCGGGGCTTAATGGCATCGACCACCCCATCAGGACAGTATCAAAATTTCTTGGATTTACTACCGTATTTAAAAACGCCTGCCACTCCATCGCCCTTATTTTGGCTATTATCCCAGCCTCTTTTAACTGCTTTTGGATAATCTCAGCAGCTAACATCCTAATTTGATTGTTTGAATTTGTTGCAATTTCAAATGTTAATGGCTTTTTATCCGTATATCCCGCCTCTTTTAGCAGTTTTTTTGCCTCTAATGTATCTCTTTTTGGCGGCTTGACACTCGGATTAAAGGCATAAGAGCCTTTTAAAAATGGCCCTGTGGCGATGTCGGCATGCCCAAAAAACAAAAGATCTATTAGCTCTTGTCTATCAATAGCCTTTGAGATGGCGGCTCTGACTCTTGGGTCTTTAAACTTATCCCTATTTAGATTAAAGCCTAAGTATGTGTAGTTTGACCCAGGACTTTCCACTATTTGAAATTTAGAGTGAAACTCTTTGTCGGTTTGAAGCTTCAGCTGCATTGGCGTAAGAGAGCTAATATCAAGTAGTCCCATTTTTAGCATCAAAAAAGCGCTTGAAACATCTGGCAAAAACTTATAATGCAACCTCTCAATTTTTGGCTCACCCTCAAAATATCTTTTATTTGCAACAAACTCTATATCCAAGCCTTGCTCAAGCTTTTTAAAATATATGGGCCGCTTCCTATGGGCGCAAAATTAAATTTTGAAGTCATTGGCTCTTTTTCATTTTCCAAAATATGCTTTGGGATAAGG
>JAVRLX010000079.1:0-5966 GCA_031960985.1 Campylobacterales bacterium | reverse complement strand
CTTTCTCTCTTATATAAAATTCACATAACCTTTTATCTTCTAGAGAATCAATCTCATAAACCTTCCAACTATCCATTACAGAAAACCCAATTTTACCTCCAAGCCTATTGTTTTGCTCCAGCAAAATTTCAGGCTTAAAGACATAGATTGACCCATTTTCTACAAATTGCTCACTCACGTCTTGTCTTCTTTTTCTGTTCTTATAGTCATAGTTTAGGCTCATTAACTCGTGATTTTCATCATAAGACCATATAAAAAAGTCTTCCAGTATAGTTGCCGAAAAGAGAGAGTCAAGATTTTTTTCCAAAACTGTTTCTATCGCACAATCGATATCCTTTGTCTCTCTAAGTGGCGATGTAGCCTGTAAAAATACTATGTAGTCCACTACGCCAACTTGACTTTTTATCTCTTCATACGCATGAGCTAGTGCTGATTCACTTGTCGCTTTGTCTCCGGATATTTCATCTGGTCTTTTTATTGGGTTTGCACCGTATATTTTTGCAACATCTAGTATCTCGTCGCTATCAGATGTTACATACACTTTTCCGCTTAGATATTTTGAGTCGTTTGCCTGCTCTATGCTCCATGCTATCAGCGGCTTGCCTGAAACTTCCAAAATATTTTTTTTTGGTATTCCCTTACTCCCACCCCTAGCAGGGATAATGCAAACTATATTCATTCTTCTCCTTTAAATAGTGTCTCTTCCACAATAGCACAAATAATATGCCCTATCATAATATGACACTCTTGAATTCTGCCGGTATGAATTGATGGCACTACTATACACTCACACATATCAACCATCCTTCCTCCGCTTCCGCCAGTCAGCCCATAGAGTGCTAGCTTTTTCTCTTTTGCCACTTCGATAGCTTTTAAAATATTTTGACTATTTCCACTAGTAGAAATGGCTATAAAAACATCGCCCTCATTGCCAATAGCGCTTAGCTCCCTGGCAAATACATTCTCATATCCGTAGTCATTCCCAATAGCGCTTATCGCTGAGTTGTTGCATCCCAATGCAATAGCCGGTAGTGAATCTCTGTCCATCATATACCTTGAGACAAACTCTGCGGCAATATGTTGGGCATCTGCAAAGCTACCGCCGTTGCCTGCTAGTATTATCTTTTTGCTATTAGCAAGAGCATCGGTGCAAGCTTTTGCCAAGTACCTGATTTTTTCTACCAACACCGTATCATTTGCAACAGCCTTTTTGACTTCTATGGAAGCCAAGATTGCACCTTTGATATCTATCATAAAATCATACCTTTACTATTTGTGCCAAAACTGTATCTGTAAGTCCAAGGCTGGCAATAAAAAGTTATAAACTTTCCAAAGAAACAAGCCACTCATTAAAATGCCGGAATTTACTCCTCAGCAAATTAACATCTACACTATCAAGTATATTTTTACTAGCGCTTACTTTCCTACCGCAATATTGCCCATTGGTGTACTTGTTTATTCGCTTAGAGGGCGCCATTTCTTTTGAGCTGTTTACAAGTTCAAAATTATCATACCGGGCAATTTCTTTTTCAAACTTTCTCACGTCAACCGAAACATCAAAAAACTCATCCGCTATCTTTTGTATATCATGAAGTAGTAAGCTTTCAAACTCATGCAATTGGATATATGGAATAAAATTATCAATGTTAATATCTTCACGAAGTCCATATTCTAAGTGTCTTACAAGTTTGTATTTGTCATCAAATCTACCAATTTCATTAAATTTTGGGAAATCGTTAGACAGTGCGTACAAGTCAATCATGGTGCTAAAATAATAATTCTCCGCATTTGAAAATTGTTTAGCCAGCTTTAATATGTGATTTTTATAAAGTGTATAGCTATCTCCGCCACCCTTGCAAAGTTTGCCTTTGCTATTTTTACCCGTAATTACAACCTCGGCGGTTAAAAAAATATTTTGGGGTGCAAAATATGGCGTCAGTATATTTTTTACAAAACTTTCTTCTGATTGACCCTCCACTACAATGTATATATTTTTCATGGTCGTCCGCCTATAATATTGCTATCCCACATATCGGACATACTATAGTCATCAATCCAGCTTTTGAGTGAATCCTCGCTTAACTTATTGAAATCACTATAAAATCTACCATTTATATCTTTTTTTCTATCTATTACAATAATATTCTTAGGCTCAAAATGATTGATTAAACGCTCAGATTGTGTTGTTAAAAATATTTGTGCACTATTTGATGCAACATTGAGCATTTCGGCAAGAATATCAATAGCTACAGGATGTAGACCAAGCTCTGGTTCATCAATTATGATAATTTTAGGCATAGTTTCTTTTGGTTGTAGCAATAAAGTAGCCAAGCAAATAAACCTCACCGTTCCATCCGAAAGCCTAAAACTGCCAAGCTCCAACTCCGAGTTGGACTCTTTAAACCTAAGCTGGATACTGTTGTTTATAGGCTCTAAAACAAAATCATCAAAAAAGGGAGCAACTATTTTGATGTACGAAACTATTCTTTCGTAATATCTTGATTTTTCATTTTTTAGCCTATACAAAACTGCCGCCAAATTTCCACCATCGCTTTTAATCTTAGAGCTAGATTCAAGCGGACTTGCTTGATAGATATATGCCTCTTTTGAGGTATCGTGAAAATGAAATACTCTAATTTCTGATAATAAATTTTTTATATATTTAGCCGTTTTATTCGAATGATATAAATCCCACAATTTGGTTTCTTTATACCCACCCTCATCAAGATACTGCTCAAATGGTTTTGTCTCGCCTTTTTTTTGATAAACAATTGTTTCGTCCATAAAAAGAAAACTATCATTGACGGTATGCGATACCCTAAACCTATAATCACTAGTTCCGGTTTTGGAACTAAATTGTATATCTGCCTCAATTGTATTTGTAACTTTGTGCCCATGATAAAGCATAGAAGATGCAAAGCCGTTTTCAGATACATATTTGCCAAATGCATTGGTCATCATAAAAGCTATCATCTCAAAAAACGATACAATATTGCTTTTGCCGCTACCGTTTGCTCCAATAAAAATATTAATATTTTCAAACTCAAGGTCTGTAATTTTTTTAATAGTTTTGAAGCCGCTTAGCGACAATTTTGATATTTTCTGCATCATTAAGCCCTTACGCTTTATTTCCCAAATAATTCCATACCAAATTAGACAACAAGCTCCATTGCCCTATAATTAGGCATTTAAAGAGGAAAAAGTCACACTTGAAGACTTCACCCAACGGGTGCAACTCACACATATCAACCATCCTTCCTCCGCTTCCGCCAGTCAGCCCATAGAGTGCTAGCTTTTTCTCTTTTGCCACTTCGATAGCTTTTAAAATATTTTGACTATTTCCACTAGTAGAAATGGCTATAAAAACATCGCCCTCATTGCCAATAGCGCTTAGCTCCCTGGCAAATACATTCTCATATCCGTAGTCATTCCCAATAGCGCTTATCGCTGAGTTGTTGCATCCCAATGCAATAGCCGGTAGTGAATCTCTGTCCATCATATACCTTGAGACAAACTCTGCGGCAATATGTTGGGCATCTGCAAAGCTACCGCCGTTGCCTGCTAGTATTATCTTTTTGCTATTAGCAAGAGCATCGGTGCAAGCTTTTGCCAAGTACCTGATTTTTTCTACCAACACCGTATCATTTGCAACAGCCTTTTTGACTTCTATGGAAGCCAAGATTGCACCTTTGATATCTATCATAAAATCATACCTTTACTATTTGTGCCAAAACTGTATCTGTAAGTCCAAGGCTGGCTAAACTCGTCTCGTACTCTTTGTGTAGCTGTGGCGAGTCCAACAACCCCCCCCATACCTGATGTCCGCCCGGTTGTCCCTGTGAGAGCCAGTACAAATGATTTGAAAGAGGGTATCTTTGTATGTATTTGACAAATTCAAGCTTGCAGTCATTTATTTTCTCAAAGAGTCTTTTTATAGTTTCGCCATTGAATAAAAATAGATGTGGGCTCCAATATGTAAAATTCATAAAATGTTTTGACCTATATAGTGTTAGAAGTGCGTCATTTGAGTTTGGCACCTCAACTATCATTCTGCCGCCTCGTTTTAGCTTGGTCAAAAGTTGTTGCAGTATGACAACCGGGTCATCAAGATGCTCTACTACATGAAATGCGGTGATAACATCAAAAAAATCATCCTGCAATAGCCCAATATCATCGACGAGTTTCACACCAATATCTACATAGTGAGCAGTAACTCTTTTGTCCAATTCGATACCACAAACATAGCTAGCATGCTCTTTAGCAAGTGACAAAAAACCACCTATACCACTACCAAAATCCAAAACATTTTTATCGGTTATCATCTCTCGCACCAACTCTAGCCGTCTTTTATCGTCGCCGTGAGTCTGCCTAAGCCATGTTTGCACACTTAGTTCTTTAGACATTTTGGAGTCTTGGTAAAATGTCTCGTCAATATGGTCTTTACTAGACAAATATACTAGTCCACAGGAGATGCACTCCAGAATCTCTAGATTTGAGTTATCTCTAACACTACCGTCCCTTTTTTTATACTCTTTAGTTCCGCATAGATAGCAACTCATAATTTATTCTCCAATCGCTCAAGGCTAATCCAAAAACCTTCGCCGTTATTCTTATGCCCCTGCCATACTTCTGGTATAAATGAATAGTTAGCGGAATTTTCCCTGATTATTTTGCAAATAGTATCAAAGTCAACCGTTCCATCTCCAACTTGTAGTCCTTCACCATCAACCCCTGTACCATCGGAAATATGATAGTGAGCCGTAATGGGGGCTAGTTTTTTCGTATACTCGGCATGATCCCAGCCAAACTTGTTACACGCAAGATGCGAATGTGAAATATCCTGGCAGATTCGCAAACTTGCTTTTTTGCAAAAATCAACAATTTCGTCAGCATCTATGAAAATATTTTGATGCCTTTGTCCGCCAAAAAACCAAGGAAAAGGAGCCATATTTTCAGGCAAAAGCTCTACTTCCGAAATATCTAGCCTTTGTAACGACTCGTAAAGATTCTCGTAATAGACGGGTCTTGCGTCTTTTGGTAACGGCTCATCTTTGGTAAAACCGCCACAATGAACTACGATTTGAGGTTTGAGTGTTTTTGGAAAGTATTCCTTTATCGATATAGTCGCATCAATTATTCTTTTTAGGTGCTCTATAGACTGTTCTCTATAGAGCTTATCAGGCGTGCAGAGGTCTAGCAGGTGGTCATTCTCAAAAAGTTCCGGCGCATGGACAATATACTCACACTCATATTTTCTGGTTAGAAACTTCGAAAAATCCTCTTTTATATCTCTAAAGCTCATATGAAACTCAACACCTTTTGGCGTTGTATTTTCCAACAGAGAGTTTATATCATGGAAACGGACCGGCAACATCCATCTACTACTGAAGCTATAAGATTTTTTAGCCAAGACTAGCCCGCCAAGATCTGATTTGTATAGGCAATCGCCTTTTGAAATATGTCTTAGTGCTTTGTATCCGACGATTTTATTAAGATACTGTGGACTTAAGCCTTTTCCTGGGCTTTTTACTTCAAAATCATCGGCTTTAAATATGCTACCCTCAGCAATATCGCACTTGGCAAAGATGCTCTTGCCTAGATTTTCTCTATTTATCATCTCACCTTGACTCATGTTTCGACTTGAGCCGTTTCCAAGCGCTAACTCAACCTCTCGTATTCCCTCAACAAGTCTCTTGAATTCATTAAACTCAAGGCTTGCCATATGGTCTGGTCCTTCCATGTCTCTATCAAGTGTAAAGTGTCTCTCGACAATCTTTGCCCCCATACCAACAGCTGCAATAGTAACAGCCGTGCCTCTTTCATGCCCTGAGTAGCCTATAGGCACATTGTACTTTGATAGCTTTTGCATATATCTTAGGTTTATGTCTTTAAAAGGCGCCGGATAGGTTGAGTTAAAAAACAAAAATTATCTTTTGCTTACAACGACCTTTTTTATATTATTTCTT
>JAVRLX010000078.1:0-6294 GCA_031960985.1 Campylobacterales bacterium | reverse complement strand
TAAAATCTTTTGGCTCTTCTGCCACAAACTCATATCCAAGTAGTTTTAGAACTTTAGAATGAAGCATCATCCTTTTTGCCTCTGCGCCGCCATATGTCGTATCGCCAAGTATCGAATGCTTTAAAAACTTCATATGCGCTCTTATTTGGTGCGTTCTACCTGTCTCTATGATAATCTTTAGTTTTGTTTTTTTGCCCATCATCTCCAAGGGCTCATATATAGTCTTTGCGCTTTTACCAAATTTTTTATCGACCGTCGCCCTAGCATTTGTCCCTTTTTTTATAAGTAGTGGCGCATCAATGACGCCCCCCTCCGCCACAACACCCTGCACTATTGCAACATACTCTTTGTAAACTTCTCTTTTTTTAAATGCATCTATAGCGAGTTTTAGCGTATCTTCGTTTTTGGCTAATGCAAGTACGCCGCTAGTATCTTTATCAAGCCTATGAACCAAAGTTGCGCCAACGGCTAGCTCCACCTCATCAGATGTCATAAAAGGTGGTTTATCCACAACTATTAAGTCATCGTTTTCAAAAATAACCCTTGGCTTTTGTAACTTTTCAACCTTGAATTCTGTATTTATCGGCATCATAGCTCTAGCTATCATAATTTTTTTGCCGTGCGAAAAGACAAGTCCTCTATCTATCATCTCTTTTGCTTTTCCGACAGAAATTTTTAGCTGTTTTGCCAAAATATTTGCGGCTTTATCCATCCCTTTGGTATATTTTGCCTCCGGCTCTTTTTCTAAATGAGCTTGCGGTTTTTTTGCAGTTCTTGGCTCTACTTTTTTCACCACCCTTCTATCATCTCTTTGTTCTTCTCTTTTTTTAACCTGCGACCTAGGCGCTCTTGCGACTGATTTTTTATCTATTTTTTTTTCTATTTTTTTCACTTTGTAATACCTTTTAAAAATTCCGATAATTTCTCGGATTTTGGAAGCCTAACTCTTTTACGTCGCCCTAGCTCTCCACTTATTATCTCCACATCTCGCTTTGCAATCTTAAAGCTCTTTGAAAAAAAAGCCACAAGCTCCTCGTTTGCCCTTCCCTCTATAGGCAACGCTGAGAGGCGAAGCTTGATAGCATCATTTTCAACTCCGACTACTTCCGTCTTTTTGGCGTTTGGAACTATTTTTAGAGCTAGCTCCACAAAATCGCCATTATCTTTCAAAAAGCTCACAAATCCCCTTTTCCGTCTCGCCGATAGCGTCCTCAAGTCCAAAAACTTCGCTATGTATCAGCTTGTCATGACTTGCAAGAAGAGTTGACAACTCTGAAGAAACGCACAAATATGCATTTTTAACCTTCGCAAAAGAGGCCTGCTGGTTAAAAATATGAGTACCGCTAATTAGTTTCACCCCAAAATAGGCAGGCTCCAATGGATTGTGTCCACCGACATCCGCAAACGCCCCGCCAAGCACAACTAAATATGATTTTGCATAAATATTTATGAGTTCGCCGATCTTATCTACTAGCACTATATCGGCAAGTAGGCTTTTATCTTTGCCAAATCTTGAAAAAGAGAGAGAGTTCTCTGTCGCTACACTTTGCAGATAAGCCGCCACGCCCTCAAATCTTTCTGGATGCCTAGGCGCTACAACAAGGCGCTCCTTGCCAAGTAGTCCGGCATTACTAAACGCCTCTACTACCACAACCTCTTCACCTTCATGCGTACTAGCCGCTACAAAGTTTTTTCGCTCGTCGCTTTGTATATCTTTTATGTCGTAATCGCCAACAAACTGCTTAATATTGCCAACTACTTTCACATTTTTGGCGCCAAGAGACTCAAGCCTTGCTTTATCTGCTTTGCTTTGCGCAAATACCGCATCTACAAAACAAAAAAGCACTTTATAAAAAAATGCGAATCTTTTATATTTATGATACGATTTTTCACTAATACGGGCATTAATAAGCGCTGTTTTTGCACCTCGCATTTTTGCCGATACAAATAGCCAAAGCCAAAGCTCGGCCTCCATTACGACAAGCATTTTTGTATTCGTCGCCCAAAATGGTAAAAAAAGCTCAAACGGTAAAAATCTAACATTTTTAGTAGCCTTGCTTGCTTCGTCAAAACCGGTGTTTGTAATTACGCTAAAGCCAAAATCATGAAACCGTTTCGCAAGAGGTATTGCCGCTTTTGTCTCTCCAAGCGAGCAGGAGTGAAACCATACATCACACTTTGCCAAAGGCGGATTGCGAAACAGAAAAAATCTTGCTGGAATTGATTGTTTGTACTTTGGCTTAAAAACTAGATATAAAAGAAATGGGAGCGACACAATATAAAGCAGAAACACAAAAACAGAGTAGACGGCAACTAGGGAATAAACCCCTAATTTTTTACAGTTAGCCGTTTTCGGCCTCCGTCTCATCAAGATAAAGTATTCTTCCACAATTTGGACAAGTGATTATCTCTTCGCTTCTAATTACTTTTCTATAGTCATTGTCGGTTATTTGGATATTACAACCGCTACAAGCCTTGCCCACTACCGGTACAACAGTCGAACTACCCGCCCATCTTTTGATTTTTTGGTAAAAAGAATATACCTTTAGATTTATCTCAGATACCAGCTTATCTTTTTTGGCATAAACCTCTTTTTTTGCCTCTTCAAGCTTTTTTAAATCCTCAGAGAGTGACTCTTCAAAGCTTTTTATTTGCTCATTTATCTCCGTTAATGATTCTTCTAATTTTTTTATCTCTTCTTTTTTTGAGCGCTCTAAATTCTCAAGCCTAGCAATCTCTTCGTTTGCAAAAGCCACCTGTTCTCTTGCTATCTCCTCTTCTATCTGAAGAGCTTTTATCTCCCTCTCTGTTTTTAGGGAAGCTGACTTTTTAGAGATATCGGCAAGTTTTGCGGATAGTTCTTTTAGATGCGCATCATGCTTGTTTGATTTAAACTTACACTCTTTTGCTTCCTCGTTTAACTCTTCTATCTTTGCCTTAATGCTGTTTGATTTTTCGACAAGCTTATTTAGCTCTGACTTTAACAACTCCTCTTTTGGACCAAAAGAGTCTATTTCTAAGTCAATCTTTGCAAGCTCTATAATTTTTTTAAGCTCTTGATTCATAAATCGTATTTCCTTGAAGTTTTTGTCTCTTAAATGTTTTTAAGGGGGTTTTTTGAATTTGTAATTATAGCTTTAATAGGCAAAATTTTCAAATTTTCATAGATACTTGCAGTAAATACGGCTTCAGTGGCATAGTGAGTAGCATCAATAACTCCGATATTTTTCTCCATTGCAAAAATAGCGTCATGATATTTAACATCACCGGTTATAAGACAATCGGCGTCGATTTTTGGCAAAAAAGAGGCTCCACTTCCTGTAATTATCGCCACTCTTTGTATTTTTGCATCTCTTTGAACACAATTTAAGCTTTGAAGCCCTACTCTCTTTTTGACAAGTTTAACAAGCTCTTCAAAACTCATATCTATATTTGCATATACCACAAATCCATCTTGCAAAATATTCTCAAACCCCATTACCTTGGTCGCAAAATACTCATTTAGATGTGTTTTGTCGTAGTTTGTATGCATGGCGATAATAGAGATATTTTTTTGAATGGCAAGGCGGAGAGCCTGCGCTGTAATATCACTGAAATCAAGTCTTTTGAGTGGAGAAAAAATAAGTGGATGATGAGTCAGCAAAAGTGAATTTTCTTCTATATTTGCGAGCGCTTCCATTGTTGGCTCAAGAGAGAGATATATTTTGTCTATCTCTGCACCTACTTCACCTACGATTAAACCGCTATTATCCCACCCCTCTTGTAGCTCAAATGGGCTAATTTCATTCAAAAACGAGTAGATTTCACCGAGTTTCATTGAAATCTTTTTAGCCTCTCTTCTCTTTCATCTTCTTGTTCTTTATAAAGCGTAGCGCTCGATTTGGCAAGCTCTCTAATTTTAAGGATAAAGCTCGCTCTCTCGGTTACCGATATCGCTTTTCTTGCATCTAGCGTATTAAAGCAGTGAGAGGCAATAATACATTGGTCATATGCAGGAAGCGGGAGTCCATGCTCTAGACATTTTTTGCACTCAGTTATAGCATCCTCAAAGTGGCGAAACAGCATCTCAGTATTTGCCACTTCAAAGTTATAAGCGCTAAACTCTCGCTCGCTCTCAAAGTGAATATCGGCATACTTGTAAGAGTCGTTCCAAGCAAGCTCAAATACATTTTCAACCCCTTGCAAATACATAGCAAGCCGCTCCATACCATATGTTATCTCGACAGCCACAGGCTCGCAAGCAATCCCTGCCACTTGTTGAAAGTATGTAAATTGCGTTACCTCCATCCCATCAAGCCACACCTCCCAGCCAAGCCCCCAAGCGCCAAGCGTCGGAGATTCCCAGTTGTCCTCTACAAACCTTATATCGTGTTCTGCTAAGTTTAGCCCCAAAAACTCTAGGCTTTTAAGGTATTTTTCCTGAATTCCCTCTGGACTTGGCTTGATAATCACTTGAAATTGATAATATGCGCCTAGACGATTTGGATTTTCGCCATATCTGCCATCTGAAGGTCTTCGGCTTGGGGCAACATACGCCACACTCCAAGCTCTTTTATCAAGACTTCTAAGAAGTGTCGCCGGGTGGAAAGTCCCCGCGCCCGCAGGAAGGTCGTAAGGCTGAACGATAGAACACCCCTCCTTCATCCAAAATTCTTGAAGTTTTAAAAATATTTCACTAAAAGTAATCACTCTACTAGTCCTTAAAAAAGTCTATTATCCAGTTTAGCTCACTGGTCATTTCCAAATTTTTGTCGCCGACTGGCTTTGTGCTTCCAAAACCCCACTCAGCTACCGCAGCCGTTATCTTAATGGCTCTTGCGGCTTTCACATCCTTAATGCTATCTCCTAGCATGACGACATTTGAACCCTCATTTGTCTCAAAACCATCCAAAATCTTCAAAAGCATCTGTGGATTTGGCTTTGGCAATGCAACGCTATCGCTCCCAACTACAATATCAAAATACTCGTCAATACCGACACTTTTAAGTATTTTTTTTGCAAAGGCGCTTTTTCCGTTTGTAGCCACCGCCATCTTAAAACCATGCCCTCGAAACTCTTCCAAGAAAAAATCTATCTTCTCATAAAGTTTGACATTGTCTGCGCATATCTCATAGTAATACGGCTCAAAAATGCCCCTTTGTTCCTCTGTAAACTCTTTTGTGCCATAAAAAACCTCTGCGGCGTTTATATCATCGCAGTTTATCTTCTCAAGCACAAACTCTTTTTCTAGCGGGGAGAGCCCAAACGAAGCCCTTGTATAATTAATAGCAGAGGCTATATTGTCGCCGCTATCTACAAGCGTACCGTCTAGGTCAAAAATTATTATTTCACTGCCCATTTTTTACGTGGTTTTCTACAACCTGTCCCCACATAAGCTTGTACTTTCTTTTCATAAATTCCAGCTCTTCTTGGGCGGCTTCCAATTGCTTTGTAAGGGCTTCTATCGTTTTTCTGTCTTCATCATAAATCTCTTGCATAGAGATAAGCCCCTCTCTTAAAAATTTATTTTCGCGCCTTAAAGCCTCGAGCGTCTCTTCTTTTGCATCAATAACTTTTTCATGAAAAGCTATAATGGTTCCAATAGTTTTTTCTGCAAATGAGTGACTTATCTGCCTATCACTATCTTCGCCGACAGGAAGCCTAACATCGCCAAGTACAAGATTTGTACCGCTAGATACTTCAATATAAGTCTCACCGGCTTCCTCCTTGCAAATAAGTTCCCCCGTCTCGCAAAGAGCGCTTACTTCATCCATATTTTTGTTTACCATTGATGCAAACTCACTCAGCGAAATCCAAGTTGCCACAGGCTCTTTCCTTAAATTCTTTTCTCAATTGTCTTGGAATCTTCTTCCACCGCTTTTGCTTTTTTTTCTTTATCTTTTAACAATTTTTTAGCTAACTCTTCATTTGACAAGGCTAATATCTGCACCGCTAAATAAGCGGCGTTTGTAGCTCCAGCTTTACCTACCGCAACAGTTGCAACTGGCATACCGCCTGGCATTTGCACAGTAGATAATAGACTATCAAGACCATCCATAAGCCCCCCTTTCATAGGCACGCCAATAACAGGCTTTGTTGTAAGAGAGGCCACAACACCGGCTAAATGAGCCGCCATCCCCGCCGCACACACAAAAACTTTAGCCCCCCTCTCTTCGGCATTTTTTACATACTCATGCGTCCTATCTGGGCTTCTGTGGGCGCTTGAAATAAGAAGCTCATACGCTACGCCAAACTTCTCTAAAGTTTCAGCGCAACTCTTCATCATATCGTAATCACTTTTGGAGCCCATTATTA
>JAVRLX010000077.1:0-6437 GCA_031960985.1 Campylobacterales bacterium | reverse complement strand
TCCGCTGTTCTTGTAAACTCACTATAACCCTCAAACTCCCGCCAATTTGGGCGGGCGAAAAATAAGCGCAAATGTTGTTTAAGAGATATGGTAGCTTTTATAAAGTTTGAAGAAATGGAAAAATAGATATTGATATTTTTGATTAAGAGAACAATTAAAGAATATTTAGAAAGTTTAGTGGTGCGGATGAGAGGACTTGAACCTCCACGCCTTGCGGCACTAGATCCTAAGTCTAGCGTGTATGCCAATTTCACCACATCCGCATAAGTTAACAAAAGAAAAAGGTGGTGAGCCCGTCAGGATTCGAACCTGAGACCTACGCCTTAGAAGGGCGTTGCTCTATCCAGCTGAGCTACGGACCCGTAAAAATGGTGCGCTCGGAGAGGGTCGAACTCCCAACCTACTGATCCGAAGTCAGTTGCTCTATCCATTGAGCTACGAACGCGTCGGCTCTTTGGCGGCCTCTTAAGGTTGCGCTGAAAAAGAAACGAAACTCTACAAAAATATTTCTTAAAAGTAAATAAAAATGGGGTAGGTGATGGGATTCGAACCCACGGCCCTCAGAACCACAACCTGATGCTCTAACCGACTGAGCTACACCTACCGTACATCCAATGGTCGGGGCGAGAGGATTCGAACCTCCGGCCCTCTGGTCCCAAACCAGATGCGCTAACCAGACTGCGCTACGCCCCGTACTTAAAAAGAGAGCGAAATTCTACCGCTTTTTTCCTTTTTTGTCAATATCTTAGAGGTGATTTTTTATTTTTTCGTATAATTTCGTCATTTTGAAGTAGTTGTTTTTCTGTATTAAAGACTTTATAAGCTCATAATTTGAGCGCTCTATTGCGTATTTGAGTCTATTAAATTCTTCAAATTGTTTAAACACGGTTTGTAGTACCAATCTTTTTTCGCCTATTTGCATGTAGCTTTGCGCCATTTTTTTGGCGGCCTCCATCTTTCCATCCTCTATATCATGTATGATATCTGAGAGGCTCATTTGCCAAGCCTCTTCTAGTATGGCAAAGTTGTCGTCTTGTTTTAAAAAAGGGTTAGCCTCGACTAGGGCGTACGCCTCTGCAAAATTTCCGCTCATAAGTAGCTCTTCTAACTCTTTATTATCAGAGTCAAGTTCATATAAAGATATAGAGCCATCCAAACATCCGACGAGAAGAATATTTTCTGAGTGCAGATATGCCGAGCTTGTGATACTTTGAGTTTTGATTATATTTTCGCTCAATTCGTCAAATGTATGGGCATCGAGTAGTCTTACATTCCTTTCTCTGCCGCTTATATATATGCAGTCTTTTGTTTTTGCAAATACAGAGACGCCGTCATTAAGCTTTTTTGGACTCGCCGTTATTTTCTTTGCAAAAGCGTCAAAAACAAGTATTTGCCCCTCTCTATAAAAGACTGCAAGTTCTTTTTCGCTCAAAAATTCAGCTCTAACTATCGGCTCTTCAAGCCCTATTATGGATATGTAATTTTTGGTGTCAGAGATGTTGTGTATTCGTATCTCTTTATCATATCCAGCTATGGCTATATGTTTTTTGTTTGGATTCCATCCAAATGCCGATATAAAGTCGCCTCTAATGCCGTATGTTGGGGTAACTTTTTTTGATGTAAAGTCAAAAACAAAGCTTTTACCGTCCATTCCCCCGCTTGCAAGCTTTTGTTCATATGGGGAAAAGTTGAGCGTGTATACCTCGGCGCTATGCAAATGCGCAACTTCCAAGATCATTTTTTTGAGAGCAATATCCCATATTTGATATTTTGGTTCGCCCTTTATGGCAAAAGCCAAATATCTGCCGTCATGAGAAATATCAAAACCATTTGTGTATCTGAAAAAATCACCCCCCTCGGCTTTAAATACACTCTCTTGTTTGAATGTTTCAACATTTAAAACCGTTACATTGCCGTCTTCGGTTATTGCTATCACTTTATCTTTTGTGCTTTTGATTTTAACAATCGGCGCTTCAAGCCCTATACTTCGCTTTGCTTTCAAATTAGTCTCTTGATATTATTTGCTATATTATAGACATAAAAAGCCTGCTAAGCAAGGTTTTGCTAGAATTCGACCTAAAATTTTGTCAAGGAAAGATGTTGAGAACCCATTATTGCGGCGAAGTCACATTAGATGACTTGGAAAAAGAGATAACCGTATGCGGTTGGGTAAATAGCTACCGCGACCACGGAGAGTTGATATTTATAGATCTTAGGGATAAAAGCGGACTTGTCCAGCTAGTATGCGATCCAAATGATAGCGTTGAAGCTCACAGGGTTGCTAGTAGCGTTAGAGATGAGTTTGTCCTTATAGCAAAAGGAAAAGTAAGAAAAAGGGGCGCTGGACTTGAAAATCCAAAGCTAAAAACGGGGGCGCTTGAAATAGTGGTATCTGAGCTTGTGATTGAAAATAAATCTCCAACTCCCCCTTTTCAGATAGGCGATAGCAAGGTTAATGAGGAGCTGAGATTAAAATATAGATTTTTAGAGCTTAGAGACCCTAAACAGCTAAATAACTTTATCACCCGTTCAAAAGTCACTGTAGCAATTAGAAATTACTTCGACCAAAACGGATTTTTGGAAGTTGAGACACCTATACTTACAAAATCTACCCCCGAAGGGGCTAGGGATTACTTAGTTCCAAGTAGAGTGCATCCAGGTGAATTTTTTGCCCTTCCTCAATCTCCACAGCTATTTAAGCAACTACTTATGGTTGCTGGCTTTGATAGATATTTTCAGGTTGCTAGATGCTTTAGGGACGAAGATCTTAGAAGCGATAGGCAACCAGAGTTTACACAGGTGGATGTGGAGCTTAGCTTTTGCGATGATGAGATGGTTATGAGGATTGCCGAAGGGGCGCTTGCAAGCGCATTTAAGGCGGCTGGGATAGAGATAAAAACGCCGTTTAAAAGGATGAAATACTCTGAAGCGATGGAAAAATACGGCTCTGATAAGCCAGATATGAGATATGATTTGCCTCTTACGGATGTTATTGATTTATTTGAAAACACAGAGCTAAAAGTATTTGCAGATATCGCTAAAATGCCTCATATAAATAGGATAAAAGCGCTAAATGTTGAGGGTGGCGAGCGGCTTACTAGAAAAGAGATAGATGGACTAACTGAATTTGTAGCAAAATTTGGGGCAAAAGGGCTTGCGTGGCTAAAAGTCAAAGAGGATTTAACACTTCAAGGTCCTATTGAGAAATTTTTGAGTGAGACCGAAAAAAAAGAGCTTGTGGCAAGACTTGGCTCAAAAGCGGGCGATTTGATATTCTTTGGCGCTGGCAAAAAAGCTACAGTGCTTGAATATATGGGGAGACTCAGACAAGAAGTTGCAAAACTAATGGGGCTTATCGACGAAAACAAATATGAGTTTTTGTGGGTTGTTGATTTTCCAATGTTTGAGATTGAAGATGGCAAGGTAAAAGCCCTCCATCACCCATTTACAATGCCAAAAAACCTTGATTGCGAAAACATTGAGGATATTGAATCTATAGCGTATGATGTAGTGCTTAATGGGTATGAGATAGGTGGCGGAAGTATTAGAATACACAAAGAGGAGATACAAAAAGAGGTATTTAGACTCCTTGGTATCGGCGAAGAGGAGGCTAAAGAGAAGTTTGGCTTTTTACTTGATGCTCTCAAATTTGGCGCTCCTCCACATGGGGGTTTTGCGCTTGGGCTTGATAGACTTTTGATGCTTATTACAAAATCGGAGAGCATTAGAGATGTTATCGCATTTCCAAAAACACAAAAAGCTCAGTGTTTGATGACAGCGGCGCCTAGCGCGGTGGATGAAGCTCAATTAAAAGAGTTATCAATTAGGGTAAGTAAAATAGAGAGTTGAAGTTAGCGGACGCAAAAGAGGGCGATTTTATTGAGATTGAGGAGTTTTTGGCTCCTTTTTGTGACGTGCGGAGTCGAATTTGTTCGATGGGTGTAAATAAAGGCGAGAGGGCAAGGGTTGTTTCTAATTCATTTTTGTCTCCAGTCCTTTTGGATATAGATGGCGCCAAAATAGCGATATCTAAGACGGAAGCAAAAAAAATAAAAATAAAACTTATAAGGAGAGGATAAGTCATGAAAAAACTATTTCTAATAATTGGAGCGCCAGGAAGCGGTAAAACTACCGATGCGAGCATAATTGCACAAAAAAATGCAGATGTAGTAGCACACTACTCAACAGGCGATTTACTTAGAGAAGAGGTGGCAAGCGGCTCTGAACTTGGTCAATTGATTGATAGCTTCGTCTCAAAAGGGAATCTTGTGCCATTAGATATTGTAATAAATACCGTAGTAAAAGCGATAAAAGGGAGCCCAAAAAATGTAATCTTAATCGACGGTTTTCCAAGGAGCGTTGAGCAGATGGAAAAATTGGATGAGGTTTTAAAAAGCGAGAGTGAAGTTGAGCTAACAAGCGTAATTGAGGTTATGGTAAGCGAAGAGGTGGCTAGAGATAGAGTATTGGGGCGCGCTAGAGGGGCTGATGATAATAATGAAGTATTTAACAATAGAATGGCCGTATTTATGGGGCCGCTTGAGGCGATAAGAGGTTTTTATAAATCAAAAAATATCTACCACACGATAAACGGAGAGAGAACTATCGAAGAGATAGTTAATGAAATGGAAAGCTACATCAAATCTAAAATCTAATAAAACTTCCGCCGCAAACGCGGTGGATGACCTTTTTTTAAAGGTATAAAATGAACTTCTACGCTTGCATTATAGGTACAGAACTTCTAAACGGACGCCGAAGTGACTCACATTTTGAATTTTTAAGTAGTGAACTTTTAAAAAGAGGTCACGAGCTAAAAGCTAGTTTTGTAATAAAAGATGAGCCATCATTTATTGAAGATATATTTAGGCTAATTAAAAAAGATAATAAATCTGTAATGTTCTCTTTTGGCGGAATAGGCTCAACGCCAGATGATTACACAAGAGATGTAGCCGCTAGAGTTTTTAGCGATGGGTATATGGAGTATAACGAAGAGCTTTGTAAAATTATTGTAGATAGGTTTGGCGACAGGGCATATCCAGACAGAATAAAAATGGGGTATTTGCCAAAAAACGCAGGACTTCTGTCAAATCCAATCAATCAAATATCAGGCTTTTATCTTGAAAATAGATTTTTCTTTGTGCCGGGATTTCCACAAATGGCGCACCCTATGGTATTAGAGGCATTAGATAGATTTTATCCAAAAGGTGAGCAAAAATTTAAAAAAACTTTTACCGCTTTTTGCTCAGAGGGTGATATAGTCGATATTATGCAAACCCTTCCATCCTCCATTGAATTTTCGAGCCTCCCTATTATAGATGGGGATAAAAGGGTTGTTGAGCTCTATTTGGCCTCTCCTAACTCTTGCGTAACTCAAGATGTTTTTGAGCATTTTGTGACATTAGTTGAGAAAAAAGGGTATAAATGGAGGGAGGGGGGATATTTTGACGAGCAAAGCGGCAGTTAGTTTTATCCGTCTTTATCAAAAAATTTTATCTCCTCTTACAACTAATTCGTGCAGATATTATCCAAGTTGTAGTGAATACGCCATTTGGGAGTTTGAGACAAATGGGTTTTGGCGAGCTTTTTTTGCTTCTATCTTTCGCATTCTTAGGTGCAATAAACTTTTTGACGGTGGAATAGATTATCCAAAAATCAAATTTTGCCCTCCCAAAATTACTCCTAAGGTAAAGCTTGGATATAATGATTTTAAGTATTTTATAGTCCCACAAAAAGATTATTTTGTGACTATTAAAGTTTTAAAAAATATTAACTAAAGGGTTATTGTTTGGTCACTTTGGATTTGCTTGCTAAAAAAGATGTTTTAACCCTACAAAAAGATGCTTTAGTGGGTGAGGTGTTAGATAAAATAGCTGCCCATGAGTATAAAACAGCTGTTTTTTTGGAAGATAAAAAAATTATTGGGATATTGACGGAAAGCGATCTTATAAACGCTTTTTTAAAAGGCTTTATGCACTCAGATAGCGCGTATAGGGTAGCGACAAAAAATGTATTTTATCTTCAAGCAAATCGCTCTGTTGAGTATGCGTTAGATGTATTAATTTCAAAAAATCTCAAACAGGTTCCAATAGTTAAAGAAAATGGCGAATTTGTAGGGCTTTTGACACAAGATGCGCTAATAGATTATTTTGAAGGTCAAAATAACAAACTAAAGCAAAAAGCTATCCATCTTATATCAAACCACGCTGTTGTTTGCGCTAATGTCAAAGATACCATTAGAGAGTGCGCATCTTTAATGAGTACTTACAAAATAGGGTTTTTACCGATATTAGAGGATGGAGGGCTTGTTGGCTCCATTACCGATATGGATATTTTAAACATTATAAAAGAGCCAAATACTTTTGACAAAGAGGTTTCACTCTTTATGTCTCGCGATATAGTGGTAGTGGATGAGGATGCAAGTGTAGATGAAATACTAT
>JAVRLX010000076.1:0-6399 GCA_031960985.1 Campylobacterales bacterium | reverse complement strand
AAATATACAAAGAATTCCTAGTTCAAACAAGACCCGATTTTGTGATATTTCCTGATATTGAGGTAGTTAATGGCGCATTGTTGGTTAACATATGCAAAGAGCTGGAAATACAAGTAATGGTGAGTGTGTTCACGAGAAGCCTTGGGAGAAGTTTTTTTTCTCCAGACTATAGGGAGACCAAACCACCATATTTTGGTGAATTTAATGAAGAAAATATTCGAGATGCGGAGTTATTTCTTAATTCAGCAGGCTACAAATCACTTATAAGAAATCAAATAGCTGCAAGCATTGGAAAGCAAAACATCTCTATAAAGCCATATGCACCATTAAGTAAAAGAATATTATTAACTATTAAAAATTACTTTAAATACGAAAAAAATGGAATATTCGATACAAGTCTTTATATTAGGATGCGTACTAATTTTGAGCGTTACTTTGATGTATGGAGGGAGTGGTATTTCAACAACTACCAAATAAAGTTTTTCGATATTATAGACGATGGTGCTAAATTACCAGCTAATTATATACTGTTCTTGTTGCAAGTTACTCCAGAGTCGTCTATAAATACATACGAGCCATACTTTATAGAGCAAGAACGAGCAATCGACCTGATAAGGCTAAATATGCCAAGCAATTGTGTTCTTTTGCTAAAAGAACACCCGCAAATGCGTGGCATGAGAGCAAATGTATGGTATAAAAAGATGAATTTAAAAGCTGGTGTTAAGCTTGTATCTTCAAGGCTGGATACAGATTTTTTTGTCAAAAGAAGCAGCCTAGTAGCAACTATAACTGGTAGTACCGTAATAGAATGCTATTGTTATGACAAGCCTGTAATATCATTTGGTGGAAATTTCTTCTCTCATTTGGTAGATAGATATGAAAGCTATAAAGATTTTAAAATTAAATTAAATCAGTTGATTGAAAAGAATAATTTTGATACTTACGAAACTAAAGTGGTAAATATCGCAAAGATATATAATATAAGCTATGATTTCTTTATAGAAGAACCATTTGTATTTGAAAAGGTAATGACTAAAGAAAATATTGAAAGTTATCTATATGCGATCATGGATCATATAGATAAAATACTAAATAATCATAAGATAAAGTGAATTATTTACTTAATGAGGCGGTAGATTTATGCTTTTCGTTATATATAAAGATTTATGTGCTCATTCTGCTTCATGGTCGATAAGAGTCAAGATAGTTATGGCTTCACATTCTTTTCATATGATTGTATTGTATCGAGTTGCTAATTTCTTTGTCAGGCGTGTTTGGTTGGTTGGAGGGCTGCTAGGTAGTATAATAGAGTATTTTATAAGGGTTGTGTACTCTTCAGATATTTCGTGCAGGGCTGCAATTGGTCATGGATTAGTGATTCAACATGGAATGGGAATTGTTATTGGTCGAGATGTTGTCATTGGGGTAAACTGCAAACTATATAATGGTGTTACGCTCGGAAATAAAGATGTTTTTGACCCTGTAAATAAAGTTCCGCATATTGGTGATAATGTAACGATTGGTACTGGTGCGAAGTGTTTGGGTGGTATCAAAATAGGGAATAATGTAGTAATAGGTGCCAATAGTGTTGTTTTAAATGATATTGATGATAATTGTGTGGCCGTGGGAGCGCCAGCTCATATGGTCAAGAAGTCTATGTCTACATGAACAATATAGATTTTACTTGAGAAAATCAACACCCCTGCTTTATCGTCGATTTTCCAAAAAGACTAAGCCAAGTAGCCATAAGTGATGCAGTGTAGAATGATAAAAAAGCCATTGGTTAGATTTGATTTTCAATATCCAACTGTCGTAAAAAAATCACAAAAATTAATTTATCAAGGGACTTAGATGATTGATATATCAAGATGGAAAAGTAGGTTTTTAAACTATCCAAAGTATCTATTTTGGCATGCTGTTGATATGCTAAATAGAGATTTTTCATTAGAAAGACCGAGGATTGTTGGTGCTAAATAGATTTTTAGGCGCCATCTATAGATACAATTCACTACTCAATTTGCTAATTAACAAGTTAAAGTATGCGACTATTCATTTTGGATTAAATATAGAAATTACAAAACGAGGCAAATTTTGTTATAAAGATGATATACGGATTGGTTCTGGGACGAGAATAGATATCTTTGGCGAGGGGAGTGAACTTAGTATTGGCAATCAAGTGAATATTAGCAGAAATGTTTATTTGTATTGTACTGATGATCAGGTGCTTACCATTGGAGATTTGACTTCGATTCAGGATGGTTGTAGGATATACGGTGATGTTTCAATCGGGCAGTGTGTTATTTTCGCACCAAATGTGTTCTTATCATCAGGTTCCCATATATTTAAAGAAAAGCCAAATATCCCAATTATTGAGCAGGACGCACTGTATAAGTTTAATCGACCGATTGTAATTGAAGATGATTGCTGGATTGGCATAAATGCTGTGATTATGCCTGGGGTAACTATTGCAAAAGGCAGTATTGCAGGCTCTGGTTCAGTTGTGACTAAAAGCTTTCCGCCATATAGTGTAATTGCAGGTTCTCCAGCAAAAATAATCAACAAACGACTTGAGTTTAATCCGCCAGACTGCATAGAGTCACCCAATGATAAAGATTTACCGTATTTCTACTCTGGATTTGATTTATACAATAGAGTAAAAAATATAGATATTTTTGGTGGTTTTTGTGTCGATGGAAGTTTTAGTGTTTCACTGCATAAGGATGTCTATTCAAAAATAAAAATTACTTGCAAAAGAAACAAACTTGACATAGTATTTCTAAAATACAATAATCAGCAGTTTGTTGTTGATACAGAATTCGTTGTCATAGAATTTAAAACCTCCTGTTCTGGGGGCCATTGTGCTAATTTGTTTATGTTTTTTGCAACAGATGCAATAATCATTAAAAAGATAGAATTGGTTTGAAAACACTCAAGAGGAGACAAAATGGGCAAGATAGATTATCTAGTAGGCGAACCGCTTCGCAGGAAAAATCCTAGCATAGGTTTATTGCGGATCTCGCAGATACTACAGGATCGTACAAACGGTAAGTCAAGTTTGCTGATTCAAAAGCTATGTAGTGTCCTAAAGCCAAAGGTTGATTTGGATAAAAAATCCGAGTTACTAAATTCTGAACAGATGACGCAGACTGTTGATTCACTGAATCGATTGGGTTGGAAAATATTGGATTTTAAACTTTCTGCCGACGAAGTAAAAGAGCTATACGATTTTGCATTTAAAAAGCCGTGCTGGGCTGTGGACATAAATGAAAGGATGGTGCTAAGCCCAAGTGCCATACCTGGCAAGTATGGCAGATATTATTGGAGCATGCAGGATCTCATAGAGACAAAAACAGTCCAAAGACTGCTTGCAGATGTTGCATTTCACAAGATAGCTCAAGAGTATATAGGATGTCGCCCAGTATTTTCTAGCGTAAGTATGTGGCTTGACCCAGTGATGGATGGTAGCGGGGGGGGGATACACAAAGATGGCGTGTATGACCCGCATATCTATCACTATGACAATGACGGTCCAAAATTTTTGAAATTTTTCTTTTATCTGACAGATGTGGACAAGGATAGCGGAGCTCACTGCGTGATACAGGGGACTCAGCATCCTGTAAAACCGGACGGTTTTGATAGGTCAAAAAGATATACAGATGAGGAGTTGCTAAGCTACTATGGCAAAGAAAACGAGATAGTGTTTGAAGCACCTGCAGGCACGATAATCGCCGAAGATACTATGGCTTTTCACAAGGGAAATGATCCAAAGAAGGCATTTAGGCTTTTGATGCAATTTGAGTATGGGTTGGTAGACAATCTCAATGTTCCAGAACACAATGAAGAAAAAATAGAAAAAATAAAAATAAATGGACTTGACGAGCAGGTTGCGAAGATTGTCGGCAAGTACTATTATTAGGATCAAAGGATATTTTTGAGCTGGCAAACTGAGATAAAAGACGGCAAGAGATTTGAGTTTGGTGCAAACTGGGCTAGCTTTCTGCAAAACCTTACGGATGAGCAGATAGAAGCCTCTAAAAACGAGCTAAAAAGATGGCTAGAGTGCGAATCGCTAGAGGGCAAGACATTTTTAGATATTGGCAACGGTAGTGGTATACATAGTTTAGCCGCAAGACTACTTGGCGCAAAGGTGCATAGTTTTGACTATGACACGCAAAGTGTAGAGTGTGCAAAAGCGCTAAAAGAGCGCTATTTCAAAGACGATGAGCAGTGGCATATAGAGCAGGGTAGTGTGCTGGACGCACAGTACATGGAGTCTCTTGGCAAATTTGACATAGTCTACAGCTGGGGCGTGCTACATCATACCGGCGAGATGTACAAGGCACTGGAGTATGCCACCATACCCGTTGTCGCGCAGGGGGGTCGGCTGTTCGTGGCGATATACAACACGCAGATGACTACGCCGATATGGAAAAAGATTAAGCGACTCTATGTCTCATCGCCTAGATTTTGTAAGTACTTGATGACGCTGGTCTATCTTGGCTACTTTGGAGTTGGGCTTTTTGCGGCGGATGTGCTCAGGGGTAGAAGTCCGCTTGCAAGATATAGTGGTGAGAGGGGTATGAGGTTTTACTACGATGTAGTAGACTGGATAGGTGGCTATCCTTTTGAGACCGCTTCACCTGAAGAGATTTTTGACTTTTATAAAGCTAAAGGGTTTAGGCTAGAAAAACTAAAAACTGTCAGTGGTAAGATGGGGTGCAATGAGTTTTTGTTTGTGAACTGACCTTGTGCGGCAGTATCAAAGCATCGTTGTTTAAAATACAACAAAAACAGATACAAATCTATTCTCCAGTCCTAATAGACTGGTAGCTTCAGGGCGTAACAATCAGTTTGTAAAAAAGGATTGAAAATGGGAAAAGTACTGACAAGTATAAAGGTGACATCGCTTTATGATCTTAGAGATTTTAAAAATAGTAAAATAAAAGAAGATGAAATAAAGCAAGTAGTGCTTGACGATGTGATAGTAGATAGCGGTGCGTCCATGCTTTGTTTATCCAAGGACATCATCGACAAACTCGATCTAGAACTGCTAAAAATGACCAAGGTAAACACAGCCGACGGTATCGTAGAGCGAGGTATCTACGGTCCGGTTGTTTTTGAGATACAAGGCAGGGTGGCCAGAGGTGATGTGCTTGAGCTTGCTCATCCAAAGATCAAAGCCATCGTAGGTCAAATGCCGCTAGAGCAGCTAGACTTTCTCATAAACCCAGCCGCAAACAGACTCATAACAAATCCAGAGCACGAAGGCGAGCTCATACTGGATCAACTGATCGTTAGCGAAGATTTAAAATACGAGATAGTGAACTAGTATTGTGCTCCATCCTAGGCTACTTCGGCTCAAAACTAACCACTGAAGATATAAAAACCCTAAACCACGCACTATCTCATCGTGGTCCGGATCACTCCGACACGAAGCAATATAGCTTCAAAAACCAGCCACTATACCTAGCGCACAATCGCCTATCTATCCAAGACCTATCAGAGCTTGGCAGTCAGCCGATGGAAAATGAGCGGTTTGCCATAGTATTCAACGGCGAGATCTACAATCACCTAGGGATACGCAAAACACTTAACTATCAAAGCTTTAAAAGCCATAACGATACAGAGACGATTTTGTGGGCGTTTACCGAGCTTGGGGTGCAGGAGACTGTCAAAAAGCTAAATGGCATGTTTGCTATCGCATTGTTTGACAAGGTCGACGAAAAGCTCTATCTTTTCCGTGACAGAGTTGGCAAAAAACCGCTTTATTATAGTTTTCAAAACGGCGAATTTGCTTTTGCCAGTGAGCTAAAGGGTATCCCCGCGCATCTAAAAACCAGCAGAGACGACCGTTCCATCGTTAGGTTTTTGTCGCTTAGCTATATGCCTACACAGCACACATATTTTAAAGGCGTCAACAAGCTGCCGCCCGCTCATTTTGCAGTTTTTGACGGGCAAAAGCTAGATGTCGGGAGCTACTGGGACTTGCCTGGTGAAAAGCTGGATATTTCGTTTGAATCCGCTGTGCAAAGGACAGAAGAGCTGTTGATATCCTCGGTACGAGACCGTCTCATATCTGATCTAGAGGTTGGCTGTTTTCTCAGTGGCGGCGTGGATAGTTCGCTGGTGGCTGCCATCATGCAAAAACTATCCGGTCAAAAAATCAAAACTTTTAGCATAGGTTTTGAAGATTCGCTCTACGATGAGTCGCCGTTTGCAAGAGCAGTTGCCAGCTATATCGGCAGTGAGCACTACGAGTACAGTTTTGGCGCAAAAGATGTTTTGGGGCTACTGGATGACTTTGACTACTACTATGACGAGCCTTTTGGCGATGCATCCAGCCTGCCTATGATGATACTTACCAAGATGACAAAAAAGCATGTTACGGTTGCACTCAGC
>JAVRLX010000075.1:0-6817 GCA_031960985.1 Campylobacterales bacterium | reverse complement strand
ACTTGACCCGCAAAAGTATGGGTTAAAACTCTATCCAAAAGAGAGCGTAGCGGGTGGAGACGCCAAAGAGAATGCGTCGATCACTCTGGCTGTACTCAAAAACGAAGCGGACGCGGCAAAAAAAAGTATTGTAATTCTTAATGCCGCTTTGGCTTTGCTTGCTAGCGGTAAAGCAAGAGATATTAAAGATGGGTTAGAGATGGCTAAATACGCAATCAAAAGCGGCAAGGCATATGAGACGCTTCAAAAAGTCATATCCATCTCAAACAAGGTTTAGGCGTGTCAAAAATCTTTGAAGCAAAAACCGAAAGCGAGCTATTAAAAGTGGCCAAATATCTAAAAGAGGCGTATCCAAATGGTGGCGTTTTTTTGCTTTATGGCGATTTGGGGTATGGCAAAACTGCTTTTGTAAGGGCTTTTGCGTCGCTTTTTGGGCTTGAGAGCGAGGTATCCAGCCCAACTTTTAGTGTGATGAATGAATATGGCGGCAAGATATTTCACTATGATTTTTACAACTTTGGAACAGACGCATACTTTGAAAAAGGGATGTTTGAATATTTGGAGGAGGGCGGCTGGCGCTTTATGGAGTGGGCAGATGAAAAAATAGAAAAATTCCTTCAAAATACAGGAATAAAATTTGTTAGGGTAGTTATAACAAAAGAGGGTGAGACAAGATTTTATAGGATAGAAAATGCATAAGCTAGAAGCCAAAAATATTAAAAAGCATTTTAAAAAGCATACGGCGCTTGGTGGTGTGAGCGTGCATTTTAACTCCGGTGAGATAGTGAGTCTGCTTGGACCAAATGGCGCTGGAAAGACGACGCTTTTTTACTCTATTTGCGGACTTATTGATATAGACGAGGGGAGCGTGGAGCTTGATGGTAAAGATATTACAGCTCTTGCATTACATGAAAAGGCGAAAATTGGACTTGCGTATTTGCCTCAAGAATCGAGCGTATTTAAAGATTTGACCGTTGAGGAAAATATTGAGCTTGCATGTGAGATAGTCTATAAGGACGAAGAGCTTGTAATGCAACACACCGATAAGCTCCTTGAGATGCTCTCAATTGAACCTATTCGTTCTCGTCCCGCTTATGCGCTCTCTGGAGGGGAGAGAAGAAGGGTGGAGATAGCAAGAGCGCTTGCTCCAAATCCAAAATTTTTGCTTCTTGATGAGCCTTTTGCTGGGGTAGACCCTTTGGCGGTAAGTGAGATACAAAAGATAATAGTTGAGCTAAAAAATGAAGGCATAGGGATAATTATCACCGACCATAATTTTAGAGAGGCGCTTGAGGTGTCGGATAGGGCGTATGTCCTTGGACGGGGAATGCTTTTGGATGAGGGTACGCCGCAAGAGATACTAAATAGCGAAATTGTCAAACGACACTATCTTGGAGATAAGAGTCAGGTATGAAACAAAGGCTGAGCGCTACCCAAAAGGGGAAGCTGTCGTCAACGCTAAAAAACTGGCTACCATTTTTGCAAGTAGGGCTAAATGAGCTAAGTGAGCGTCTTAGTCAAAGTCTTGATAGTAACCCTTTTTGTGAAATTAGAACAAAACAACACGAAGAGATAAAAAGGGATAAAGAGTACGAATACAGCGAAGATGAGTATTATAAAAGCTTTGAAAAGCCCTCTAAAAAAGAGTTTAGAGAGGAGCTAGCGTTAGATGAGGCGTCGCTTTTTGAAGATGTGATGGAGCAGATAGCGCCGCCTTTGTTCCCAACTGCCAGAAGTCAAAATATAGCCTCAAAAATAGTCGAACATCTCGATGAAGGTGGTTTTTTTGATGGAGATTATGATGATATTATTACTAAAACTGGCGCTAGTAAAGATGAGATAGAGCGGATAAGGGCCCGTTTTGCCTATTTGACCCCTAGTGGTATTGGGGCTATAGATGTTATAGAGAGCTACCTGTTTCAACTTGAAGATGCTGAGCTTAGCGATGATGTGTACGAACTTGCCACGCAAATAGTAAAAAACCTCGATTCTTACAGCGATTTTTCTAAAAGTTCACATTTTAAAGAGGCGATGAACGCAGTAAAAAAACTCAAAAATCCTCCGGCGATAGAGTATCTTGAAAATTCAAGCGATGTTATCCCTGATATATTCATATATGACGATGGTGAGAAGTTGGAAGTTAGGCTTAATGACGCATATTATCCGGAGATAATCATTGAAACAATGGAAGGCTTAGAAAAAGATGAGTTTGTCAAGCCAAAAATCAAGGAAGCAAAAGACCTTGTGGATGCGCTTGCTATGCGGAAGGCAACTCTGTATAAACTAGGGCTTATGATTGTAGAGTTTCAGTATGATTATTTCAAAGGTGGGGCAATCCGCCCTATGAAGCTACAAAACATTGCCGATGAGCTTGATCTTAATGTCTCAACTATCTCTAGAGCTATTGCAAACAAATATCTAGCCTCAAATCGTGGCATATGGCCAATCAAAAGCTTTTTTTCGACGGCTATCAGCGAGGAGACTTCGGCGGCGGCAATTAAGGAGTATCTAAAAGAGCTTTTTGCAAATGAAAATCCCAAAAAACCACTTTCTGATGAAGCGGCTCTTAAATTTGTGGAAGAGAAATTCAGCGTCAAGTTGGAGCGGCGTACAATCACTAAGTATCGTTTGGCTCTTGGGGTAGCTAGCTCTTCAGAGCGCAAAAAACTATACCAGATGAGCATATGACAATAGCACAATATAAAGGTGGCTTTCGCTATACCTCTGATACAATGTTTTTGTGGGATTTTGCGCTTAGTTTCATTAAAAAGGGTAGGGCGCTTGAGGTCGGAGGGGGCGCTGGAGCGCTTGGGCTTTTAATAGCAAGAGATAGGGATGTAGAGCTTACAATTGTCGAAAAACAAGAGAAAATGGCAAAACTATGCGCCTATAATGCTAATTTAAACAATATTGCGGCAACCGTTGAAAATATAGATTTTTTAGATTTTAAGGGTGGACAATTTGATTATGTAATCTCAAATCCCCCTTTTTATTCAAGTAGGGCGCAAAAAAGCGAAAATGATTCGATGCTTGCCTCCCGCTACGCCGATGAGCTTCCACTTGATGTGTTTTTGCAAAAATCAAAAAAGCTGTTAAAACCGCATGGTGAAATTATATTTTGCTATGACGCAAGAGAGTTGCAAGCGGTTATTAGTGAAGCTTCAAAACTAAAAGGGACGGCGCTCACTCACATTAGATTTGTTCACGCCAAAGCCAATAAACCGTCAAAACTGGCGCTTTTTCGCATCAAAAACTCAAGTCGTGCGCATCTTGAGATAATGCCGCCTCTTGTCGTGATGGATGGCGCGGCATATACAGATGAGGCAAAAAGGGTATTTTCTGACGCGGCTTGCAATAGCGTGGATATAATATAAATGGAATTTTAATGGAGAAAGGCAAAATAATTACAAAGGTAGGCTATAATTTCGGCTTTAAAGAGGGCTTTTGCGACGAGTGTGGCGGCAAGTGTTGCACCGGCGAGAGTGGGTATATATGGATAACCGAGGAGGAGGCGGTAGCAGTGGCCTCTTTTTTGCTTATGGATATAAAAAGTTTTGCAGGCAAATATCTATTTCAAGCAAACAACAGGCTAAGTATTAGAGAAAAAGAGTATAACGGTGGTTATGCGTGCGTATTTTTTGATGAAAAAGAGAAAAATTGTTCTATATACAATGTGAGGCCGACGCAGTGCCGAACATTCCCTTTTTGGGATTATTACAAAACACACTATAAAGAGGCGCTAAAAGAATGTCCCGCATTAATTATGCTGTAAGTATTTGTTTATTATCTATTATCCTTTCCGGTTGCGCCCAAAAAAGCGTTATAGCGCCGGAGGCGATAAAGGAAGAGAGCAAAAGTATAGATCTAAAAACCATAGAAAATAGAGCCAACACCATCGTTGCCGATGAAGCGGCATTTTTTATGGCCGCCATTGATGCTCTTGACGCTAAAGAATATGAGAGAGCCGCTGGGTATCTAAATGTATTATATAAAGAGACCCACAAAAAACAGTATTTAATAGAATTAGTCAAAATATACTCTATGGCAGGTGAGCTAGAAATGGCGAAAAAACTTCTTTTGGAGGTTATAGCTGCCGACGATAACGACCTTGATGCAAAAAAAATGCTAGCTGCAAACTATATAGGGCAAAAAGATTATACAAAAGCTCTTGAAGTTGCCGAAGCAATAGCGGCAAAAAGTAAGCAAAAAGAGGATTATGATACTGCCGGAAGTATCGCCTATGTGATAGGAGATTATAAGACGGCGCAAAAATACTTCAAGCTCTCATATGCCATAAAGTCAGATCATGCAACCGCTGATAGAATAGCCTCAATATTATTTTTGGAAAACAAAAGGAGCGAAGCCACTGCATTTTTGGATACGCATATAAGGATGTTTGGATGCTCAAAATATCTTTGCGAAAGGTTGGCTGCAGCATATATAGAAACAAATGATCAAAGGGGTGCGCTTGAGGTCTATAAAAAGCTATATTTTAAGCTAAAGGATGAAAGATATATTAAAAAAATCATTGAACTTAGTGTGTCCGGCTCTGATGTAAACGGGCTTATAGCATTTCTAAAAAAAAGCAAAAAAGATGATGTATTGCTCTTTGAGGCGTATAAATACAAAAAAGATAATAAAAATGCCGCAATAATGGCCGCGAAGCTATACCAAAAGACAAAAGATTTGAACTATTTGGCACAGGCGGCAATTTATAAATTTGAAAGTTATCCGGAAAAAAAGCCGCACTGGCTAATTAAAGAGAGCGTTAAAAATCTTGAAATAGTGACAAATGGTATCCAAAACGATATATATGATAACTATCTTGGATATTTGCTAATTGATTATGATATTGACATTCCTCGCGGTATAGAGCTTGTAAAAAGGGCTTTATCCAAAGACCCAACCTCTCTTTTTTACAAGGATTCGCTGGCGTGGGGATACTACAAACAAAAAAAATGCGCTGAGGCAAATGAACTAATAAAAAGTGTGGTAGCTGAGTTAAAAGATGATAAAACGGTTGTAGAGCATGCCGAAGCAATCAAAAAATGCCTTGAGAGACAAAAATGATATTAGATAAGATAATCAAACAAACAAAAGAGGATTTAGAAAAGAGAAAAAAAGATTTTGGCGAGGAGTGGTTAGGCAGAAGTCTTGCATATAACCCATATATCCCAAGAGATATTAAAAAAGCTCTTCAAAGCACAGAAGAGAATAAATATAGAATAATTGCCGAGATAAAAAAAGCAAGCCCATCCAAAGGTGTAATTAGGGAAGATTTTGACCCACTAACTATAGCAAAAGAGTATGAAGCTGGGTTTGCAGATGCTTTGTCGATACTTACTGAGCCACATTTTTTTCAAGGCAATTTAGAGTATATTCCACAAGTTCGCCGCTATGCGCCAATGCCGCTTTTACGAAAAGATTTTATTATTGATGAGTATCAGATACTAGAAGCTCTTGTGTATGGGGCTGATTTTGTCCTTCTTATCGCCAAGGCTCTCTCTTCGGCGGAGATAAAAAAGCTGTATGAGTATGCGCTAAATATTGGGCTTGAGGCTCTTGTTGAGGTACATGACAAAGAGGATCTCAAAAAAGCGATGTTTGCTGGAGCCAATATCATAGGGATAAATCATAGAAACCTTGAGACCTTTGAGATGGATATGTCGTTATCTGAAAAATTAATTCCGCTTATTCCAAATGGAAAAATAATAGTTGCGGAAAGCGGTATCGATAACTTTGAAGTGGTAAAGCATTTAAGCTCTATCGGCGTGGATGCATTCCTCATTGGCGAGCATTTTATGAGACAAAAAGATATTGCCTCAGAGGTAAGGCGGCTAAAGGGTCTAGAGTAGGGTAACCTTATTTTTGCCCTCTTTTTTGGATATATACATCGCCTCGTCAACTCTACTAAGCAGCGTATCTCTGTTGTCTCCTTTTTTAAGTGCGGTTACGCCAAAGCTACATGTTATATGTCCTGCTTCGCCAAAAACTTTGTTCTCTATAATTTCCCGTAAATTTTCAGCTATAGAGGCAGCCCCTTTGATGTCTGTTTGAGGAGCTAAAATCAAGAATTCCTCGCCGCCCCATCTGCATACTGTATCTATTTTGCGTATGTTATCTTTTAGACTTATCGCAATCTCTTTTAGTACAAAATCGCCGATTTGATGTCCATATGTATCGTTGATTAATTTGAAATTGTCGATATCTAACATAATAAGAGAGAAGCCAACGCCATATCTCTCATTTCTATCAAACTCTATAGACAGGGCATTTTCAAATTTTTGCCTATTGTATAATTGCGTTAGTTTGTCGTATTCGGCTTGATGCTTAAGTAGCCCCATCTCTTTTAAAAGCTCTTCTTCAAGCAATTTTCTTTCGGTTATATCGCTAAAAACAGCCACAAAAAATTTTTCATCTTTGGAATTATTGGGTATGACCGCAATGATTGTTATCCACTCTGCATACAGCTTGCCGTCTTTTCTTTTATTCCATATCTCACCTTGCCAATAGCCATTAAGGTTAGTTATTTATTTATAACCTCTATTTTGGAAGGTAGATGGTAAAACAGCTACCTTTGCCAACTTCACTTTGTACCTCTATTCTTCCATAGTGCAGTTCAACTATTTTTTTAGATATGGCAAGTCCAAGTCCTGTGCCTTTTATCGCGCTATTTTGGTGTTCTCTAAATTAAGCTGCCCCCATTTGTCAAGACAATTTTATCTCTTAATTTATTTCCTACTAACACCTGTTACCCTATGCCACTTTTTCAATAGACTTCAGATATAGATTCATCGGTTTTTGATAACCTATACTT
>JAVRLX010000074.1:0-6949 GCA_031960985.1 Campylobacterales bacterium | reverse complement strand
TCACTGTTTATCTTTATTTCGCATCTGGTTTTGGCGTTGCGGCGGTTGAGCTTGGAAGCATCGGATATTCGATAGAAGGTTTTTTGCCCTCTAATGTTTTTAAGAAAGTAACTATTTTTGTTACCTCTGCATCTGTTAGTTTTGTTCCAAGTTGAAGCTCACCCATAGTTTTAACCGCTTCTTCTAGGCTCCAGATTGCGCCGTTGTGCATATACGGGGCTGTTTGGGTAATATTTCTAAGGGTAGGCACCTTTACCAAGCCATCTTTGTCGCCTTTAAAGTCGCCTAAATTAGAGTATTTATACTCACCCATAACTGGAAATTTTTGTTTATTAGCGCCACCCAAACCGTATCCAGTATGACAAGTCGCACAACCTTTGTCTATAAAGAGCTTTAACCCCTCTTTTTCATCTTTGTTTAGAGCTTTTGCGTCACCTGCAAAGAACTTATCAAATTTTGAAGGGGTCACAAGGGTGGCCTCAAAAGCCGCTATAGCATCTGCAATATTTTCAAATGTTACTGGGTTTTTATCTTTTGGAAATGCCTTTTTAAACTCTGCTACATACTCTGGGATAGATGCTATCCTCTCTTCAGCCATCTTTGGACTAATCGCCATCTCTGGCTCTGCTTGCATCGGTCCTTTGGCTTGATCGACTAGATTTGGACTTCTACCATCCCAAAATTGTGTTGTATTAAACACTGAGTTATATACTGTCGGCGAATTAAGGTGATGAGGGTTTGCTGTCCACCCATGTCCTATAGCCGCACTTACGCCATCTGTACCGCCTAACGCTAAATTGTGGCACGAATTACAAGATATAAGTCCACTTTTTGAGAGTCTCGGCTCAAAATATAGCTTTTTACCAAGCTCTACTTTGGCTGGGGTAACCCCTTTTTGAAAAGAGGCTATCAACTGCATTTGGGCTTTATGCTCAAATGGAATCGGTTTTAGTCCAGCGTTTTTAGCCGCATCAATAAGCGCATCCCCTGCAAATAGCGAACCAGCCGCCACCATTGAAATGGTTAAAATTTTTAGTTTACTCATCAACTCTCCTTTGTTATTTGATTGCTTGCGCATTGTTTGCAAACACCGTATATACTGACCGCCACGAATGAAGGCTTAAAGGAAAACTCTTTGGCGCTTTTGTTTATGCCACTAAACAAATCGTTTTGGACATTTAAATCCTCAACCAAGCCACACACTTTGCAGACCAAATGGGCATGCTCGTGTTTGGTTATCTCATACACACTTTTTTGATTGTTAAGGGCAACCTTTGATATAACCCCTTCTTTGGATAGTTGCTCTAAGTTTAGATAGATGGTATTGAGTGAGATATTTGGATATGCCTCTCTTACTTTATCTCGCAAACCATCCAAATCAATGTGACCATGCTCTTCGATAGTTTTTAATATAAGAGATCTTTGTTTAGTAGCTTTGAGCCCTTTTTGTTTTAATATCCCATTAAAAGCCTTCATGGCGCGAATTATAGCACAAAAAAGGTTTAAATAGTAAAAATTCCTAAAATAGAGTTGATTCTTTATTTACAAATAGGGAATATTTTTTTAACGCTTTAGTTTTATGATATGTTAAATTTGATAGAGGGTGGTGGTAATGAAAAAACTTACAAAATCCGCACTCGCTTTATATGTTGTGTTTGCGGCCGGTTTTGCCAATGCAGACGGTGATTTTTTCGATAAAAACGACGGCAGAAAAAGCGGATTTGAGAAAAAATTATACTATGGGCTAGAAAAGACCGACGGGCTTACTCCACAACAAAAAGAGTCCATAAATCAGGCTTTAAGGGAGTTTCAACTGCAAAAAGAGAGGCAAATATCTCAAAATGTAAAAAAATTTCAATCGGACGATATAAAACAAGAGCATATTAGAGCGCTTGCGTCAGAGGCGAGCAGAGCCGATATTGACGCCAAAACTTCTTTGCTAAGCGGTATACATAAGGTTTTGACGCCAAAGCAAAGAGAGCAGTTTATAAAAAAATTTCAAGGAATGATAGATTGAGCAAAATATTACTTATTGAAGACGACAAAGAGATAGGCGAATTATTAAGCGAACATCTCAGCGGATATGGTATGAGCGTAGTTTGCGCCGAAAAACCATCACAAGCTTTTGAGGCTCTAAAAAGTGGCGATTTTGACCTTGTGGTGCTAGACCTTATGCTTCCAGAGATGAATGGATTTGAGGTTTGCAAAAAAATAAAAGCTGAGTATGACCTGCCAATTATCATCTCTTCGGCAAGGGGTAACACAAGCGATAAAGTATTGGGACTTGATTTGGGCGCAGACGATTATCTAACAAAGGGGTATGAGCCAATTGAGCTTGTCAAAAGAATAGAGGCGGTGCTTAGAAGATACAAAAAAGCGGAGAAAGAGGACGAAGCCGAATTTGTGTTGGATGAGCGGGCGATGACTGTTAGATTTAAGGGTGAGCCTTTGGCTCTGACAAATTCCGAATATGAGCTTATGAGGTTGTTTTTAAATTCCAAAGGGAAGGCCTTAAATAGAGACGATATAGCAAATGCAATAGAGTTTTTGAACTGGGATTCTACAAGTAGAAATGTAGATGTGCTTGTTAGTAAGCTCAGAGCAAAACTAGGCGATGACCCAAAAAATCCAAAATACATTAAGTCGGTATGGGGACACGGCTATAAATTTATAGGCCAATGAACCAAAACTCCCTTTTTGCCAAAGTAACACTGCTGTTTTTGACGGCGATATTTTTTTTATCATTTATAGCCTACGATGTTATCAAACAAAACGCCGTACGGCTAGAAACCCTTACCACAAAACGCTACATTCAGCTAGCATCGACAATCAAAAAAAGTATACTTGAAGAGGACACAGAGGAGCTGGAAAGAGAGCTAAAAAGCAACTCGTTGGAGCTTTTGTGCCTATCAAAACAGTGCGATGTAAACCTAACGGCAATGCAACTTGTGGGGGCGGTAACAAGAAACTTTGACACCGTAGAGATATACAAAGATGACGAGGGGCATATATTTATACGGATAGATGTTTTGGGTCGCCAACTTGTTATCAAAGACAACCTCTTAAGACAAGGGTTTTTTGAAAAACATGGGGTGCTGCTACTATTTACTGGGGCTATAGTATCTAACGTTCTTTTGTATTTAGTTGTTATGAATTTGTTTTCGCCGATTAGAAGGCTTAAAGCCAAAATGGAGGAGTTTGGGCGCGGCAACTTATCTGCAAGGGCAAAAGTTTCTGATGAAGGGGAGATAGGGGAGCTTGCGTCGCAATTTAACTCGGTTGCCGACAAAATGGAGGCGTTGTTAAAAGAAAAAGAGGAGCTACTTGCAAATATTAGCCATGAGCTCCGCACCCCCATTATGAAAATAAAGCTTGCTCTTGGGTTTGTGGAAGCTAGTAAATACAAAGAGAGTATCCAAAGGGCTGTTGAGTCGATGGATAGTCTCACCACTATGCTATTACAAAACGAAGAGATGAGTTTTTCCACTTTAAAAATTGAGCCTCAAAGCGTCCTAGAACTTTACAAAAAAACGATCTCATCCATGGCGGATAATGCAGAGTGTATAGATGCTGGGAGCGAGGATTTTGAGGTGGCGGTAGATGTTAGATATTTTACGATGGCTCTTAAAAATCTACTCGAAAACGCTATTAAATACTCTCCAGATAAAACCGCCATATTTGAGGCCAAAAATGGGGTTATAAGTGTGTTAAACAAAGGCGATAAACTCCAAAAAGATATATCCTATTACTTGGGGGCATTTACAAAAGGGGATGAGGCAAGACTCTCTGGTGGATATGGGCTTGGGCTATCAATTGTTGCTAAAATTTTAAAAAAACACGGTCTTGAACTTGGCTATGCATACGATGAGGCGAAGGGATTAAACCGTTTTTTTATAGACTTTAATAAAAAGAGTGGATAAGTGGATACGATTGCAATAGAGCTTGCAAGTCTCGCTTTTGTAGGGGTTTGTTTGTATTTGTTTGTTAGAGTTGTGGAGATGCGTAGACAAAAGGGGAGCGATGAGTAAAAAAATAGTGTTAGCAACTTCAAATAAAGGGAAAGTCGTAGAGATAAAAAATATGATGGAAGGATATGAAGTCGTAAATTATACCGACATTATAGAGCCTTTTTATATAGAAGAGGACGGCTCCACCTTTAAAGAGAATGCGATTATAAAAGCAAAAGCGGTCTTTGACGCACTTGGCGATGATGATGCGATAGTCCTCTCAGATGATAGCGGCATATGTGTAGACGCTCTTGGCGGAAAGCCTGGAATATACAGCGCTAGATATGCTGGGGTGGGGGCAAGCGATAAAGAAAATTTGCAAAAACTAGTAGAGTCCATCAAAGAAGCTGGATTTGAAAGCTCTCCGGCTCATTACACAGCGGCGATAGCGATAGCTACAAAAGATGGAATATTCACTGTTCACGGACATATGTATGGCACAGTTATTACGACACCTAGGGGTAATAAGGGTTTTGGATATGACCCGATGTTTATCCCCGAAGGGTTTGAAAATACGCTGGGCGAGCTAGATGATGAGATTAAAAACAAGATTTCGCATAGAGGCAGGGCGCTTGAGCTTGCAAAAGTTGTAATAAAGGTAGCATCTTGAAACTTTTTGTAATCTCAACCGGTGGTACGATAAACAAGGTCTACAATGAACTAACTGGCGAGCTGGATATCGGTAATAGCGTTGCCAAAAATATCTACTCTTTAGCGAGAGGAAATCTGAGCGTAAGGGAAATTGCTATTATTGGCAAAGACTCACTTGATATGACAGAGGATGATAGAGCGCTGCTTGCAAACACTATAAAAAAGGCGGATGAAAAAAATATTATCATTTTGCACGGCACCGATACAATGGACAAATCCGCCGCTTTTGTCTTTAAAACAATAAAAGATAAAAGGGTTATATTTGTTGGCGCTATGAAGCCATACTCCATCGAAAAAGATGAGGCTATATTTAATTTTGCATGCGCTATCGGATTTTTACGCGCAAAGCCCTCAAATGGCATATACATTTCGATGCATTCACTTGTGCTGGAATTTGACAAAATATACAAAGATAGAAGCGCAGGCGTCTTTAGACCCCTTAAATAATACTTAATTTAAGTAGTAATTAAGCTTGTCTACACTAAAATTCCACCTCACTTATAAAAAAGGACGCTTAATGAAAACCACTCACATGGTAAATTCTAGCGAAGTCAAAAGAGATTGGATACTAATCGATGCTTCGTCTAAGCCTTTTGGTAGAGTAGTAACTGAAATAGCTACTATCCTTAGAGGCAAACATAAGCCATCGTTTACTCCAAATGTCGATTGCGGCGACTATGTAGTCGTTATAAACGCTAAAGATGCAATTTTTACAGGAACAAACAAAAAAGAGCAAAAAGTTTATCATAGACACACAGGATATTTTGGCGGCGTAAAGAGCGAAAAGCTTGGCGAGCTAGCGAAAAAAAATCCTGAAAAACTATTTAAACTTGCAACCAGAGGGATGCTCCCAAAAAATACACTAGGTAGAGCAATGCTAAAAAAACTAAAAGTGTACGAGGGTAGCGAACATCCTCATACAGCACAACTAAAGGCTAACTAATGGCGAAAAAAATTATTTACGCTACAGGTAAAAGAAAAACTGCTGTTGCCAAAGTGTGGCTTACACCTGGAACAGGAAAAATCGAAGTAAACGGTAAAGACCTTGACGGTTGGCTAGGTGGTCTTGATGTCCTTAAGATGAAAGTTACTCAGCCACTGGTAGCCACAAAACAAACTACAAGTGTAGATATTAAAGCTACAACTCTTGGCGGTGGCATATCAGGTCAAGCAGAGGCTCTTAGACACGGTATTTCAAAAGCTATTTGTGTGTTTGAGCCTACATTTAGGGAGATTATCAAGCCTCTTGGACTCCTTACTCGTGACTCGAGAGTTGTTGAGAGAAAAAAATACGGAAAGAAAAAAGCAAGAAGAAGTCCGCAATTCTCAAAAAGATAATTTTTTATCTATTTTCCTTGTTTTTGCATCGGGGCTTTGTCCCCGATTTTTATTTAGTTTTATCTACAATCTACAAAAATTAATCCAAGCTAGTTTCAAATGAAAAAAACATTTTTTTTGTTGCTAATTTCATACTCCCTTTTTGCCTCTACCCTTTATATGAGCTACTCATCCAACATAGGGCGGCTAAATCCCCTGCTTGCAACAGATAGCGCCTCTTCTGAAATCTCTGGATGGATATTTGATTCGCTTTTTAAGTACGACAAAAATGGGCAAATAGCTTTGCAAATAGCTAAAAGCTATCGCTTTTTGGATCCTACGACATTAGAGATAACACTAAGAGATGATGTATATTGGAGCGATGGGGTTAAGCTCACTGCAAAGGATGTTGTTTTTACATATGAGTTTGCCAAAAACCCAAAAGTATTTACCCCTTATGTTGAAAATTTTCGAAAAGTAGAGAGTGTAAAGGCAAAAAATGATTATACGGTTGTGGTTAAATACAAAGAGCCCTACTTTAAAGCCCTTGAAACTTGGCTAATGCCCCTTATCCCAAAGCATATTTTGGAAAATGAAAAAGAGCCAATGACTTCAAAGTTTAACTTTGCACCCATAGGAAGCGGCCCATATATTTTAAAAAAGCTTGAACAAGGCTTGGATATAGAATTTGTTGCAAATAAAAGGTATTTTGAGGGTGAGCCAAAAATTGAGAGGTTGCATTATAAGTTTTTGCCAGATGCTTCAAGCGCTTTTTTGATGCTAAAAATGGGCTTACTTGATATTAGCTCTCTTACGCCGATGCAGCTGAAGCTTCAAACCGACAAAGAGTTTCACTCTAAATTTCAGATAGTAGAAAGCCCTGGTTCAAACTACACATACTTAGGGTTTAACCTAAATAGAGATAAGTTTAAAGACCCAAGAGTCAGAGCCGCCATCTCAAAGGCTATTGATAG
>JAVRLX010000073.1:0-7029 GCA_031960985.1 Campylobacterales bacterium | reverse complement strand
CCGATCTATGAAAATACTTGTGCGCTTGCCAAACTGGTTAGGTGACGCCGTAATGGCAACTCCTACAATTGAAAGTCTTAAAGCCTCATATCCAGATGCAATTTTTACCCTTGTTGGCTCACCTGTTGCGCTCTCTTTGTTTGAAGGTGACGAAAGGGTAGAGCAGCTCGTTGTGGATGAGAGTAAAAAAGCAAAAAGTCGCATTTTTTGGCTTTATAAAAAGGCAAAAGAGCTTGGAAGCTTTGATATTGCAATTACCCTTCAAAACTCGTTTTTATCAGCTTTGTTTTTATTTTTTACGGGCTCTAAGGTGCGCGCGGGTTACGCTAAAGAGTTGCGCTCGTTGCTTCTAACTCACACCCCAAAGGAAAACAAAAAAAACCATCAAGTCCTTCGTTATTTGGAGCTTATAAAACCTTTTTGTGTGAAGTTAACTGAAGAGCTTTATATTAGCTCAAACGCTACTCCAAAAAATTTGTGTATTATCAACCCCGGTGCGGCTTTTGGGGAGGCTAAGAGGTGGGATGCGAAAAAATTTGGCGAAGTGGCGGCAACGCTCTCAAAAGAGTATGATATAGCGATTATTGGCGCGCCAAATGAGGTGGAAATAGGCGCCCAGGTAGAAGACATGCTAAAGGCGCACGATGTTATAAACTACCAAAACTTAGTTGGCAAAACGACGATGAGAGAGCTAATAGATCTTATCGCCTCTGCAAAGCTTTTTATTACTAATGACAGTGGCCCTATGCACATAGCGGCCGCATTTAAGGCGCCAACAGTTGCTATTTTTGGTCCAACCGATGAAAATGAGACCTCTGCGTGGAAAAATCCACATTATGTGATAGTTAAAAAAGATATGGAGTGCCGCCCGTGCAAAAAACGAACCTGCCCCCTAAAACACCATAATTGTATGAAGCAAATTGAAGTAAAAGATGTTTTAGAGGCGGTTAAAAAAGTGGTCGCTACTTAAAACTATCATCAATTGCTTGGCAGATAATATGCCCAATAGTAATATGCATCTCTTGAATGCGAGGTGTGTCGTTTGATGGGATAACGATGTTTAGCTCACACACTTCATTCATCCCACCCCCGTCTCTGCCGCTAAGCCCCAAAGTTTTCATCCCTTTTTGTTTGGCTAACTTTAGCGCGCTAATAACATTTTTGCTATTGCCGCTTGTGGAGATGCCGATAGCCATATCTCCAGCTCTGCCCAAACCTTCTAATTGCCTATCAAACACCCTCTCATACCCATAGTCGTTGCCAATAGCTGTTAGCGCCGATGTGTCTGTGGTAAGGGCTATGGCCGCAAGACTTGGGCGCTCAGTTTTGTATCTGCCTGTTAGCTCAGCGGCTATGTGTTGCGCATCTGCCGCGCTTCCTCCGTTTCCAAATATCAGTATCTTAGCACCGCTCTTTAGGGTCTCTATCGCCATTTCGCATGCTTTTTGTATTGCCTCACTCATCGTATCTGCCACAAGTTGCGCTGTGTTCAGATGCCCTTTTAGTTCGCTTTGTATCACCTCTTTCATGAACTTATCCCCGTTATATCGATTTGTTGTTCTTTTTTCATTTTTTTCATCTCTTGCATCTCTTTTTCACTTTTTTGTCTTGGCTTTAATTTTGTCACATATTCAGCTAATTTTTCGGCATCGGCGCGGCTCATACCTTGTACTTGCACTTGCATAATCTTTTTATTGTTGCTACTACCATAACTTCCAGTTTGATAGCCGATAATTAACTCCACGAGCTTTTCTTTTGTAAGGGTATTTAGTGGTGGATACGCCTCTGTTCCATCTCCGTTGTCGCCATGACAAGGGGCGCATTTGCTATATAGCTGCTCGCCTGAAAGTTTGCTAACTTGTGGCGCATCCGTAATAACGCTTTTATCCTTTTCTGGCGCAAATGCCGCTACAACAGAGTAAATTACAGGGGCTAAAAAAAGCGCTCCAGCTCCCCATATAACCACTTTGTTTAAATTCAACCTTTTCCCCTTATTTTTTCAATAGTTTTTGTTGTAGATTTACCCTCTACAAGCTCTATTGTTACCACTTTGCCGCCATTATTTGTGACGGTGTCATATCCAACTATCTCCTCTGGCTTGTAGTCTGCCCCCTTAACTAAGATATCTGGCGCTATTGTCTCTATTAGCTCTTTTGGGGTCTCTTCGTCAAATAGAGTTACAAAGTCGATGCAACCCAAAGCGGCAAGCACTCTTGCGCGGTCTTGCTCATTATTTATCGGTCTACCTTCCCCCTTTAGTCCCCTTACGCTCCTGTCGGTATTTAGCCCGACGATAAGCGCATTTCCAAGCTTTCTGGCCTCTGAAAGGTACTTAACATGCCCGCTGTGAAGGATGTCAAAGCAGCCGTTTGTAAAAACAACTCTTTTACCCCTTGCTTTTAGATTTGCAACCGCTTTTTTGAGATACTCTCTATCCACTATTTTGTCTTCAAAATCTTCGTTTACCTCTTTCGTTTCAAAGGAGATTATCTCTTCTAGCGTTACGGTGGCGCTTCCGACTTTTGCGACCACTACGGCTGCGGCTTTGTTCGCAAATTTTGCCGCTTCCACTATATCTGCGCCCATCGCAAGTGAAATACCTAGAGCCGCAAGGACGGTATCCCCGGCGCCAGTTACATCAAATACCTCTTGGGCGAGAGTAGGCAGCTTTGTTGTGCCGCTTTCGTCAAATATTCCTATACCGTCTTCCGAGAGTGTAATAATTGAATATTTGAGATTTAGTTCTCTTTTTAGCTTGATTCCCGCCTCAAACAGTTTATTATCGTCTTTTATCTCTATTTTGGTGGCTTCCGCGGCCTCTTTTTTGTTTGGAGTAAGAAGTGTTGCGTTTTTGTATTTGGAGTAATCTGAGCCTTTTGGATCGGCTAATACCGGAATATTTAGGGAGTTTGCTAGGTTAATAAGTTGTTGTGTGAGTGAATCTGTCAAAATCCCTTTTTTGTAATCGGAAAGAAGTATTGCGTCGAAGTTGGAACCGTTTTTGGAGGCAAAATCTACTATTTTAGCCTCATTTACGGTATCTATCTCGTTTTTTGTCTCTTTATCAAACCTAACTATTTGATGCGAGCCTGCCATTACCCTTGTTTTTAGTGAAGTAGTGCGAGAGGCATCCTCAAAAATGCCACTAACATCGGCGCCTACTCTTTTGAGTTCCGATTTGATGATTTTTGCCGCTTCATCTGAGCCAAGTATGCTTGATACCCAAACATTTGCCCCAAGGCTTATAAGATTTGCCACCACATTTCCAGCGCCCCCAAGGCTTTTGGTCTCCTTGGTTACCGCCACTACCGGTACGGGCGCCTCGGGGCTTATTCTCTCAGCCCCTCCCCACAGGTAGCTATCTAGCATCAAATCGCCGACTACGAGAATATTTGGGCGTTTCTTCTTAAGTTTTTCTATCATACGCCATATTCTCTTTTTGCTATTGCTTTTATCTCATCTGCGTACGCTTTGATACCCTCTTCAAGGCTAAACCGAGGCTCGTATCCCAAATACTCTCTAGTTAAGGATATATCTGCCTCTGTGTGGTTTTGGAAAAATTTATAAGGGTTGTCGATATACTCCACTGCCCTTTCAATACCAAGCGTTGAGGTTAGTATCCCAAAAAGCTCGTTGTACTGTCTAGCTACCCCTCCGCCGACATTATAAACGCCGCTTTTTTTTGCCTCAAGCGCTTTCATATTTGCCTGTACTACATCTTCGATATAGACAAAATCCCTTTTTTGTTCTCCCCACTTAAAGAGTCTCGGGCTCTCCCCCTTTAAAAGCTTAAGCCCCAATTGAAGTACCATCGAAGCGGTAGTCCCTTTGTAAAACTCCCTTGGCCCGTAAACATTGAAGTATCTTAAGCCCACTATTTTGATATTTGGATGGTATTTGATGTATCTTGCCGCTAAGTTATCCATCATAAGCTTACTAAATCCATACACATTTTCAGGCTCTTCACCCTTTCCTATGCAGTTTGGGGCGGGAGAGTTGCCGTATGTTCCAGCTGAGCTTGCATACACCACATCAGCCCCCATCTCAATTGCCATATCAAGTAAATCCCCAAAGGCGTTGGTGTTAGCCTCAACCATCTTTTTTTGATCCATAACGGTCGTATCGGAGATTGCCGCTTCATGGAAGATATAGTCAAATTTATGCGCCTTTAGCCTTTGCATAGCCGCATGGTCTGTAATATCACCAGCTATAACTTCACCCTTAAAGCCCTGCAAATTCTTAAAATGCCCAAGCACAAAAGCATCAAATATCACTATCTGCGCTTCTGGGTAATTTTCTTGAATATGAAATGCGATATTTGAGCCAACAAACCCAGCTCCACCAGTAATTAATATTTTTTTACCATTTAGGTCCAAATCTATGTATTTCATTGTCTACTTTCCCTACTTGATTATCTCAATTGTATCAAAAATACCGTTAACGACGAAGTTTGCCTTTGTGTTTGCCTCATCTATTTTGTGCCCACTTCTAACAAGTATCGTATGTCCAACCCCAGCTGATATTGCGCCCTCTATGTCGCCCTCTTTATCGCCTATCATCCAACTATTTTGCATATCGATATTTAGCTCATCTTTTGCTTTTAAAAACATCCCCGGAAGTGGCTTCCGACAATTGCATCCATCATCTGGAGCGTGTGGGCAGTGGTATATTTGCGTTATTTTTGCCCCGTGCCTCTCAAACTCTTTTAGCATGTACTCACTTAGCCGCCAAAAATCGTTATCTGTGTAGTATCCTCTGGCTATCCCCGATTGATTTGTTACCACCACAACAATAAAACCAAGCTCGTTAAAGTGTTTTACGGCTTCAAAAACTCCCGGTAAAAACTCAAAATCCTCTATTTTGCAAGCGTACTCTTTTTCGACGTTTATAACACCATCTCTGTCTAGAAAAATAGCTTTTTGCATAGCCTTACTCTTATGATTTAAGATGTTTTAGTATCTTTTTTCTTTTTCTCATCCTTTTTGGCCGCCTCTCTTAACTCCTCTTCATCGTCAAACAAAAGGCCGTGAGTAAACTTTTTTTCATCGTCAAATTGCCCAGTTTTTAGTCCCCAAATAAAACCAATAACGCCGAGACCGCCTAATATCAAAGAGCCAAATAGCATTAAAGAGAGTATATTGTCATCCATTTTTAGTTTCCGTTTTTGATTTTTGTAGAGTTTAAGACTACCAAAATAGAGCTAAGCGACATCGATATTGCCGCCACCAAAGGTATTACAAAACCCGCCATCGCAAGTGGGATAGTGATGGCATTATATATTATCGATATGCCGATATTTTGCTTGATTGTTTTGTAGGTTTTTCGCCCTATTCGTATTGCCTCTTTTAGCTCCGTAAGCGAGTTGTGAAGCAGTACTACATCGCTAGTTTGTAAATTAATTTCAGCCCCAGATGCCATCGCTATACCTATATCTGCACGGGCGAGGGCGAGCGAATCGTTGATGCCATCCCCCGCCATAATTACGATATTGCCGCTTCTTTGCTCTGCTTCTATAAATGAGAGTTTATCTTGCGGCGTCATCTTGGATTTATACTCTTTGATTCCGATTTCGCTAGCCACTTTTGCGGCGGAGAGCTCATTGTCGCCGGTTAGCATTACGACCCTCAGTCCATTTTCCTCTATTGCGGCTATTGCCTCTTTTGCTCCCGCCTTAATCTTATCCTCCAGCTCAAAAACCACTTTTAGCTTACCATCCTCGGCGTAGGCAAAAATTGTCTTATCGCTTTGCATATCACATTTTACGCCGTGCGCCGCTAAATACTCCAGATTTCCGCCGACTATTTGTTTGCCGCTTGCAATAGCCTCAACCCCTTTTGAACGAAGCTCTTTTGCACTCTCCACTTCTGACGGTTTTGTATTTAGATGAGCAAATACCGCTTCCGATACAGGATGTCTAGATATTGCAACCAGCGCCGACAAAGCCTCTTTATCATAAGGGGCAAACTCTTTTTCGCTAACTACTTTTGGCTTTCCTTCGGTGATTGTCCCGGTTTTGTCTAAAATAATCATATCGGCTTTTGCAATAGTTTCAAGCATTGAAGAGGATTTGAATATTACCCCTTTTTTAGCGGCGGCATAGAGCCCAACGACTGAGGCTATAGGGGTGGCTAGAGCAAGCGCGCAAGGGCAGGCTATAATAATTACAGAGACTGCTATCACAAGAGCTTTTTCAAAGCTTACGGCGCCTATGAACATCCAGCCCAAAAAGGTGATAAGAGCCAAAGAGAGGATGGTGACAGAAAAATATCTCGAGAGATTATTTGCAATGCTCTCTATTTTTGGTTTTTTCTCCAGCGACTCAGAAAGGAGACGGATAATTTCCGAAAAGCTTGAATTTTTTGAATCTTTTGTTACCTCATATTTTATGATGCCATCGAGATTTTTGGAGCCGCTTATTATTTTTTCTCCAACTTTTTTGAGTACCGGCTCAGGCTCCCCGCTTAAGGTTGATTCATCAAAATTTGCCTCCCCGCTTACTACGACCCCATCAAGCGCCGCCACATCCCCAGCCCGCATCTCTACCACCATACCGACACTTACCGAATCTATTGGCACATATTCAACACTTTTACCAGTAACTACGGCAACCTCTGTGGGTATAATGGATGAGAGTTTATCGAGTGTGTCTACAGCTTGTTTTTTGGATAGCGTCTCAAGATATTTACCCACAAGGACAAAGGTTATTATCATCGTCACAGAGTCAAAATAGGCCTCCCCTGTGTGGGTAAGTGAAGCATAAATTGAGTAGGCGTAGGTTAGCGTAGCCCCAGTGATAACAAGGGTATCCATCGTTACAAAGCCATGTTTTGCCGCCGCAAACGCCCCTTTGTAAAATATGCTACCCGAGTAAAACAGGGTTATGGAGGCTAGGATAAATTCCGCTAGATGCAAAATATCCTTATGCCCCTCTTCAATACCGCTAAAATACCCAGCATAAAGGGCCACCGCTATCCACATAATATTCATTGTGGCAAATATGCCAACTACCATTTTTGTGTAGTTTTGCCG
>JAVRLX010000072.1:0-7094 GCA_031960985.1 Campylobacterales bacterium | reverse complement strand
ATTATACGAGGATAGATTATGAATTTGTTTGAAAAACTAACACATCAAATGACCGAAGCTATAGAGTCTGGGCTGAGCTTGGCTTTGCACTCTAAAAATCAAGAAGTTGAACCTTTACATGTATTGTGGGGGCTTGTCGCAAATACAAATTCAGTTCTTAATCAAGCGCTTAACAGAGCCTCTGCCGATAAGGCTGCGCTTGAACTAGAGTTAAAAAGCGCTGTTGATAAATTTCCAAAAGTATCCACCGTTTCAAAAGAAAATATCAAAATATCAAAAAATCTATATAGAAGTTTGGAGGCCGCAGAGGGTCAATCCGTCAAAAACGGCGACAGCTTTATTGCCGTCGATAGCTGGTTAATAGCAAATCTTGGAGAGCCGTTTTTAAAAGACACACTTGGAAAATATATTGATTTGATGGAGTTTAAGAAAAATCTTGAAGCGGCTCGTGCGGGGCGCAAGATAGACTCTCAAAGCGCCGATGAAAAGCTTGAAGCTCTCTCTAAATACGGCATAGACCTTACAGCTAAAGCGGCGGAGGGCAAGCTAGACCCTGTAATAGGCAGAGAAGAAGAAGTCAATCGCACTATGCAGATACTTATTCGAAAATCCAAAAACAACCCAATATTGTTAGGCGAACCAGGGGTCGGTAAGACTGCGATTGTAGAGGGGCTTGCGCAAAGAATAGTAGCTAAAGATGTGCCGCTAAGTCTTCAAAGCAAGAAAATTATAATGCTTGATATGGGTAGTTTGATTGCCGGCGCAAAATATAGAGGCGAATTTGAGGATAGGCTAAAAGCTGTTATCGAAGAGGTGCAAAAAGACAAAAATATCATACTTTTTATAGATGAGATACACACCATTATCGGCGCAGGGGCGTCTGAAGGTTCGATGGATGCCGCCAATCTTTTAAAACCGGCTCTTGCGAGAGGGGAGCTTCGCACCATAGGGGCTACAACGCTAAAAGAGTATAGAAAATACTTTGAAAAAGATGCGGCGATGCAAAGACGTTTTCAGCCGGTAACCGTTGCGGAGCCTACACAAAACGAAGCTATATCGATTATGAGAGGAATCAAGGACTCCCTTGAAGCACACCACAACATAACTATACAAGATAGCGCCCTTGTAGCGGCGGTAAAACTCTCAAGTAGATATATTACCGATAGATTTTTGCCAGATAAGGCGATAGATTTGATAGACGAGGCTGCGGCTGGGCTAAAGATGCAAATAGAGTCTGAGCCTGCCGAGCTAGATAAAGTAAAAAGGGAGATATCTAGGCTAAACGTTGAAAGAGAGGCGTTAAAGCTGGAAAAACTGGAGAAAAACGATGCAAGACTAAGGGAGCTTGAAAAAGAGCTTGCCGACCTTGAAGAGCAAAAGAGGGCGCTTGAAAGCAAATTTGAGGAAGAAAAGAGGGTTTTTAGCGATATAGCCAAAACAAAATCCAAAATAGAGGATGCCAAAAGAGAGGCGGAAGTTGCAAAAAGAGAAGCCAACTTTAATAAAGCGGCAGAGATAGAATACGGCGCCATTCCAAATCTCCAAAAAGAGCTAGAGGCTCTTGAGAGTAGATGGAAAAATATGGAAAAAGAGGGGGTGCTTCTTAAAAATAGCGTAGACGAAGAGTCGGTCGCCGCCGTCATATCAAAATGGACCGGTATTCCAGTTAATAAAATGTTGCAAAGCGAAAAAGATAAAATATTACATATCGAAGAGACCCTCAAAAAAGAGGTCATAGGACAAGAAAATGCCGTTCATGCTGTGGCAAGAGCCATTAAGCGCAACAAAGCTGGGCTTTCTGACGCCAATAGACCGATAGGAAGCTTTATGTTTTTAGGTCCAACGGGTGTTGGTAAAACTGAGACGGCAAAAAGTCTTGCGAGATTTTTGTTTGATTCTGAAAAATCGATGATTAGACTAGATATGAGCGAATATATGGAAAAACATGCGGCGTCAAGATTAGTTGGAGCCCCTCCGGGGTATGTGGGATACGAGGAGGGTGGACAACTAACTGAAGCGGTAAGAAGAAGACCTTATAGTGTTGTTTTGTTTGATGAGATAGAAAAGGCGCATCCGGATGTATTTAATATGCTTTTGCAAGTGCTTGATGATGGGAGGCTTACTGACAATAAAGGGGTTACGGTAGATTTTAAAAATACAATTATTATCTTAACTTCCAATATAGCTTCTGCAAAAATTATGAGTATTGCGGATGAAAAAGAGAGAGAAGCCGCCGTATGGAATGAGCTAAAGCAACATTTTAGACCAGAATTTCTAAACAGGCTTGACGATGTTGTAGTATTCAATCCTTTGGGTCTAGCGCAAATATCAAGAATAGTGGACAATATGCTAGGCGGTATACAGGCAAAACTAAAAGAGAGAGATATAACGATAGAGCTTTCAGCGGAGGCAAAACAGTTTGTTGCAAACGCAGGCTTTGATCCAGCTTACGGCGCTAGACCGCTTAAAAGGGCGCTGTATGATATAGTAGAAGATAGTCTTGCCGAGTTGATATTGGAAGATAAATTAAAAGATGGAGACAGGGTTTTATTTGATGTAAAAGATGGAGAGATTAAGGCTCTTGTTAATCCATAAAGCGGAAAATTTAAGTAAAACAGCATATAATTGCGACCTTAAATTTAAAAATTTTAAAAGGCAGTAAAAGTGAAAAGAACATATCAACCAAGTAAATTATCAAGAAAAAGAACTCACGGTTTTAGGGCTAGAATGGCGACAAAAAACGGTAGAAAAGTAATTGCTAGAAGAAGAGCAAAAGGCAGAGCAAGGCTGGCCGTATAACACCGTTTAGCCATATTAAAGACTCCGAGCTTTTTAATAAGGTTTATAACAAGTCAAAATCCTACCATTCCGATACGGTTATACTTATGTATATGCCTTCAAATGAGCGAATGGTAGGTTATACCGTATCAAAAAAAGTGGCGAAAGCCGTAATGCGAAATAAGATAAAAAGAAGACTCCGAGCGATTTTTAGAGCTGAGCAGTCGTCTTTAAAAGAAGGCTTATATCTGCTTGTGGCAAAGCAGAGTGCAAGTAGCGCCGAATTTAAAAAGCTTTACGAAGATGCAAAACGCTCACTCGCTCTTTTTTATTCAGGGTCATAAAGCACAAGACAAATTACAACGGTCAAGGTTAAATTAATGCTCGAAAATCTCTCCCCCACAAAAAGGCTAGTTCTAGCAACAGCTCTATCAGCGGTTTTTTTTATAGGTTATGAAGTTTTTGTAGCTAGCAAGTTTCGTCCTGAGGTTAATGCTACAAAACAACAGACGACGCAAACTTTGACGGCTTCTCTAAAAAATCAAGATTCAAATATTTCTAATTCCACCTCTTCGCAAAATAATAAAACAAGCTCAGGTAGTGTTATATCTACTGTTCAATTAAAAGAATCCGAACTGCTTATTGGCTCAGACGGTACTATTTCGCAAGTTATAATGAAGGGCGAAAAGTTTAAAGATGATCACGGCAACCCAGTTAAACTATTTGCTGAGTTAAAAACAAAACCCCTCTCTATTAAGTTTGCAGATAGGGGGTTAGAAGAGGCGGCCGCAAAAGTTTCCTATGTAGCGTCAACAGCTTCTATTGACGCATCCAAAGAAGCAAAGACTATCCTGCTAACACAGGAAGTGTTGGATGTTAATATAACCAAGCAAATTACATTCGAGCCAAGCGGCGCATATAAAGTTAAAGTGTCGGCAAGCAAAGATATTCCGTTTTTTGTTACAACTGGGTTTAGGCCTGATGTTATAGCTGATGGCTTTGCATTTAAAGGGGCTTTGTTTATTACATCCGATCAAACAGTAAAAACTATAGAAGATGGCAAGATTAAAGTTGATGAAACTCTTTCAAATATTGATGTTGTCGCAACAGTAGATAGATATTACTCATCAATTCTTTATAGCCTGAAAGCGCCGTTGTCTATAGTGAGTGTGGCAGATATCCATCAAAATCCAACCCCTTATGTTGAGGCCAAAAAAGAGATTGAGCTTGGCGGATATATTGGACCAAAGTATGTTGAAACCTTAAAAAGCATAGATCCAAAGCTTACCGGCGTTGTAGAGTATGGCTTTTTTACTTTTCTTGCAAAGCCTTTGTTTATGGCTCTTGAGTGGATTGAAAATGAGGTTGGTAATTGGGGTTGGGCTATTGTTATCTTGACCATCATAATACGAGTTATCCTTTTCCCTCTTACTTATAAGGGTATGGTATCTATGGCAAAACTCAAAGATCTTGCCCCTAAACTTACCGAGCTTAGAGAAAAGTATAAGGGCGACCCTCAAAAACTTAACATACATATGATGGAGTTGTATAAAAAACATGGGGCAAATCCGCTAAGTGGTTGTTTGCCGCTACTTCTTCAAATTCCAGTTTTTTTTGCTATCTATAGGGTTCTTTTAAATGCTATAGAGCTAAAAGGCGCCCCTTGGATTTTGTGGATACACGATCTATCATTAATGGATCAATATTATGTTCTCCCTATTTTGATGGGTGCTACGATGTATTTACAGCAAAAAATTACGCCAACAAACTTTACCGATCCGCTTCAGGAAAAGATATTTAAATATCTTCCAGTTGTTTTTACGATATTTTTTGTTGCATTCCCAGCCGGTCTTACCCTTTATTGGTTTGTTAACAATCTCCTTTCAATTGCCCAGCAATATGCTGTTAATAAAATGATTGAAAAACACAAAGTAAGGCATGAGCATCATGGTTAAAATTGAAGCGTGGAGTTTGGAGGAGGCGTATAAGCTCGCCTCTGAGCAGCTTGGTTGTTCGATTACCGATATTGAATACGAGATAACACAGTATCCGTCAAACGGTTTTTTCGGAATAGGAAGAAAGAAAGCCATACTTGTTGCAGTGCAAAAAGAATCTGCAAAAAACTCTTCTAGCTTTGTTAAACCAGAGGCCAAATATCAGCCAAAGCAAACCAGGCAAGAGCAAAAACCGCAAAAGCAAGAAGAACAATACCGTGATAAAATATTAACGGAAAAGCCATCTGAGCCTAAAATAGAAACCGTTGTAGCCAAAAAAGACGACTATGTGTTGTCAAAGAACAAAATAGAAGATAATTTCTTTAAAGAAAAAAAAGATATTTCTGAGATTTGCGAAGAGATAGAGATAGACATCAATAAGCTTTTTGCCCACTCTTGCTTTGAGCTGGATACGATAAAAGTAGAGCCGTTTGATGAAGAGACTGTTCTCGTTACATTTGCCGGCCCCGATAGCGCTCTTCTTATCGGTAAGGAGGGGTATAGATATAAGGCGCTTAGCTACCTTATTTTCAATTGGATTAATTCAAAATATGGACTTTTGATTCGTCTTGAGATAGCAGAATTTTTGCGTAATCAAGAAGATATGATAAACAACTATCTACAACCGCTTATTGAACAGATAAGAAAGGATAGAAGAGGGCAGACAAAAGTTCTTGACGGCGTTCTTATTCAGATTGCGCTCAAGATTTTAAGAGAAGAGTTTAACGATCTCTATGTTGGCGTCAAAACAAATAACGATGGAAGCAAATACATTATAGTAAACGAGTTTTACACAAAACAAAATGCTAGATGAAACAATTTGCGCCATAGCCTCCGCATCGAAAGAGGGGGCTATTTCGATTGTTAGGCTTTGCGGTAAAGAAGCTTACAGCACGGCTTTAGCTCTCTCAAAAAAAGACTTTATAACCCCAAGATATGCGACCCTTTCATATATATATGACAGCAACAATAATCCAATAGACTCGGCGATAATAATCTACTTTAAGGCTCCAAATAGCTTTAACGGTGAAGATATAGTTGAGTTTCAATGCCATGGCGGTGTTATGGTGGCAAATTTAATACTAAATAGGTGCTTAGAAAAGGGGGCTAGACTTGCTAGTCCTGGAGAGTTTACGAAGCTTGCGGTTTTAAATTCAAAGATTACGATAGATCAAGCTGAGGCGATAAATGCCCTCATAAACGCAAATAGCGAAAAATCAGCCAAATATTTAGCAAAGCATCTGCAGGGCTCTCTTGGCATCATGGTAGAAGATATGCGCTCTTCTCTTATAGAAGCGCTATCGTTTAGCGAAGTATGTATAGATTATGCCGATGAGGATTTACCGGCTGATACGATAGATAGACTCAAAGCCAAAATATCCCAAATTGCCAATAAATTAGATTATATAGTAAAAGCTAGTGTTGCCAGAGAGGGTCTATTTCAGGGTTTCAAGGTAAGTATTATAGGAAAGCCAAATGTCGGCAAAAGCTCGCTTTTGAATAAAATCTTAAATTTTGAAAGAGCCATAGTAAGTCCTATTGCTGGAACTACTAGAGATACGATAGAAGAGCAGATAAAAATAGGGGGCTTTGCTATAAGACTCGTTGATACCGCTGGCATCAGAAAAGCCGAAGACGAAATAGAGCGAATAGGAATAGAGTACTCCATAAAAGCCTTTAATGACTCAGATATTGTTTTGGCGCTATTTGATAGTTCGAGAGAGCTGGATGAAGAAGATGAGGAGATTATACGGCTTATAAGTTCCGATAAAAACAAAAAAATAATTGTCATTTTAACAAAATCAGACTTGGATAGCCGTATAGACAAATCAAAGTTGAATAATTTTCATACCATACAATATAACAAAAATGAAAACCCTATAGCGATATATAAAGAGTTGGAATCTATTTTGGAGGAGTCTTATGATTATGAGGGCGACATACTTATAAACAAAAGACAGATAGAGGCTGCAAATAATGCATTTAATGAAGTAACTAGTGCGATTTTATTTTTAGATACTTTGGAGTTGGAATTTTTTTCTTACCACATTAAAGAGGCGATTATGTATATATCATCTATTACAAAGCCGTATGATAATGAAGAGATGCTAGATTCGATGTTTAGAAATTTTTGTTTAGGCAAGTAAAGGCCTTTATTTAAGGGTTTTAAAACGCTTTTTTAAAAAAATCTACAACTTTTCCCCCAAAACCCCCTTGACAACATCTCAACTTTCCGCTACAATTCCCATCCTGTTTCACTGAAGCGCCTTAAAACTTCAGAGAAGTAGTTTAAGAGTCAAACGAGTTGTTTGCTTCTTTTCT
>JAVRLX010000071.1:0-7309 GCA_031960985.1 Campylobacterales bacterium | reverse complement strand
AATTGTCATTAGTAACACACCGCCTTTGCATGAGTTAAGTGTGTTACATACATTTTACAACATACAAGGAGTTTCCATGCAAAAGATATTCTTAAGATTGGCTTTGATAGGTACACTTCTTGCTTCCGCTAGTTTTGCAGGCGAGACGGATTTATTGTCTTTAGCCACCAACGGCGCCGTTACTACGGCTAAAGCCAATGAAGTCGGCGTAAGGGTTCTTTCCGGTGATGAGATGAGCGGTGTGAAGGGCGGGTATTATTCTTCATATACTGGTGTCGGCAGTATGTATTACAATTCTAATACTAGAGCTGTCTATACACCTGTAACCACAAATAGTTCTATATATGCTAGAGCATTTGGTTCTTATTATTGGGGTAGAACATATCCTGGGAGAACTAGTTCATGGTAGGATTGGACTTCTCTCAAGCTAAAGTGCAAGCCATAGGTATAGCCTTTACCGCCATGGAAACAACTGTAAATACGAAAACCAAACAACAACTTGAAGAAGAGGAGAGCGTCGAACAATCGTCCGTCGCCTCCGACCCTTCTAAAACATCGCAAACGGTAGACAAAACAATCCCTCCAAACCTTGACGAACGAACAGTAGTATTTGCAGACCCTACAAATGGTGATCTAGTAAAGCTAAACCTCTCAAATGAAAGCATCAACAAACTAAAACAACACTTTAGCTCTGAAAACAACTTCTTCGAAAGAAAAGACGGAAGCTTAAGACTAAACGGAGAAGCCGAAGCATATGTATCAGGATGGTTTGGAGATATAGCTTACAAAAGAGAGTTTTTAAAGGCGGACGCTAATAAAGACGGGAAGCTTAGCGATGAGGAGTATCAAAATACGAAAAATGGGTATAGCACAATTGGAGAAGCCAAAGGTATCGGCAGGAAAGTTCTTAGTATTATCGAAACGGTAACAGAAACATATACGAGCCCACATACGGACAAAATGGAAGGATCTGAATCAATTGAGAGTATGCTTGATTTTACTATAAAGTCCGATAAAGACGCAAGCGGCACATTGAGCAATGAAGAAGCTCTCGACAGTGTAGGTGGGTATAGGGTATTGTTGATAGATAACGCTAAAAAGCATCTTGGCAATATAGATAATAATCGCCCAAATCCATTCGACGATAAAACAGCCGAAATGTTAAAACTACTTCTCGAAAAAACAAACAACAAAGAAGCCACCGCCGCTCTCCAAAAACTAAAAGCTTCAAACGGCAACGAAAGCGTATTAACCGCCGTAGAAAAAGAGGCCTTGGGAGCAGAATTAGCTATAGCAAAAAAAGAGTTTGAAAAACAAAAAGACTTGCAAAGTGTAAAAGAAGAGATAACGATAAAAGTTAGAAATACACAGTTTTTGGATACCGTAGGATGACAAAAACACCAATCCTCGCCGTAACTCTTCTATCAATTTCCTTATTTGCCTCCGACCCCGTGACAATAGACTCTTTATTTAGAAACCAACAAGGAATAAGAAGCATCTCTACCATAAGTTTTGTAAGTAGCGTCAATGCAAATACTTACGCCTTATATCCGGAACTAATGACTCAAAACGACGGCAGAGTATGGACGGATACAAAAAGCGTCGTACTCTCACAAACGCTAATTTATACGGCTAGTAAAAACTTAGATATATTAGCGACCGGAACAGGCAGCTCAAAACGAAGAGAGTATATCGACTTTAGCGGTTACAAACATAGCGATGCTACGGATTTTGATTCTCTTTGGCTTGGAGGAATTTACTCTCTTGAATCTATCGGAGATTTCAAGCCTCAACTATCTGGACAGCTATCTGCAACTAGAGAGTAAGACAAACGGCGCTAAAGTCTCAAACTCAAAATCAATTCCCACGATGAGCATCGGCGCCACATATGTGCTTACGCCTAGAACATCTTTGTCTATTTCTGGTTCGGCGGGCGGCTCTTCTGACGCACCGGACTCTATATTTTCTGTGTCGTTGTGGCGAAAGTTTTAGTTTTTTTAGCGTTTTGCCTCTCTATGCTTGCGGCTTTTGACGACGAGATGTTTGCTGCGAAGTCTCTTTCGAGTATAAAATCAAAATATACCATAAGGCAAGCTTATGAAGAGTCTTGTGGCGCGGCTGCTCTAAATCTTTATGGCGGCTCAAAAAATGAAAAAGATATTTTACTTTTGGCGGGTAAGACGGATATGCTTAGTTTTGAAGAGCTTGGACGAATTGCTAGGGAACTTGGATTTGAAGCGGCGGGGTATCAATTTTCAAGAGAGGTATTTGATAAGTTGCGTATGCCTATAATAGTTCTTGTGGTTAGAGAAGCCGAATTTCCGCACTTTGTTGTCGTCATTAATCATGAGGGTGATTTTGTGAGTATATTTGATCCTGCCTTTGGCGATTATATTAGCTCCAAAAGAGATTTTTATGCTATGTGGGAGTTTGCAGGCGGTGGGTTTGCTTTGGTGGTGGCTCCTAAGGAGTATAAGAGGAAAGATTTTGGATTTGATATGCCCTCGGCGGTGTTTTTTGATAAGTAGGTGACTTAAGAGCTTAAAGGAATATTTGGTGGAATTATTGAAATAAAAACAAAGAGCCGCCTAAAAACACAAAAAATTCAACTTTCAAAAGAAAGTCATAAAAATGACCATAAAATGGCTTTGTTCAGAGGGTTCGATTTAAAACCCCCCCCTTTGCCGTTTTCATTGGCAAAAGGGATAAATTGTTAGCAAGAGTAAGAGGTTAAAAACTCGAATGGGTGAGGTCTAGCTTCATATGGCCAAATTTGAGTTTCAAACAAAAATCGTTTGTAATCATTTAGCATCTCATCGGTAAATACGCCTGTTGATTTTAGAAAATCCCAATCAGCGATTAGCGATTCAGCCGCTCCTCTTAGTGTATGAGGCATTTGCTTGATACCTTTTTCTCTAATTTCATCAAGGGTAAGCTCAAACAAATCCTCCTCTCTAGGCGCACCTGGATCGATTTGGTTTTTGATACCATCAATACCGGCAAGGAGCATTGCAGCAAATGCAAGGTATGGGTTGGCTGTTGAATCTGGGAATCTAAATTCGCATCTTTTTGCTTTTGGACTGTTTACATATGGAATTCTACAAGATGCCGATCTGTTTGTTGCAGAGTAAGCAAGGATTGAAGGGGCTTCAAATCCTGGAATTAGTCTTTTGTATGAGTTTGTTGATGGGTTTGTAAACGCCGCAAGCGCTCTAGCGTGTTTTAGCACCCCGCCGATGTAGTAAAGGGCTGTTTGGCTTAAACCTTGATATTTGTCGCCTGCAAAGGTATTTTCCCCTTTGTTCCAGATTGATTGGTGTACATGCATACCGTTACCGTTGTCGCCGTAAAGCGGTTTTGGCATAAATGTAGCAGTTTTGCCATTCATTGCGGCAACCATTTTGACTACATATTTTACTTTTTGCACATTATCTGCAGCCTCTACAAGAGTGCCAAATTTAACGCCAATTTCGCCTTGACCTTGCGCAACTTCGTGGTGGACAACAAAAGTCTCTAACCCAATCTCCTCCATTACTTTTACCATCTCAGCTCTTAGATCCATCATCGTATCAACTGGAGGCACTGGGAAATAGCCGCCTTTTGTCCCTGGTCTATGCCCTGAGTTAAAACCACCATCTGTATAAGATTTAGCGGAGTTCCAAACGCCCTCTTCGCTATCGATTTCGTAATATTGGCAGTTGATGTCGCTTCTAGCTTTTACATCGTCAAATACGAAAAATTCATTTTCTGGTCCAAAATAAGCCACATCTCCAAGACCTGTAGATTTTAGGTATTCCATAGCTTTTTTAGCGATTGATCTCGGGCATTTGGCATATAATTCACCTTTGTAGATGTCATAAGCATCGCAGAAAACTACAAGTGTCGGGTCTGCAGTAAATGGATCTACGAAAAACGCTTTGGCGTCTGGAATAAGCTGCATATCTGATTTGTTAATTGGTTGCCAGTATGGAATAGAGCTTCCATCAAAAGGGATTCCTTTGAAGCTATCTTCGTTTATAGATTTTACATTGTAAGAGACATGGTGCCAAGTTCCTTTAAAATCTGTAAATCTAAAATCTACAAATTCGATCTCTTTTTCTTTTATAACGTCAAAAATTTTTTTAACGTCTTCAGTGCTGCTATACATTTATTTTCTCCTTTTAATAACTTGCTTATAACAAAATTGTAGCAAAAAAGGCTGTATATTTTCTTTTTGGTGTGATTAAATTTTAATCAATTCCATTTTCCGTTCTTTGAAGCTTGCATATTCTTTAAATCCAAGCTCCTTTGCTTTTGCCAAATTTTCTGCAAGCTTATAGCCTATGTGCGACAAATCATGAGCGTCACTGCCAAATGTTATCGGAATTTCAAAATCCAAAGCGGCTTTTAAAAGCTCATTTGACGGGTATTGTTCTTTTACCGGTTTTCTAAATCCTGAGGCATTTATCTCTATAGCCATCCCAGCTTTTTTTATCTCCTCTAGGGCATTCATTGCCAGTTTTGCAGTATCCTTTGATGGTTTAAAATTAAATACTTTTAGAAGATCCATGTGTCCTACAATATTAAATTGCCCAGTTTTTGCCATATCGCCTATAAGTCTAAAGTAATCGCCCCACGTCTCATCTGGGTCTCTGCCTTTATATTCACCGATAAACTCCGGATTATCAAATCCCCAACCGCCGATAAAATGGACAGATCCTATGAGATAATCCACCTCTCTGTCAAATACTCTAGAGTCCATAAAGCCGGGGAGATAGTCGACTTCATAGGCAACTCTTATATCTATTTGGTTTTTATATTCGCTCTTTAATTCCAAAATGGTTTTTTCGTACCTATCCATCTCATCAAAGCGCATTCTGTAAGCTTCGTCAAAGTTCATTGGCGCATGATCTGAAAAGCCAAAAATAGAGATATTTTGTTCTATCGCTTTTTGTACGAATTCTATCGGCTCGCCTCTTGCGTGATTGCATAAAGGGGTGTGGTTGTGTAGGTCTACAAGCATTGTTAGCTCTTTAATTTTATTTTCACAAATGATCATCACTTAAATAAAATTATAAACGAAAAAAGATATAATTAGCCAAGTTTGATGCGTTAGAAGCTTAGATAAAATACAGTTGCATAGAAGGTGTAGTATGACCCAAGAAGAACTCGACAAATTAATGAACGGCGATATGGATGATATAGATGATGGCGATGCCGCTTTGGCAGATGAGATAGCTAGCGAGGAGAGTCAAAATCCAAAAATAGAGTATAAACTTGGCGCGACAGAGGCTTGGCCACCACCACCACCTCTAACAGAAAATAAAGTTGTTCATCAGCTAGATGATGTGACCAAAGAGTCAGAGGAAAAAGCAACTCAAATGTTTGATATGTTGGAGCAAATCTCCAATGAACAGATGGCTGCGGAAGAAAATATGTCCTCCATAAATGAAACGCTCTTGTCGCTAAAAGATTTGATGAGTAAACTCTCTGCTAAATTTCCAAAAATAGAGGCGTTTGGCGCTCAAAGCAAGAATATAGAGAATGCTCTAGCTAGTTATGAAGAGGTAATGAATCACCTTGGAAATATAGGGATGAATACGATGAGCATTATGGATATGATGCAATATCAAGATATCCATAGACAAAAAATAGAGCGTGTAATTAATATTATGAGGGCATTGTCAAATTATATGAACAAGCTTTTCGAAGGAAAAATCGAGGACGAAAAACGGGTAAGTAGCGCAAAACATATTCACGGCGACTCAACCGAAGATTTAGTTGGAGATGATGATATAGAGGCGCTAATAGCCGCATTTGGAAAAAAATGAGTCAAAAAAGAGTCGAACTCCTCTCTCCAGCTGGAGATCCAGAGAAATTAAGGGTTGCTTTGGAATATGGAGCCGACGCTGTGTATGGTGGGGTTAGTCACTTTTCGCTTAGGATTAGAAGCGGAAAAGAGTTTGATATGCAAAGCTTTGGCGAGGCTATAGAGTATGCACACCAAAGGGGTAAAAAAGTATATGCTACGGTAAATGGATTTCCGTTTAACTCTCAACTTTCGCTTGTTGAAAAACACCTTGCCGCCCTTTGTGAGCTAAAACCAGATGCTTTTATAGTCTCAACCCCCGGCGTTATCAAGCTTGCCAAAAAAGTAGCTCCAAATATCGACATCCATCTATCTACGCAAGCAAATGTCTTAAACTATATGGATGCTGAGGTCTATGCAGATATGGGTGTTACCCGTATTATAGCGGCTAGGGAGTGTAGCTTAAGAGATTTAGAAGGCATTAAAAAACATCTGCCTCATATTGAGATAGAGATTTTTGTACACGGCTCTATGTGTTTTGCGTATAGCGGTAGGTGCCTTATATCATCGCTTCAAATGGGGAGAGTCCCAAATCGCGGCAGTTGCGCTAATGATTGTCGTATGCCATATGAAGTTTTTGTTGAAAATCCTGAACATAAAACACTTATGAGATTAGAGGAGATACCGGGGGAGGGTACATATCTCTTTAATGCAAAAGATCTCAATCTGTCGCAACACATAAAAGAGATTTTAGATAGTGGCGTAATAGATAGCTTAAAAATTGAGGGGCGGACAAAGAGCCTATATTACGCCGCCGTAACGGCTAAAACATACAAAAAAGCCATTGATGATTATTATGATGGTAAATTTAATGGAAGCTATTATGAAAGCGAGCTAAATACCCTTAAAAATAGGGGTTACACCGATGGTTATATAGTCTCTCGCCCTTTTGAGAAAGACGGTACTCAAAATGAAGAAACCGCAATGAGCAACGGCGAATATCAGGTTAAGGGTTTTGTGCCGGAAGATGGGCTCTTTTTTTATTGTAAAGACAAGATATATCCAGGCGATGAGATAGAGATATTATTGCCGCCAGATGGGGGTGTATTAGAGTGCGACAATGAGATTGGAAGGGTGTATAAAAAAGAGGGCAAGCTTTTTGTAACTTTTAAAAAAATAGTTACAGAGAGCGAAAAAGAGCTTGATAGTGTGCATAGCGGCAATACAAACAAGATATTTTTGCCAACAGTTTTCCCAAAATTTAGTTTTTTAAGAAGAAAGGAGGATTAAAATGGCTTTTGTATCGATAATAATGGGCTCCAAAAGTGATTACGATATGATGAAGAGTTGCGCTGAAACTTTAGAGAAGTTTGGCGTAGCGTATGAGCTTCTTGTCTCAAGCGCCCACAGAAGCCCAGATAGGACGCATGAGTATGTAAAAAATGCCGAAGAGAGGGGGGCTAAAGTTTTTGTGTGTGCGGCGGGGATGGCGGCTCATTTAGCCGGTGTTGTGGCCTCTCT
>JAVRLX010000070.1:0-7298 GCA_031960985.1 Campylobacterales bacterium | reverse complement strand
AGATTTTGACCCAAAAATTAGTCGCTTACCGGTTGTAAGTGGCTCATTTTTGGGTTAAAAGATTACAAAACAAAAGCTTTTGCAATGTGGTGCTTTATTTATTCAGAGGGTTCAATTATATGCTTTTTTGGCAAGATGGCAAGATAGGCTTTTGCATTCTTATCGGTATCCATCCCGTTTTTTGAGTACCGTTAGCCGGCTTAGCCCCGCATATACATGGTGTCGCTTAGCTAGACCCATCCGCATCTATATTTTTCGCTCATTTACCGCCTTCTTCGATTAAGTATTTGTATAGCGGTACGATATAAACCTTTTTATCACCTATCTCCACCACGCTATCTTCATCTTTTGTGATCAGATATGCCACATCGAGGTGAAAATATTCCATCGCCTCAAGCAGTCCGTCCAGCTCTCTTTTTCTTGTTTTTTCATCCTTGATTTCATAGCTGACATTGACCAATACGGCTTTGTCGCTTAGCTTCGCATAAAAATCAACCTCTTGATTTTGTTTGAAATAATATATATCTTTGGTTTGTCGCCTTAAGTGCAAGAAAACAATATTTTCATAGAGTTTGCCCATATCTTCAGTTATCGCATAGTCATAAATCTTTTTAAATCCATTGTCGATGGCATATATTTTTTTGGGGTTTCTCTGCTCTTCTTTGATGGAGTTGCGGTAAATCGGCACGGTAAATAGCGCATACGCATCTTCTAGGTACGCCATATAGTTAAAAATCGTGTCCTTACTTAGCTTGAATCCGGCAGATTTGAACTCATTGTAAAGCTTGGTAAAGCTAAGAAGCGTAGAGATATTGGTAAAGCAGTATTTATTGAGATGTTTGAGCAGCGCCGTGTTTGCGATATTGTGCCGCTCCGCTATATCTTTGAAAACAATCAACTCCAGATAGTCGCTCAAAATTTTTCTACTGATGAAGCTGTCTTCATTGATAGTTTCGGCAAAACCGCCATCGATGAGATAACTGGCAAGGGCATTTTTGATGAAACTAAGCGATTTTGAGGAGTTGAGATTGATTTGTATATCTCGCGCCTTTAGGTACTCCAAAAATGAAAACGGGAAAATCTCAAAACTGATAGTCCTACCTCGCAGGCTCGTAGCTATCTCCGAGGATAGAAGCTTGGCGCTAGAACCCGTGATAAAAACAGCGACATTGAGCGTGTCATAAATACGGCGGATATACAACTCCCACCCCTCTACGACCTGCACTTCATCCAAAAACAGATAGATTTTCTCATCCCTTTTGGCGGGATAAAGCTCATAAAACCCCTCCATTATCAAATCCAAATGCTCTAGCTTCAAAGGGAAAAGTCTATCATCTTCAAAGTTGAGATAGATGATATTTTCTCTTGCCACACTCGCCCGCAGTCTATTTATCAAATCAAACAAAATAGAGCTTTTGCCGCTTCGCCTCACACCGATGAGAGAGATGATTTTGGCGCTATCTAGCGGGATTTGGTACTCTCTAGGCATTATCCCTTTGATCTCTTTTTCTATGAAATCTGTGATGATTCTTTTGAAGAGCTCTTTCATAGTTTATCCTTTTGTATAAGGATGATTATATATGTATTTAGCATTATAGTCAAGGTTGATTAAGTAAATTTATTACTTGTTGGGGTATTTAAGTCTCTAACTAAGTTAATTCCCAATACCCGACCCCTTATTTTAAAGATGAATTTGGATGATAGAATCACATTTGATATTCAAAAATGCGAAGGCGCTCCGATTATTCGGGGGATGCGAATTAGGGTAAGCGATATACTTGAGATGTTGGCGCAAAATGTCTCTATCGAGGAGATACTTGAGGATTTTCCCGACCTTGAGAGAGAAGATATTTTGGTGTGCCTACATTTTGCGGCGAAGAGGACAACGGTCAAAAGAGTAGCGGCTTGACAATTTGGCTTGACGCATATCTGCCGCCAAAATTGGCGCTATGGTTTGAGTATAGATTTGAGATTAAAGCCGTGGCGCTTAGAGACCTAGGGCTTAAAGATGCGACGGATATAGAAATATTCGAGAGAGCCAAGGCAGAAAATGCGGTCATAATGAGCAAAGACAGAGATTTTATGGAGCTCTGTTTTCGCTTCGGCGCTCCCCCAAAAATTATCATTTTAAACTGCGGCAACCTAACATCTAGCTCTTTGTACTCCTAATAGTGCCAAAGATGTTTGAACTTGTGCAGAGATTGCCACTCTAAATCATTTTTTTGAATATATAAATCTATGCTATACTTTACACCATAAACAATACCATTCATAGCAAAGGCTTATGCATGCTAAAAAAACTTTATATAAACAATTTTAGATGTTTGCAAAATTTTGAACTCAAACTAGACAATTTGCATTCCGCATTTTTACTAGGAAGGAACGGTTCAGGAAAAACGACCATATTTGAAGCTGTTCAAATTTTTCAGCAAATTGGTCAAGGCACTACCCATTTGAAGTCATTGGTCAAAGAGCAAGATTTTAGTTTTGGACATAAACAACTACCAATGGAGCTTGAGGTTGGAGTTGCTATTGAGGGAAAAAGCTATGAGTATAAAATCGAAATAGAATTTCCAGATAACTTTTTATATCCAAAAATTAAATCTGAAAATCTATCCGTAGATAATAAACCGATTATGGAGCGTGACGGGGGGCAAACCTCGCTAAACGATTCCGCACATTTTCTGCTTGATTGGCACCATATAGGTCTTCCCCTAATCTCTGTTCGATCCGAAAAAGACGATATTGCTATCTTTAAAAACTGGCTAAGTAGTATAGTCATCCTATCCCCATCCCCTAGACATTTCCATGAGCTATCAAAAACAGAAAGCAGGATATTAAATAGAGATGGTGGAAATGTTCTAGAATGGGTTAGATGGTTACTTGCTTCAAATCCTAGTCTCTATGCAACAATGTACGAATTTTTGAAATTCCGCATGCCAGACCTAGTAGTATTCAAAAGCACCAGCGGAGAAGAGCGAAAGCATCTATTTGTTTTTAAGGAGGACGGTAGTATCGAGTTGGATTTTAAACAACTATCTGACGGTGAAAAAATATTCTTTTTAGCCGCCAGCATAATAGCTGCACAAAAAAACAATCCATCTATGCTTTGCCTTTGGGATGAGCCAGATAACTTTATAGGATTAACAGAGCTAAATCATTTTATAACCGATCATAGAAGAGCATTTGAATCCGAAGATAGTCAAGCCCAACTATTAATAACATCGCATAATCAAAGAGTTATTAATAACTTTTCAGATCACAATATCTTTGTAATCAGTAGATCATCGCATCTAGCTCCAACAAGACTAAAATCATTAAATGAAATACATTACGATAGTAAGACAATCATAGATGCGTATGATAATGGGGAGCTTGATTAGATGAGTATCAATAAATATGAAAAACATTTAGTGATATTTTTGGAGGATGAGCCATATCGAAGCATTCTTAATGGAGTAAAAAAATCCACAAATACCAATGCGCATGTAATTGATATTAAAGAGCCTTGCGGTGGATGGAAAAAAGTTTTTGATAATCTTGAGGAGAATTTAAATTTAGTCAAAAATAATAAACAATGCCACATTCTGTTACTGATGGATTTTGACGATAAAAGTACAAACCAGCTTGGCTCCTTTCAGGCTAGAAGAGACAAATTGAATGAAATAGTACCTGAGCAATACAGGAACAGAGTTTTTATATTGGGCGTCAACCATAAGGAAGTTGAAAACTTAAAACGCTTTCTTAAAAAATCAAATCTTGAAGAAATTGGAAAACTATTAATAAAAGACTGCCCAGATAGTAATTTATCTTCATGGGGCAACACTCATTTAGAGTGTAACTTACCAGAAATTGAGCGCATGAGAGGTTTAGGCGTTTTTGGGTGGTTGTTTAGCTAGTTTCCACCAACACACATTTTATAATCATTTACCACCTCCTACGATAATATCCTTTTGCTTCTGCTTCTTCACAGGGTCTTTTTCGACAAAGATTTTTTGCCTCGTCCACGGGTCCATCTCGGTGTAGTACATCAGCGTTGAGTAGGTCGATGGGGTTGGGGTGAATATCTGCACCTGTTCGGGGTTTAGTCGTAGTCTTGCGGAAGCAAAGTTTTTCATTGCTGCCATATCGGCTTCAGAGCACCCCGGATGGGCGGCTATCATATAGTAGGTGAGAAACTGTTGTTTGCCGCTAATTTTACTCATGTTTTCAAACTTTTGCTTGAAGCCTAGTAGCGTCTCTTTGTCGGGCTTGCCCATGAGCTTTAGCACTTTTTGTTCGGTGTGCTCCGGGGCTATTTTCATCTGTCCGCTCACATGGTTTGCGGCAATTTCCTTCAGATACATATCGCCGTACTCTTTGTCCTGATTTATCAGGTCGTAGCGGATGCCGCTTTGGACGAATACTTTTTTGATTTTTGGGATTTTACGGATGTTTCGCAGTAGATTTATGAGCCGTTTGTGGTTTGGTTTTAGGCTTTTGCATACCTTGTCACCCGTGCATCTTTGGTGGTGACAGTCGCCGGATTTTAGCTTTTTGACGCAATCATAGCCGTACATATTTGCCGTCGCTCCGCCCACATCGAAGATATTGCCTTTAAAATCCTTTGCGCTCGTGAAGCCCTTCACTTCCTTGATTATCGACTCTTCGCTACGGCTTCTGATAGTCCTGCCCTGATGGACGGTGATAGCGCAAAAGTTGCACTCGCCGTAACACCCGTGATGTGTCGTGACGGAAAACTTGATAGTCTCCAACGCTTTTACCTCGCCATCTTGCTTGTAATACGGGTGGACATCTCTCGTGTAAGGCAGGTCGTACACGGCGTCGATTTCGGACTCGCTTAGATAGTACTGCGGCGGGTTTTGGATGAGGTATCTGTCGTCTTGTTTTTGACAAAGCCCCTGAGAGCTTAGCGGGTCGTTGTTGTGGTAAAACAGATGAAAAGCGTCTATAAACTTATTTTTATCCGCTTTTACATCATCGAAGCTAGGCAGGCTAATATATCCCTCTTTCGGCTCTTTGGCGGCGTAGCAAAGCCCTCTTATCTCTCGCCACTCTTTGCCGCTCTTTAGCGCACTTGCAAGCTCTAGCGCCGTCTTTTCGCCCATACCATAGATGAGAGCGTCCGCTTTTGCGTCAAAAAGCAGGGATTTTCGGATGTTATTGCTCCAAAAATCGTAATGCGCCACCCGCCGCAAGGAAGCCTCGATACCGCCTAGCACGATAGGCACGGTGTTTTTGAAATGCTTTCTGATTAGCCCCGTATAGACTATGCTCGCTCTATCCGGTCTTTTGGTGTTTTTGCCGCCGGGGGTGAAGTCGTCGCTACGCCTAGGTTTTTTGGTCGCAGTATAGTTGGCGACCATGCTATCGACTAGCCCCGCACTCACTCCCCAAAAGAGCTTCGGCTCACCAAGTCTTGCGATGTCATCCGTCTCAATATCTGGTTGAGCGATGATGCCGACACTACACCCCTTACTCGCCAGTAGCCGCCCGATGATAGCCACACCGCTATAAGCAGAGTCGATATAGGTATCGCCGCTCACTAGGACAATATCAAATTGCTTTATGCCGAGCTTCTCTTTTTCGGCGGGGGTGGTGGGTAGGAACATGACGACCTTTTTTGACCTAATTGAACCCTCTGAATAAATAGACCTCTCCTAAAACCTATCTCAATTTCATTGGGGTTCCTCGTTACGACACTTGCTTGCGCAAATTTTTTCAAGTTACAAAAAGTAGCTTAAAAAAATTTGCGCAAACACCTGCCGCAACATATGAAACCCCACTAAAACAGCATAGGTTTTAGGAGAGGTCTAATAAAGCACCACATTGCAAAAGCTTTTGTTTCGCAATCTTTTAACCCAAAAATTAGCATTCGCACTGAAGCACTTTATTATTCAGAGGGTTCAAATATCTGATTATGCGTACCGATTCTAGCCAGACTTAATGTTTTTGAATCCCTGTCTACCTTGCTCTCTATGCCTAAGCGAAACTGCGGCGGAAGCTTGGCGAAGGTCACCGCCCCATCTCCTCCGTTAAAATTACCGCCAGTTCGTCCGCCAAAAGCCACAGCATCTCTTTTTTAAACGGCTCGTCGAGGCTCCAGATGAGGTCTGTAAATTCGCTTACTAGCACGCTCTCATCCGAGTAAATGCGGGCAAAATCGCCTATGTCGTTTGCTAGCGGATTGTGCGGCTCTTCGCGCTCTAGCTCTATGCGGGCAAGCAATACGCCCTCAAAAAAAACCTCCGTGACTATCGACGGTATGGTATCCTCTATTTCGCTAGGTTTATACTCCGCAAAAAAGCGTCTGACAGAAAATTTACTTTTATTTTGCGAGGTGTCCATGGCGCAAAGCCCCTTTAAATTTATTACTTTTGTGCGTCATTATAGCAGGGGTTAGCAAAACGGATAAACTTGCGGTAGGGTAGCTATGTATCCTCCGCCAAGCACCTTTTCGCCGTCGTAAAAAACAGCCGCCTGTCCGCTTGCTATGGCAAATTCCGGATTATCCAGCAAAACTTTCGCCCTTTCTCCTTCAAATTCTACACGGCAGGGCGTTTTGCGACTTCTATAGCGCACCTTGACGAAACAGCGTGCCAACTGCTCTTTTGTGCCGAACAGATTTAACCGCTCGACGTAAAAACAGCTCGTCATCACGGCGTCGTGCCGGGCGGCGACTATCGTATTCGTGGCCGGGTCTATGCTTTTTACGTACAGCGGTACTTGTGAAAGCGGCACGTCTAGCCCCTTGCGCTTGCCAATGGTATAGTGCATGTAGCCCGCATGTTTGCCTACGACTTTCCCGCTCTCATCCACCACCGGTCCCGTTTTGTCTACCTCGAACCGCTCTTTTAGCCTGTCGATGTAAGTCGTCTCCACAAAGCAAATCTCTTGACTCTCGCCCTGTGTCGAAAGCTCTTGAAACGTCGGAATTTGCGCCGCTAAAGCTTTTATGTGCTCTTTTTTGTATTTCGCCATCGGGAAGATCAGGCGCGGCAAAATTTCAGCCCTCAGGTTAAACAAAAAGTAGCTTTGGTCTTTCGTGTCATCCACCGCCTCGTACAAAAAAGTGCCGTCCGTTTGCACGTAATGTCCCGTAGCCAAAAAGTCGAAACCTTTTGAGACGGCATAATCAGCCAGCTCTCCGAACTTGATTTTTCGGTTGCACAGCGTGCACGGATTTGGCGTTCGTCCCGCCTCGTACTCGTGTAAAAACGGCTCAAAAACCTCTTTTTTAAACACTTCGCTTCTGTCTAGCACCTCAAAATTGATGCCCAAATATTTGGCGACAATCG
>JAVRLX010000069.1:0-7606 GCA_031960985.1 Campylobacterales bacterium | reverse complement strand
ATGCTAATCATCTCGCCAATTGAGGCCATTTTGCTTTGCGTAATCAGTAGTTTTTCAAGCTCTTTTTCCCGCTCTTCTATCATTTTTCTATTGATAGCCTTTGAGATTTTGAGCAATCTATCCAAAAATACCACACTATCTAATGGTTTTAAAAGAAAACTGTCTATCCCTATATCTATCGCTTTTATAAGTTTGTCGGCGTCGCTATGGGCGGATACCGCCAAGATATGCTGGGATTGGTTGAGCGCTTTTATATTTTCACTCATTGTAAGCCCATCCATTTTGGGCATCGTAATATCGGTAATAACAAGGTCAAAAAAACCGTTTTCCTTGTACATGGCAAGCCCCTTTTCGCCATCCGTAGCAGTTTTAATGGTTCCAAAAAACTTTTCTAACAACTCTTTTAGAATACTCAAAAAACCAGGGTCATCTTCAACAAACAAAACGCTAAGATTTTGCGCCTCTTTTTTTAATTCTTCTATCATTTTGTATACACCTCCCTATTTTACTGCCCATCGCTTAGCAGTATAAAACACAATAATGCGTTTTTAATGCTAATTTTCGCCTTCTATCCTACTTCTTTCGCTTTTTTTGAGATTATAATGCCAAAATAAAAAAAGTTACGCCTCCTCATTTTAGCAAACCAACCACTACATAACAAACAAGCGATATTATGGCAACAACAATAGCATAAGGTAGCTGTGTCTTTATATGCTCAACTGGGTCGCATCCAGTAGCCGCAGCGGATACTATGGTGGTGTCAGAAATTGGCGAGCAATGATCTCCAAACACCCCACCCGCCACTGCGGCTCCTACCATCAAAGCAGGATCGACACCCATTGGAGCTCCAACCTGAACGCTTATTGGTATCATAACGCTAAAAGTACCCCAGCTAGTTCCTGTAGAAAATGAAATAATCGATGCCGCAAAAAAAACGATAGCCGCAATATACGAAGGCGATGTAAACCCTGAAACCATACCAGCAAGATACGCCCCAGCGCCAAGATCTTTCGTTGCCTCCCCTATCGCAAAGGCAAGCGTCATCATTACTCCAATATAAGCCATATCAAATGCCCCTGTTTTAAGGTGCAAAAAATACTCATCCACATTAAAACGACGATGCCATACCACAAAATACGCAAAACAAAAAATAAGGGTTGCTATAACTCCATAAAAAACAGCCGTGGTACCGCTGCCTTTCATAATGTCGCCACCGCCGCTAAGAATCAAAAACAGTATAGAACTAATAGTAAGCGTCGCAATCGGAAGGAGTAAAAACATAACTTTTGCGCCCCCTTTTGTATGGATATATTCAGTTTTAATATGTTTTTTAGCGGCAAGTTCGCTTTGTTTCATATATAAAAAATCTTTCTCCCAGATAATAATATACAAAACAAACAATAGCGTCAAAATGGAATAGAAGTTATAGACGATAGAGTTTATCACTATACCCACGGCGTCACCCGCTATAACACCGGAGGCTATTTGTGCGCCGACCAGCCCCGTCATAAGAGCGCCCCAGCCATTGAGTGGAATAAGAGAGCAAACTGGCGCCGATGTGGAGTCGCAGATATATGCGACTTTCGCTCTAGAGGCTCCAAACTTTTCGGCAAGCGGAGTCGTTACAGCCCCAACCACTAGCGATGTAACAGTCGACTCAATAAAAATAAGAATACCGATAAGATACCCCATCAAAAGAGCGCTTCTTTTGCTCTTTATCCTTGCAGATTCCTGTATAAGATATGATACAAATGCATCTACGCCGCCGCTTTTGACAATAAGCGCAAGTATCGAGCCGACAAGAACGATAAAGACAATACTCTTAACGACCCACGCTTTGGCAAAAAGAGAGATAATAGCTTCAAAACTGAAATAAAGAGTCTCAAAAGGGGCAAAATACCCAAGTTTTACCCCCTGCCAAGCAATAACACCCAAAAATAAAGAGAGCACAACCTCTCTAGTTATTATGGCGGCAAGCACAACTACAATGGGAACAATCAAGGATAAATAGCCATAATCCATAAGAACAACTTGTTTGTAAAAATTTTTGTTATTATAGTCAGATGAACAAAAATATTTTAACTTTTATAGTCACTGCGCTTTTACTATCTGGGTGCGGCGTCAAACAACAGATAGTTGTCACTAAGGAAGGAGCAAATATCCAAAAGGCAATAGTTAGTTTTTATGAAGATAAACTGCTCATTGCTTCATATCCCGCCGTAATAGGCAAAAACGGAATAGCAAAAGAGGGAGAAAAGAGAGAGGGGGATGGCAAAACTCCTAGCGGAAATTACAAAATCACTACCCTTTTTGGCAAAGAACCGTTGGAAAAATCCAAGATGCCATTCATTAAAACAACTCAGAATCTATACTGCGTAGACGATCCAAAGTCAAAATATTACAATCGTATAGTAGATTCCAAAAAAATAGAGAGAGATTTTGATAGTTTTGAATATATGCTAAGAGATGACGGTCAATATGATATAGGGGCGGTCATAGGGTATAACGAAGAAGGTAAAAAAAAGATGGGCTCTTGCATCTTTATACATATCCAAAAAAACGATGGCTCGCCAACAGCTGGATGCGTAGCCATGTCAAAAGAGGATTTGACCTCTCTTTTGAACAGGCTGGATATTTCAAAAAATCCGCATATTAGGATAGAGCCTTAAATCTCAGCGTATGTGACGCTTATTGCGGCTTTTAGCGTCGATAATTCCGAAAGCACATCGGCGGTTATCTCATTATCTACAATAATTACCGCAAGCGCCTCTTTGTGCTGGTTTCTACCAAGTCTAAAGTCGGCTATATTGATATTGTGTTTGGCCAAAGTCGTACCTACATCCCCAATAACGCCCGGCACATCTGAGTTTTTAAAGAATATCATCTTCCCTTTTGGCTCTACATCAACCTCAAACCCATTGATATTCATAACTCTTGCCGTATTTTCATCAAACATTGTCCCACAAATGGTAGTGGTATTGCCGCCAGCCGTTGTAAGTTTGACACATATTTTGTTTTTATATCCGCTTGTGTTTTTCTCTTCTTTTGTCAAAACCTCTACGCCCATCTCTTTCATTAAAAAAGAGGCGTTTACATAGTTTACATTTTCACCTACAGATTGTGTTGCGGCGCCTACTATTGCAAAAGTAGCTAAAGGCTCTAAATACGCCGCTATTTCACCCTCTGCGGTAACTTTGATAGACTCAATAGCCCCTTTGTTGATTTGTGAAGCCAAAAACGCCATTTTTTGGGCAAGCTCCAAAAAGCCAAGCGCAAACTCTGGCACTTCACTCACTTTAACAGGGAGATTTAGGGCATTTGGATAGGCTATTCCTCTTGCGGCTTGAAGAGCATTTGTAGCGGCCTCTATAGCTATTTTTTCTTGCGATTCTAGTGTATTTGCCCCAAGGTGAGCCGTAACACATATATTATCAAGCTCAAGTAAAGGGTTATCTATTGCTGGTTCTTTGTTAAATACATCCATCCCTGCAAATGCTATCTTTTTGGATTTGAGCCCCTCATAGAGATCTTGCTCGTTATACAGCCCCCCTCTAGCGCAATTAATCAAAATCACGCCATCTTTCATCTTGGCTATTTCTTTAGCCGTTATCATATTGATTGTCTCTTTGTTTTTTGGCGTATGGATAGTAATAATATCGCATGCAAGGATATCATCAAAATTTGTTGTATATGTCACTCCAAGATCTGTCGCTTTTGTAGGCTTGATATAAGGGTCATAAGTTACGACATCCATTCCAAAGGCAAGCGCCCTTGTAGCAACCCTGCTTCCTATGTTTCCAAAGCCTATAACGCCTAGTTTTTTGCCATATAGCTCTTTGCCATACCAATCTTCTCTCTTCCAAATTCGTTTGTCTTTAAGTTGAGAGTGAGCATACGGAAAAGCTCGCATACAATTTAGCATATGCGCCATTGTAAGCTCTACGGCGGCGATAGTATTGGCCGTAGGGACATTCATAACAATTACCCCTTTTTTACTGCAAGCCTCAATATCGACATTATCAACGCCAACGCCAGCTCTTATAAGCGCTTTTAACTTATGGGCGCCAGCTAAAAATTTTGCATCAACATCGGTTGGGCTTCTGGTAATTACCACCTCCGCATCCCCAATAAGCTCTGGTATTTTGGATTTTGGCTCATTTGCTATGTTTACATATTCAATATCCTTTGCACCCTCGAGTATTTCAAGCCCTTTTGGATGTATGTGGTCACATACGACAATTTTTACCATCTTTTTTTACTTCCTTAAAAGTTATTTAAAGCGAATTTTTTAGTTCAGAAACTAACTTTTGCATAGAAACTTTATCTTTTAGCGAGATATTAACACTAAAACCGTCCCCGTCTTTTTTGACGCTATACAAAACCCTTAATTCGTTTAGCTTCTTTTCAACGATTCTAAACTTTTCTTCATTTAGTTTTGAGATTGAGAGTATATAGTAAAACTCTTTACCATCCTCTTTTGGCTCACCCATATCCAAGTTAAAAGCTATCTCTGTAGCTGGATACAAATCTGACGCTTCTTTATCTGATATTTTTAAAAACCAGCTTTTTTTTGCTCCAGTTTCTATTGCGCCTGTTTCTGTTTTTTGTGAAGATATTACCGAAAAAACAGGCGTGGATGATATTTTGATATAAAAGTAAGCAGCAATGGCGCCTACCGTAAAAAGCAGACTCCAAGCGGCAAGAAAGATTTTTGGTTTTTTCATCTATTGTAGATTTAGTTTTTAAGCTGCTCTCGCAAAGATTCGTTAAAATAGCTATCGCCACTATTTTTGTTAACTTCTTTTAGAACCTCTTTGTCTTTATCTTTTTGTATTTTTTTAACGGATAATCTTATTTTACCCTCATCTAGCATAATAATAGAGGCTTCTATCTCATCGCCAATAGCAAGCTCTGAGGCTTTTTTGGGATACAAATCTTCAATTCTTATAAGCCCATCTACTCCGCGAGCAAGCTCCACAAAAACGCCAAACTCTTTAATATCCCTTACTTTACCAACCACCCTATCTCCGAGCTTATGCGTCCTTGCATATACTTTTACCGGGCTTTCTTGAAGCTCTTTAAGGCTAAGGGATATTTTCTCTTTGTCTGAGTCTATCTTGATGATTTTTACTTCTACCTCATCACCACTTTTGAGATTATCTTTGCATTTTTCATCCCTAAACCAAGAGGCGTCCTCATTGTGAAGTAACCCCTCTACATCTCCAATTTTGATAAATGCTCCAAAGTCAGTTGTTGAAGTAACGATACCTTTAACAACCTGCCCTACTTGATATGTAGATACAAACTTATCAAATGGCTTTGGAAGAAGTTTTTTAGCTGAGAGTCTAAGTCTTCTAGCGTCCACATCAAGCTCTATTATTTCGGCATTTATCTCCTGTCCAACACTTAATACCTCACTTGGATGTTTGATATTTTTCTGCCAAGAGATTTCTGATATATGCAAAAAGCCCTCTATGTCATTTCCTATGTCAAGGAATGCGCCGTAAGTCTCGATATTTGAAACAACAGCTTTTACGGCGTCACCCACCTCGAGCTCATTTTTAATGTCTTCCCATGGATCTTGCGTTGCGGCTTTAATTGAAAAAGATAGGTGTTTTTTGTCTTTATCATAATTAATCGCTTTTACCATTACGGTATCGCCAACTTTATAAAGAGTCGCTGGATTTACAGGACCTTTAAAGCTTATTTCGTTGTAATGCACAAGCCCATCTACGCCGTCAACCTCTACAAACATTCCATAGCTTGCTATTTTTTTTACTACGCCTTCTACTATCTTGCCCTCTTCAACAAGCTTTTTAATAACTTCTCTTTTTGTTTTTCGTTTGTCGTTTAGAAGTTTTTTTCTAGAAAGTACGATAGAGCCGTTACCTTCATCTATTTTGACTACAGTTGCAGTTATTTTCTTACCTATTACATTGGCTTCATCATGCCTAATAAGAGCAAGCGAGTTTGGCATAAAAAACTCTACCCCCTCATCGTTTTCAACGATAAAACCGCCCTTATTTTTCTTAGTTATTTTACCCTCTACGATTATTTCTCTCTCTTCGTAGTCTTTATTAGCCTCTATAAATGCTGTTTGCAATCTTTTTTTTATCGCATTTTTATGAGAAACTATCGGCCTCTCACCTTTTTGCCCAGATATTGTTACCGGTATTACATCGCCAACTTTAAACCTAAGACTTCCATCGGCGTCGGTAATTTCAGATATAGGCAGTCTGCCATCTACTTTTTTACCGACATCAACAGATACATAATCGTCTTTTATTTCGACTATCCTACCTTCGATCGTCTTCTCACTTTTTTCATTCCTAAAAGACTCTTCAAGAAGTTTTGCGAAATCCTCTTCTTCGCCTATTTCCTCTAACCTTACCGCCCCATGAATCATACGTATTCCTTCTTTTTTTGTTTTTTATTAGTTTACTTAAATATTGCTGACTCTATCTATAACTTCAGAAATTACCCAATCTGGCGTGGATGCTCCTGCGCTAATTCCGCAAAATTTCTTACCATCAAACCAAGATTCTTCTATGTCATTTGCAGATTCAACCAAAAAGCTACTTTCGCAATTAGCTTTGCATATCTCAAGCAGTTGTTTGGTATTTGATGAATTTTTACCACCAACTACAAGCATAATATCAGCCTCTTTTGAAAGCTCAGCCGCCGCTTTTTGATTTTCACCAGTAGCGTTACAAATGGTATTAAACACCCTAACCTCTCTGGATGAAGACAAAAGAGCTTCAACAATCTCCATAAACTCCCCTATTTTTCTCGTAGTTTGTGAAATTACTGCCACTTTATCCTTTAAACTTAATCCCAAAAGCTCATCTTTGGATAAAACAACAAAAACTCTATTAGTATCATCGGCATAGCTCATAACACCCTTTACCTCTGGATGAGTCCTATCTCCAAATATTACTATATCATACCCCTCTTTGCTCATCTTTTGACATATCTCTTGTGGTTTTGTCACATATGGACAAGTTGCATCTACAATATCAAAGCCACCCTCTTTTAATTTCTCTAATTCACTCTTTTGTATTCCGTGAGTTCTAATAACAACTGTATTTTCTCTCTTTAGTTCATTAAAATTTTCTATTAGTCCAACGCCAAAGCTTTCTTTTAGCCTATTTATCTCCATCTTGTTATGAATAAGCGGACCATAAGTGACGCTATGCGGGGTATTTTCCGCTATCTTAATAGCCCTTTTTACCCCAAAACAAAAACCATAACTTGAGGCTAGTTTATATTGCATACTCTTTTACCCCAGTAATCTTAGATAAAAGCTCTACAAAGTTAGGAAAAGAGGTTGAGACCGCTTCAAAACCATCTATTTTGCCGCCACTTTTTAAGGAGGCTATCGCAAAACTCATCGCAATTCTATGGTCGCCAAAGCTTGTTACATACGCTTTTTTAAATTCGCCCCCTTTTATTTTATACCCATCTTCAAACTCTTCACACTCAATGCCAAAAGCCCTTAAGTTTGTTATAACGGTCGTTATTCTATCCGATTCTTTTACCCGTAGCTCTTTGGCATTTCTAACCACGCTTGTCCCTTCAGCCACTGCCATAGCAATTGAGAGAGATC
>JAVRLX010000068.1:0-7695 GCA_031960985.1 Campylobacterales bacterium | reverse complement strand
ATCTAAGCTCAAACTCTTATACCCGCTCTCCGCGAGAAACTTTGCGTGGGAGTCGAAATTTTCAGGGGTAATAGTAACAAGTGAACCCTTGTGGGCGCTCACATGGTGGTACATGAGCACAGGAATGCTAAGCGCTTTTTTAATATGCATATTTGGCAACCTCATGTGAAGCGAATGATTCTGTAGCGCAAGGGTAAAAATCTTTGATTTTTGGGCGCCCTGCGTGAAGCCTTAATGAGCGAATATAAGGTTGCCAATTATACCAACTCAAGATAGTAACTCCTCGTATTGCCTTAAGGTATCTGCTACCATCTTTTCAACCGAAAATTTTTGAGCGACAAACTCCCTTGCCCTTTTAGAGGCCCTCTCATAAAACTCTTTATCCACAATAAATCTCTCTATTTTTTCGGCTAAATCATCAACATTTTCGCTCTCAAACAAAAGCCCACTTCCACCATCTTCTAATGCTTCAGGTATTCCGCCAACCCTAGAGCCAACCACCGGCACACCACAGCTTTGCGCCTCTAATAGCGCAGTGCCTAAAGCCTCCATATTTGATGGCAAAACAAACAAATCAAGAGCGCTTAGGATATTTACCGTATCGTTTCGGTATCCGGTCATTATCACCCTATCTTCCAGCCCATCCTCTTTTATTTTGTTTTGGAGGTTTTCCCATTGCGGCCCCTCGCCTACGATGACTAACTTTACATCATATTTTTCGGATAGCTTTTTGATAGCATCTATTAGATCTTTGTGCCTTTTTGCCCCTCTAAGTATCGCTATAATCCCTACAAGAAATGTCTCTTTAGCTACTTCCAACTCTTTTCTCAAGCTACTTTCACCCCTCTTAAAATGCTTCGTATCAATCCCTGTGTAAATAAGCCTAATCTTTTGCCTTTTAACACCACGCGAAGCTATATACTCTCGCACCCCCTCGCTTATCGCAGTAACCTCATCGGTTAGATATTTGTAGCTAAACGCACTCGCAAATGGGGTTTGAAGGTGACGAACTCGAACGCACTTAACTCCAGCTATTTTTGCGGCGATTCCACCAAGCCAACCATCTCTACCAGAATGCGTCGATACAATATCGATACCGAGTTTTTTGATATATCTCACAAGCGTCAAGACGGCAAAAATATCGTAAGTAGCCCCCATCTTAATAGGCAAACACTCAATACCGAGTTTGTCCGCATCCCTCATAAGAATACTATCCGGATTTACAGCAAAATATGTCTTTACCTTATCTTTTGGCATATAATTTGCGAGTCTAATCGTCCTTTTTTCCTGCCCACCAAACCCTTTTGAAGCCTCTACTTCTAATACCTTTATCAAATTTTTATACCCTTTTTACTACACTTTGCATATGAGTTTAATACCAATTACTGCCACGATTTTAGCGAAAAACGCCCAAAAACATATAGAGGAAGTCCTCTTATCTTTGCAATTTGTGAATGAAATAGTATTATTAGATAACGGCTCTACAGATGCCACTACCGAAATAGCCGCTAATTTTCCAAATGTCAAAATATATAAACAAGATATTTTTGAGGGTTTTGGCAAAGCCCACCAAAAAATGGAAAACTTAGCAACTAATGATTGGATACTCTCTATCGACGCCGATGAGGTAGTAAGTCAGGCTCTTGCCGCAGAGATTGCCGCCGAGACCTTAGATGAACACACCGTCTATAAAATCCGCTTTGACAACTACTATCAAGGGAGACACATCAAAGGGTGCGGCTGGTCACCTGATTACAAATATAGACTCTACAATCGCAAAGTTACAGGATTTGACGATAGAGAGGTGCACGAAAATATCAGGCTTGACGGTTTAAAAATCAAAGCGTTTAAAAATAGCGCAAAACACTACTCTTTTGACTCTGCCGCAGATTTTTTAAGAAAAATTCAAAACTATAGCGACTTATACGCCAAAGAGTATGCCGGCAAAAAAAGCTCTTCACCATCAAAAGCGCTATTTCACTCTATTTTTACCTTTTTTAAAAGCTTTATCTTGCAAAAAGGGTTTTTGGATGGCTACGGCGGCTTTATTGTTAGCTCTTACAACGCGCAGTGGGTGTTTTGGAAATATATCAAGCTGTATGAGGCAAATAGGGCGCTAAAAGCTTAGCCTTTATCTCCTCTTTTACCTTTTCAAGTGGATATTCTAAGAGACATTTACTTTTTTTGCTTCCATCGCACCCATCTTTTCCGCATGGGGCGCAATCCCAACTTACTTGAAACATCGTATGTTTTCCCATCCGTTGAATACCGTTTTTTTGGGTATATGTGCACTCTTTTATCTCATTATCCCACGCCCCCCAGTTAAACACGCCAGATGGTCCAAAGATAGCTATACACGGCGTATTTTGACTTGCCGCTATATGCATTGCCGCCGTATCCACCCCAAAAAATAGTTTTGCTTTTTTGCTTAGGGCGGCTAACTCTTTGAGCGTTAGTTTTCCCGCCAAGTTTAGTGGCTTACTTTTGCAATACGAAAGTATCTCTTCAACCATTTTTTGCTCTTTTGCATCAGGAGCCGCCGTAATTACAGCTTTTATCCCAAGCGATTCTACAAAATCTATAATCTCGGCGTTTTGAGCAGGAGAGAGGCACTTAAAAAACCACCTCGATGTAGGATGGATATGCACAAATTCTTTCACACTTCCAAGTAGTTCGTTTACTTTTGCCTCATCACTAGACGCAAAAAACAGCTCCACCTCTTTATACTTTGGAGTTAGCCCCAAGGCTCTCAGAGCATCCAAGTTTGACTCCACCAAATGGCGCATTAAAGTTAGCCTAAATGAGTGGGTATAGGGTGAAAACTTCGCAAATATCCCTTTTTTTGCGGCGACACCAACACGCACTTTCGCCCCCGAAAACAGAGCCACATATCCCCCCCTCTCCCCTTCGGTAGTGTTGATAACAATGTTATATCCTCTCTTTCGAATACCCCTTAGTAGCGACAGCTCATATTTGAATCGTCCAAACATCCCGCTAAACTTCGCCTTTTTGCGGTCATACACAAACGCTTCATCGATATACGGATTTAGCGTTAGCATCTCCTTTGATTCAGCGTTTATGAGATAATCCACTTTTGCGCCAGGATATGCCTCTTTAAGATTTTTGGCAAGGACAGATGATAAAAGCACATCCCCTATGTGCCGAAACTTTATTACAAGGATTTTCATCTATAAATCTCTTCATACCTATTTTTCCACCGCTTATGAAACCAAAACCAAAGGCCAGGATTTTTGCGGATTTGCACCTCTAACGCATCCGATTGCGCCTGCGTGCAAGAGAGTATATCAGCGTCAACATCGTCTGTAAGCGGACAGTAAATTGGCTCATAAAAGATAAGTTTGTATCTATCAAGCTCTATATTTTCGCAAAACACCGGCACAATTGCCGCCCTAAAACGCCTTGCAAGGATTGAGGCTACCGGAGTTTGCCTTGCCTCTTTGCCAAAAAAACTAATAAGTAGCCCCTCATCTTCAGCCGTATTTTGATCGACTAATATCCCAGCCGATTTTCCATCTTTGAGCGCTTTTACTAATTTTCGCATCGCCCCGTGTTTACTAATTAGCTCGGCTCCAAACCTCTCTCTGGAGTTTTTAATAACCATATCCATCACTTTTGAATCAAGCTCTCTTCCAACTGCTACTATCTTAAGCCCAGTTTTAGCAGCCAACGCTTTAATCAAAACCTCCCAATTGCCATAATGCGCCGTTATAAATATTATCTTTGTCCCATCATCTATTAGCTTTTTTACAACCCCAATATTTACATACTCAAATTTTGATAGCATCTCTTCGGGGGTCATATCACTTGCTACGCTGATAGCATTTTTAAGTATATTTTCATAGGCCAAAATAATAATCTCTTTTTTATCGGCCTCGCTAAGTGTTTTGTTATATGCAAAATCTAAATTAACTTCAGCTATCCGCCTATGCTTTTTATCAACTATGTATGCAAAAATCGCTAAAGCTTTAATAAGTTTTGAAAGCAAAAGTGTTGGGGTAATTTTTACCACAAAAGCAAAAAAGCGAAAAAGCAAAATATACAAAAAATCTCTCATAAAAGCCCCTTTGCAACCTCTATTATCTTTTGTGGCTCAATTTGCGCAATACTAAAATCATTATAATCAAGCTTTGATGCATCCACCCCATCTTTTGCCCCTATTATCACATTTTTATCGGTTGCAAAGGCGTTTCTTTCATGCGGTGTTGCCCCAAATATAGTAATACTTGGGACATTCATAGCCCACGCCATGTGCGTAATGCCAGTATCCCCGCCTATTACAAGGTCGCAAGAATCTATAATCCCTTTTATCTCATCAAGCCCCATCTTATCAGCGCTATCAAGGATAATAATATTTTCGTTTTTAAATGCCCCCGCAACCTCTTTCATCTTATCCCAAGGGTATATTTTATTTGGTTTTGAGGCTAGCATATTGATGAGGATATTTTTTTTGTTTGAAGCTATTTTTTGAGTTTTGTATCCTAACAGTTTTGGCTTTTTGTATACATCATCAAGCAAAAAGCCGCCGCCAAAAGCAAAGTTCAAAAGGTCAATATAACGCTTTACAATATTTTTTTGATATGGGCTAATGCATTTGTGGGTATAAAAAAAACTTGCCACACCTTCTCTTGCGCTCTTGTATGAATACCCAACTTTTTTTTGTGAGCGTAAAACACTTGTTACGATAGCAGATTTTAACAACCCTTGCAAATCTAGTACCACATCAAATTTGCCAAGCTCTTTTAAGTTTTTGATTGCTTCTATCAAAGGGCTAATCTTAAGCGGCTTTAGCTGTAGAGCTACAATTTCGTCTACAAAAGGGGAATTTTTTACAACATCTTCAAACCTCTTATCAACAATCCAAGTAATATGGGCATCTTTAAACTTTTGTTTAATAAGAGCCGCCGCCACAAGGCTAAAGATAATATCACCGATTGCCGAGAGTCTAACTATTGCTATTTTCAACCGTTTTCCGATATTTTTTCGTAAATTTTACTTAGTGGCGGCTAAAAATGAAAATATTTGAACGCTTTGGCGAAGTAAACGCCTTTTGCACTAACAAAAATCACGGCAACTTCGCAGATTATGTAGATGACGATGCGGACAAGCTAGAGCAAAGGCGAGCCAGGCTTGCCAAAACACACAAAATAGTCCTCCTAAAGCAAATCCACGGCGACCTTGTGTTAGAGGTTGATAGCCGCAAGATAAAGCCAAGCGGTAGTTTTTGGTTTGGCGGCGAGGCGGACGGGATGATGACAAATGAAGCAGGGCTAACGCTAGCCATTCAGACCGCCGATTGCGCAGGAGTCCTCCTTTATGACCCAATCAGTCGCGCTGTAGCCGCCTTGCACGCCGGACGCAAAGGGGCGCAGTTAAATATCTTAAGTAATTGTGTAACAAAAATGGCAGATAGGTACGGCGCAAGAGCGCAAAATCTAATCATGTATATCGGGGCCCATATTAGAGGGTGTTGTTATGAACTACCTTTTGAAATGGCTAGTGAATTTAAAAAGTACGAAAATGCGCTAACACAAAGAGATGGCAAAAGTTATCTCGATATCGCCAAAGTCCTCACAGCTCAAGCAAACGCGCTTGGAATAAAAGATAAAAATATAGAGATAAATCCATCTTGCACATCATGCGAAAGCCAAAAATACTTTTCATACAGAGCCGAAAACGGAAAATGCGGTAGGATGCTTACAGCAATAGGCTTAAAAGCATTTTAGATAGAATTTATCTTAAAAAGGGGTAGGGATAAATTGACAAACGAGTTAAAACAATTTGCCTCCTTGCGGGTAGAGGCGAGAGCATATCTAACATATCTTCTAACAAGAAACATACCAAATCATGTTCCAGATATTACGCTAGATACGATAATTGCGGCATTTAAAAAGATAAAAAAAGAGAACGAAAATATATCGATACTTTATGTTTTAGATGCCAAAGGGGTACAACTAATCGACAATATCTCAAACAAGCCCGAATATCGCAAAGGCGCAGGCGTCAATAGAGCCAACAGGGCATACTACTATAGGGCGGCTAGAGAGAAAAAACCGATTTTAACAGATCCTTATCCTAGTGTAATCACAGGAGAGCTTTGCGTTAGCGCCTCAATGCCTATATATGACGACAAAAACAATCTCAAATTCGTAGCCGTAATAGACATACCGCTAAAAGATATAGTAAGAATACTGCATCCGACGATATGGAGCACAATTTTTACAAATACTAGCAAAATTACTTATGGGGTATTTAGCATTTCTTTATTTTTAATTGCAATACTACTATTTATCAAGGGGATACTAGGTCTATTTGCCGAAGGGATGCATCCTAATGACCTGCAAATACAAGGTATTTTTGAGACAACCATCCTTTTTACACTCTCTCTTGCTATCTTTGACCTTGTAAAAGCGATTTTTGAAGAAGAGGTATTAGAGCGAAATAGACGCGATAACGCCGGAGAGATACATCAGACAATGACAAAGTTTATTGGCTCAATTATTATAGCGGTAGCTATTGAGGCGTTAATGCTTGTATTTAAATTTGCCCTAACCGACCCTAGTAAAATGACATATGCATTAATACTTTTTGGAGGGGTTGCTGGACTCCTTGTATCGTTAGCATATTACATCAAATCAACAAACAAGCCAAAAAGAGAGCCTCGTGATTAGGGTTGCAATTGTAAATTACCAAATGGGCAATCTCGCAAGCGTAAAAAACTCTTGCGCAAAAGTTGGTTTTGAGGCGGATATAGTCTGTGAGTGCGAAAAACTAAAAGAATATGACAAAATTATCCTTCCAGGGGTGGGGGCGTTTCCAGATGCAATGAAACACCTAAAAGAGACAGGGATGGAAGAAGCCATAAAGGAAGCGGCAAAAACAAAGGAGATTTTTGGAGTCTGCCTTGGGATGCAACTACTTTTTGAGAGAGGTTTTGAGCACGAAGAGACGGCGGGGCTTGGGCTTTTAAGGGGCGATATAGTTCGCTTCGACGCTGAAATACTAGGAGACGAGCGCAAAATCCCGCACATGGGGTGGAATAAGTTATTTCGTCAAAAAGAGTCCATCTTGCTTGAAGGAGTTGAAGATGAGTTTTATCTTTATTTTGTTCACTCCTATCACGCCAAAGCTACTAATGATGAAGCGCTTTGCATCTCGCACTACGGCGAGCGATTTGTCAGCATGGTGGAGAGAGATAATATCTGCGGAATTCAACCACACCCTGAAAAATCGGGTGATGTTGGGCTAAAAATACTTAAAAACTTTTTGGAGAGAAAATGACGATTTATCCGGCAATAGACCTAAAAGATGGCAAGGCGGTGCGGCTAACGAAGGGGATTATGGAGAGCGCAAAGGTTTACTCAGATGAGCCTTATTATTTAGCAAGGGCATTTGAAGAGATGGGAAGTGATTGGGTACACATCGTAGATCTCAACGGAGCATTTGCGGGAAATCCTATGAATCTAGAGGCTATTAAAAAAATTAGAGAGGCGACAACCCTAAAGCTCCAATTAGGGGGCGGCATCAGAGATGAGGATACAATAAAAAGATACATTGATCTCGGTATCGATAGAGTAATTTTGGGAACAATAGCGACGCAAAATCCAGCATTTGTCAAAACCGTAGCCGCAAAATATAATGTAGTTGTAGGGATTGATGCTAAAGATGGTTTTGTGG
>JAVRLX010000067.1:0-7771 GCA_031960985.1 Campylobacterales bacterium | reverse complement strand
ACAAACGAATCTCAAAGCGAACTAGCATTTGAAAAGGTTGGCTCTAGGTCTATCCCAAAAGATGATTTTTTTGCTTTGGCTGAGTTTGTATCGCTTTATACTAGCCTAAAGGAATAAATCCAACCTTACACTCAAAAAGCGCATAAGGCTTAATATTTACTCCAATGTTACAAGAACTTGCCCGCTCTCTACGGCGCTTCCTTGCTTAACATGTATTGCTTTGACTACCCCATCGGCTGGAGCTTGCACCTCCATCACCATTTTCATGGCCTCCAGTATCATCAAATCTTCGCCGTCTTTGACTTCATCCCCAACCTGCACTAGTACTTTGATAACCTCCGAAGGAAGCGGAGCGTGCACATGGATATTGCCATCCGCATCGACTCCGCCATCACCCAACGAATCAGAGCCTTTGGCTTTTCTGTCCAGTTTAAACTGTATATTTTTTTTACTCCAAATTTTTTCAAGATCTTCCGACATATCAGGAGTGGCAGATACTTTTAGCTCCAAAGCATCTGCGGTTAGAGAATACAAATCAAATCTCTCAAGCATATCGTGAATTACTTTCTCTTCAGAGGCTTTATGCCCGGCTTCGGATGCATGGTGGTCTACTTTTCTTACATTTACTTTTGCTTCGCCCTTTAAAAACGCTATTCCTTTATCGGCGCAAGTTGCTACGATAAAAAGATTTTCTTCAGTAACGGGGAGATTGTGATGTCGTAATTGCTCTTCAAAGCACACTATGCTTTTATTAAAGTCTCTATCTGCTATATCAAGCGGGTTTTCAGTCGTAGGCTCAAGATTTAACTGCTCTTTTGCAATAGCCACAAGCTCTGGATCAGGGGCAACAGGGGTTTTGCCAAAATACCCTAAAAGCATCTTACCATAACCATCGGCTATTTTTTTCCAAGGACCAAATACAACATTATTAAACGCTTGTTGGAAATAAAATTGGCTAACAGGGGTAACAGATGTGCCAAATCCACCTCTTGCAACCACCTCTCCCATCGCTTCAAGAGCGGCAGGGAGCTTATCAAGGGTTTTTGTATCTCTCATCATTTGAGTATTTGCAGTCAGCGCTCCGCCCGGCATAGGAGAAAAAGGTATCAGCGTGCAAACCTCTTTTGCCTCAGGTGGAACAAAATAATCTTTTAGGCACTCTTTTAGCGCCTTTTGAGCTTCAAGCAATTTTTTTGCATCTAACCCCAAATCGTATTCGCTTCCCTTAAGAGCATGTAGCATCGTTAGCGTATCTGGCTGACTTGTGCCGCCACTTACAGGATCCATAGCAAGGTCAATCCCATCTGCACCAGCCTCAAGAGCCGCTAAATAACAAGCCACACTTACGCCTGCGGTCTCGTGTGTGTGAAAACGGATGTGCATATCATCACCCAAAAGCGCTCTAGCGGCTTTAATTGTCTCAAATACCTTGCGAGGCCTTGCTGTACCTGAAGCGTCTTTGAAACATACAGAGTCAAACGGCAGTCCGCTATCTAGTATATTTCTAAGGACATTCATATAAAAATCTACTTCGTGAGCGCCATAGCACCCAGGTGGTAACTCCATTACAGTTACGCAAACCTCATGGTTTAATCCATATTTTTTTATACACTCGGCCGGATATATAAGGTTTTGAACATCGTTTAGGGCATCAAAGTTTCTAATTGTAGTTATGCCATGTTTTTTAAAAAGTTTTGCATGAAGCTCAATCGTATTTCTCGAGCCAGTATCAAGCCCTACATGGCTAACGCCTCTTGAGAGGGTTTGAAGTTTGATATCTGGACCGACGATAGAGCGAAAAGTATCCATCATCTCAAAGGCGTCTTCATTGCAATAAAAATATAGCGACTGAAACCTAGCCCCACCGCCACATTCAAAGTGTTTTATACCTGCATATACAAACGCCTCAATAGCTGGTTTAATATCTTTAGTAAGCACCCTTCCGCCATACACCGACTGCAAACCGTCGCGAAAAGATGTATCCATAACAGAAATTAGTTTTTTTGCCTTCAAATTCTATTATCCTAAATAAAATAAATGCTTTTAAAATGCTTTTTACGCCGCTTTTTTATCTTTATGAGTCAAACAACATAAACCTAAGATGTGTATCAAAAAATGCGGGCTTTTAACTGCTAATAATAGCGTTTACACCCTTATAAAATCTTATTTTAAGCGGCCAATTTAATAACAAACTCAGCGCCACCCTCTACATTGCGAGCTTCAAGCTTGCCTTGCATCTTTTGCTCAATAATTACTTTACCAAGAGAAAGCCCTATCCCAGTCCCCTTTTCACCTTTGGTTGTGACATATGGCTCAAAGAGTTTGCCGGTTTTTAATAGATGCTCATCTATCCCCCCACCATTATCCCTAATTGCAATTACAACTTCATTATCTTCTTTTGTGACAGATATATCTATAGTTCTATTTTGAATATTATTTTGCATCAAAGCATCTTTTGCGTTATTTATAATATTTAGCGCAACTTGTTTAAACTCGCTCTCAAAGCCATTAACTTGCAACTCATCATCTGCCTCTAAATTAACAGTTATCCCATCTTTTTTAATTTGGTTATCAAGCAGTCTAAGAACACTTTTAATAGCCTTAGCAACGGAGAATAAATTTTTATTTACTGAAGGCTTATAAAAATTCCTAAAATCTTCAATAGTTTCGGTCATAAACTTGATTTGCTCGCCTATAGTCTCTTTAAATTGCGCCATAGCCTCAGGTGACATCTCGCCAAAATCATAAGCCATCTTAGCCTCTTGCACCATAAGCCATATAGCATTTAGCGGCTGTCTCCACTGGTGGGCAATAGCCCCTATCATCGCCCCCATCTCTGCAAGTTTGCTTTGTTGTATAAGGATTGAGCGTCCGATCTCCCTCTCTTTTTGAAGCTCTTTTATTTGGGTAATATCTCGCCAAAGTACCAAAATCTCTTTTTTATCGCCTATAAAAACAGGGGATAGCATTACTTCAAAGAGTTTTTCATTGCCATCTTTTGTAAGATGAGTCCACTCAAATCTTTGCACCTCCCCTTTTAAGGCATTTTCAATCAACATTTTGGCGGCATTTTCACTAAATAGCTCGCTATCTGGCTGGATATCTGGGGATATTTCGTGTGGCTTTTTACCAATTATTTCAGACTCCTCATATCCAAGCATACGAGCCGCCACTAGATTACACTCTTTAAAGACCCCCTTATCATCTATTATCAAAATCCCCTCTGGAGAATTTTCAAATATAGTTTTAAATATTACATCCGCCTCTAATCTTTTACTAACTTCCTCTTCTACCCTTTTTTCAAGAGTTCTATTTAACTCTTTTAAACTCTCTTCAAGTTTTAATCTCTCCGTAATATCTCTAAATACAACTACTGAGCCAGTAACTTCATTATTTTCTTTAAGTTGCGCGCTTATTACATCAACCGCAAAAATCTCCCCATTTTTCCTTTTGAAAAAATCAACCCCTTCATATTTATTTCCTGTTTGAATCGCTAAATATATAGGACATTTTTCCAAAGGGGTATTTTTATTTTTATCGCGCACATGAAACATATAATGCCCAATGTTATTTATAACCTCATCGGCTCTTAATCCAAGCATATTTAAGGCGGCTTCATTGATAAATTTTATCCTCCCTTTTGTGTCCGTAACATACATTCCAGAGCCAATTGTCTGCGAAATAGTTAAAAGTCTACTTTTTTCATTATCCAATCTCTGTTTATCATAAACAAATTTAACCACAACCCCTGTGGCAAAAAATACCATTAGTGAAAAATAAAGAAGTTTTGATTTAAAGTCTCTGTCTATATATTCAAGATGGACATCATGCGAAAATCCCAAAAACGCGGCAACATACTCCCCTTTTACATCAATAATAGGAATAGCGGAAACTGTATATATATGACCATCTATATCAACCTCAGTTGCAAAGGCTTTAGCGCTCTTTAGACGCTCCCAAAACAAACTATTAGATTTTAAAGCTTTTGAGATATTTTTTATATTTTCAGAGATATCTGTATCATTTTTATCTTTTTCTACAACCCAATCAGCCCCAATTGGGGAATCAAAATAGAGTTTTTTATTTTCTTCAAAAAGTTTTGATGAAATAGCCTCTTTTTTGATTACAAACATATATTCTCTATTGTGATTTAACTTTTCAAGCTCCCTTTTTAGGGCGCTAAAAGATTGGCTAAGCTCCACGCTACCTATATGCTCATTATTCCACACAATTGGAAATACATTTCTAAAACCGCTAAAAACTTTGCCCGTCTCAAAACCAAAAACAGGTTTTAGATTTTTATTTGCTATAACCACCGAAGGTCTCGAGGCATTTAGAGAGTCTCCAAAGCGGTATGGCTGATGAAATCTAAGGATAGAGTTGTTTTCTTTGTCGTGAAAGTGGAGCTGTTGTACATTTCTCGTTTGAAGCATATTATAAACTGGGAGCAAAAGCTCATATAGTTTTTTTCTCGCATTTTCTCTTTTTGCTTTATCGGCGCTAGTTGTTATGGTAGTTAACTCATGAATTACATCTGGCTTTAGTATATACGCGTCAAAATAAGCGCTCATTCCAACTTTATGCGTATTTACGACAGATTGCCAAATTATCTCTTGTGTTTTGGCGTACTGCTCAAGATATATATCCCTAACTTCATTTCTCTCAGAAGAGATATAAAAAAAACCAACTATCCAAATAATCAAAGCAAAAACAATTGCCACAACACCAAGCGAATAAATATCTTTTTTATCAAGTCTCAAACCAAAACACCTAGTTTTTAATTTTTAGTGATTTTAAGTTTAAAATGGTTAAACACTGCTTTATTAGTCAAAGATAAACTTTTGTTTATTATCCGATTTTTAATAGACTTACACAAAGGATTTTGGTATGCAAGAGATAAAAAATATAATCAAAAAAAGTGGCGCGCTCTTTAAAAAAGGGTTTTTTGAAAATAAACAAATAACTTATAAAGGCGCTGTTGATTTACTAACACAGTACGATATAGCAATAGAAAAAGAGCTAACGGCGGCTCTTAGTGGTTTTGGATATGAAATAGTGGGCGAAGAGAGCTGGCAAGGGGGAGAGCTACCTAAAAACGCAATATTTATTGATCCGATAGATGGGACAACAAACTTTGTTCATCAAATCCCATTTTGTGCTATATCTGTTGGCATCTGGGAGGATGGAGCCCCCAAATATGCCGCTGTTTACAATCCAATTTTGGAGGAGTTTTTTTGGGCTGAGGCGGGCAAAGGGGCATATTTAAACGACCAACCAATAACCGCATCCAAAGAGTCAAATTTACAAAAATCACTCATAGCCACAGGTTTTCCATACACCAAAGCCCAGGCTGGAGAGGATTTTGAGTGGGTGGTTCAAAAAATAAGAGCGATACTCCCACATACAAGAGATGTGCGCCGTCTTGGAGCCGCATCGATAGATCTTTGCTACACTGCCAAAGGGATATTTGACGCTTTTTATGAAATCAACCTCAAACCGTGGGATACTGCGGCAGGTGTCCTCATTGTCACAGAGGCTGGAGGTAAGGTGTCAAACGAGCTTGGTGGTAAGTTTGAGTTAACATCCAGAGGCATTGTCGCAAGTGGCGCAAATATCTACGATAAATTCCTAAAACTACTCAATGAATCTAACTAACTCCCCCGTTAGCGAGCTTGAAGTATTTGGTAAAAAGTGGTTTATCAAGCGAGATGATTTATTAGATCCACAAGTTAACGGCAACAAAGCTCGAAAATTTTACACTTTTGCCGCTAACGGATTTAAAGCCATTAGCGTTATTAGTTACGGCGGAGCGCAAAGCAATGCAATGTATGCAATATCTGTACTTGCAAAACTGCAAGGGGTGGAGTTTATTTATTACACCAAAAAGCTTCCCTCGCTTTTAGTCGCCTCTCCTACCGGCAACCTCAAAGCCGCCCTTGAAAATGGTATGAATCTAATAGAGATAGAGCACAATAAGTACAGCGCAAAAATAGAGGATCTCCTATCGTTAAATAAACCAAATACGCTAATTATCAGGCAAGGGGGAGCCGATGAGTACGCAAGAGAAGGGCTGAAACTGCTTGCAGATGAACTAAACGAGTTTGCCAGCTTGCATAGCCTCAAAAATCCGATAGCTATTACAAGTAGCGGCACAGGGGCGACAGCTGGATACCTTAGCGATTATCTTGAGTTTGAGTGTCTTACAACCCCCTGCGTATCAGATGCAAAGTTTTTAAACGGCGAATTTGAGAGGCTTGGAGTAACAAAAAAACCTACAATACTTGAGACAAAAGAAAAAATTCCATTTGCCGCCCCACACCCAAAACTATTAGCAATATACAAAGAGCTTTTGTTAGCAGGGGTAGAATTTGACCTTATTTATGATGCAAAATGTTGGCTTACCATAACCGAAAATCTGGATTATTTTAAAGGAAGAGATGCGATATTCATACACTCTGGCGGAGTACTCGGCAACAAAACCCAACTTGATAGATATGCACATAAAGGGCTTATTTAGACCTCTATCCTATTTTCAATGCTAAGTCCAAAGCCCGAAATACCGACAAATTCCTTGTTTTTTGAGTGAGTCAAAAGATTTATTTTTTTTATCCCCAAAAGCCCTAATATTTGAGCACCTATACCAAACTCTTTAACCTCAGAGCTTTCAGGGTGACTTGCATCTACAAATATTATAACCCCACCCTCTTTTGTTAAGATCTCAACACTTTTTACAAGGGATGAAAATTTAGCCTCATTCGATAATAGCTCTATATCGGTCGATATATTGTTAAACCTCACATTTGCACTCTCGCTTGGAGAGCCAAACACAAAAGCTGTATGTACTTTGCCCGTATGATCTTCAAAGTTTTTTTTAATAGCCGCCTTACCCATAAAAGTAGATGCTTCGGAGTTTACTTCGCGCACCAACTTTTCCCTTTTTAGCCGATACTCTATGAGGTCTGAGACAAATACTATTTTGAGATTGTGTTTTTGGGCGAAAATCTCGAGATCACCCTTTCTTGCCATTGTCCCATCTTCTTTCATTATCTCACATATCACTCCTGCAGGATAAACCCCCGCAAGGCGACATATGTCCACCGAGCCCTCAGTATGCCCAGTTCGAACAAGCACACCCCCATCTTTTGCAATAAGTGGAAATATATGACCAGGGCGAACCAAATCATCCGGCTTTGTATTTGCATCTGCAAGGAGTTTGATTGTGTCATTCCTCTCATACGCCGATATTCCAGTTGCACACCCCCTTGCATCTACTGAGACAGTAAAAGCTGTCTCATACGATGAGCTATTTTTTGCAACCATAGGCGCTAGCTCAAGCCTCTTGGCATCCTCTCTTGTAATTGCAACACAAATAAGCCCCCTTGCCTCGCTAGCCATAAAGTTTACTTTCTCAGGAGTACTAAACGCCGCCGCATAGACGAGATCGCCCTCATTTTCGCGATCTTCATCATCCATCATAACAACCATATTCCCTTTTTTTATCTCTTCTATTGCTTCCAACACTCTATTAATAGGCATTACTTCTTCCATTTTTTTATTATGTAAAATTTACCGTTTTTTCGTTGATAATACAGTTAAATGTAAGTCACAAAACACCTTTTGAGGCATTTTTTGTTACACTCAGCTTAATAAGCTAAAAATTATTTAGGGGAGTGTTTTTAGGGTATGGAAGGTTTTGGGGATAATGTGAATATAGCCAATTTGTTTTTACAAAATGCGTTAAAAACCCCTAATAAGAAAGCAATTATATTTG
>JAVRLX010000066.1:0-7883 GCA_031960985.1 Campylobacterales bacterium | reverse complement strand
TAGGTATATAAAAATGCATGACTTAAATGAAAAATGCGCCGTAGTTGGCGTATTTGGCGTCCCATCTGCCTCTAGAATAGCTTATTTTTCTTTGTTTGCAATGCAACATCGTGGTCAAGAGGCTAGCGGTATTAGCTCATCTAACGGCAAAAAAATTTTTACGATAAAAGACAGAGGACTTGTAACTAGAGTTTTTAATGAGGAAAAATTAGAAAAGCTAGCCGGCGCAATGGCTGTAGGACACAATAGATATTCTACCGCCGGCGAGGATAGCATACTAGACGCTCAGCCTGTATTTGCAAGATACGACCTTGGAGAGATGTCTATCGTCCATAACGGCAACCTTACAAATGCAAAAGAGGTGCGAGACGCTCTAATCAAAAGCGGCGCAATCTTTCAATCTTCAATGGATACAGAAAACCTAATTCATCTTATCTCTCGAAGCGAAAAAGCAAGATTAAAAGATAGAATAATTGATGCTCTTAAAAAAGTAACAGGTGCGTATTGCTTTATATTTTTAAGCCGCACTAAGATGTTTGCGGTAAGAGACCCATACGGTTTTAGGCCGCTAAGTCTCGCTAGGCTCGGTAAAGGGTGGATTGTAGCATCGGAGACGTGTGCGTTTGACCTTGTAGGGGCAAAGTTTATAAGAGATGTAAACCCAGGTGAGATGCTTATTTTTGAAGATGGTAAAGAGCCGCAATCTATTCAAGTTTTTGAGCCTACCCCTAAAAAATGTATATTTGAGTATGTATATTTTGCAAGACCCGATAGCTTGCTGTTTGGTAAAAGCGCATATGCGGCTAGAGTGGAGATGGGAAAAGCCCTTGCAAAAGAGATGCCAATTGAGGCTGATATGGTAATACCTGTCCCTGATAGCGGCGTACCTGCGGCGCTTGGGTACTCAAAAGAGAGCGGTATACCTTTTGAGCTTGGAATAATTAGAAATCACTATGTAGGCAGAACATTTATCGAGCCTGCGCAAGAGATAAGAGACCTAAAGGTCAAGATGAAGCTCAGTCCGATAAAAGAGTTGATAGCCGGCAAAAAAGTTATTATTATAGACGACAGTATCGTGCGCGGTACAACTAGCAAACAAATTGTAAGGATGCTTCGTGACGCAGGAGCGGCAGAGGTTCATATGAGAATATCATCCCCTCCTACAAGCGACCCTTGCTACTATGGGATCGATACCCCTGACAAAAGCCATCTTATTAGCGCATCAAAAAGCGTTGACGAGGTAAGAAAATTTATAGGAGCTGATTCTTTGGCTTATCTTTCCATAGATTCCTTGCTCGCATCTTGCGGCGGCGAAAAAAATAGTTATTGCCGCGCCTGCTTTGACGGAAAATATATAATTTAGGACGCATGAAAAATATTTTAACGTTCGGTAGATATTTACGGAAAAAATTTGGTCAAAAAATCTATAAAATCCCCGTTAGCATGCCTGGGTTTACCTGCCCAAATATAGACGGCTCGGTGGCCGTCGGTGGGTGTACTTTTTGCGAAAACGAATCCTTTAGTCCAAACATCACGCAATCCCCGAAAAAAAGATTTACGCTAAACCCTAACTCAAAAGAGAATCCACTTTTGGAGCTTCAGCTAATTTCGCTTGACGCTCAAATACAAAAAACCAAAACTAAATTAAATAAAAAATTTAAAGCCGAAGCGTTTTTGGTCTACTTCCAATCATTTTCCAATACATACGCCCCAACTGAAACGCTAAAAACGCTTTACACCGAAGCTTTGCGACAAGAAAATGTAATCGGACTTAGTATCGGCACAAGAAGCGACTGTATCGATGAGGAGATTTTGAAGTTTTTAGCAGAACTAGCAAAAACAAAAGAGATATGGGTGGAAATAGGGGTTCAAAGCGCATTTGACGAGACTTTGGAGCGGATAAATAGGGGACATGACTTTAAGAGCATAGAGAGGGCAATAAAACTCGTTAAAAGTTATGGGTTAAATTTGTGCGCCCATCTTATATTTGGACTTCCGGGCGAGTCTGAAGAGATGATGAAGGAGACCTTTAAAAAGACAATTGCGCTAGGTGTAGACTCTATCAAATTTCATCCTCTCTATGTTGTTAAAAATACGGCGCTAGCTAATGAATACAGAGCGGGCAAGTTTGAGCCAATAAGCGAAGAGTCCTATATAAGCGTGCTAACATATTGTATAAAAAATCTACCGCCAACCATAAGTATCCAGAGAGTAAGCGCCGGAATAGACGATAATACACTACTTGCTCCACAGTGGTGCCGTGTAAAACATATCCAGATGAAACGGATAAGAGAGGCGCTCGCCACCGCCTTAATAAGCTACTAGTCAACTTCGATTTGCCCAAAAATTAGCTTTTTTTAGTTATGATTAGCGAAAAAAACGGGGGTTAAACGATATGAGAATTAGAACCACGCACGCTCCCTACATAGCAAATAAAATCACTTTAGACTTACTAAATAGCGGACTTGTCCAGATGAAGCACGGCTTAGAGCCCATAAAAGCCGCTTGTCTAAAAGTAATAGACGCTGACATAGATCTTGAGTACTCTGTAGATGAAAAAACAAGAAAGCTTTTGGAGCAAAACGAAGAAGAAATCGAGTTTTTAAGTCCCGATAGAAAACAGCTATTTTGGATGGTAAAACGCAAAGTTGCGAGCGAAATGGGGCTTATACTTGAGCAAGAAGAGCGATTTAACTCTATGGCTCACAAGATACTCGACGAAATCTGGAACGATGATTTGGCCGACTACTCTGTTACGGAGACGAGAATAAAGACTATTATAGTTAAAGCGATGCTTGATTTTGTCAAAAGTCAAGACAGTATCGAAGATTCGGTAAAAGAGAAAGTTCGAAACTATAAAAGAAATCTCGTAGAGGGTAGCGAAGAGTATGAGATAGTTGTCCAAAAACTATATGAAGACGAACTAGCAAAAAGAGGAATGCTGTGAAAGTAGCTCTTTATCTTGAAAACGGAATATATCTTGAGGGTAACTCTTTTGGAGCCGAGGGGACAAGTGTTGGCGAAATAGTATTTAATACATCTCTTACCGGCTATCAGGAAATTATCTCTGATCCAAGCTATGCTGGGCAGTTTATTACTTTTACAATGCCTGAAATTGGAAATGTTGGGGTAAACGACGATGATCAGGAGAGCCGTGGAGTATATGCAAAAGCGGTAATTGTACGAAATTATCAAGCCGATTATTCAAATTTTAGAGGAAAAGAAAATCTATCCGACTACCTAAAAAGACATGGAATTATAGGTATTTGCGGTATCGATACTAGATTTTTGACTAAAATTATGAGAGAAGAAGGGGCTATGCCAGCCATCGCTTCTACCGAGTGTTTTGACAAAGAAGAGCTAGCAAAACGGCTTGCCTCTAGTCCGAAAATTGGCGATATAAATTATATCAAAGAGGTTAGCACGACGGAGGCTTACACCCATACTCAAGCGGCTTGGAACGAAGCGCATTTTTGCTACAAAGACTCCTGTGGCGAGCTAAAAAAAGTAGTCGCTTATGATTTTGGCGCAAAGCTAAACATACTAAACGAGCTTGTTGAGGCAGGAGCAGAGGTGGAGGTGGTCCCCCATCATACAAAAGCCGAAGGTATCATCGAGAGATTTAAAAGCGGTGAGGTTAAGGGGGTTTTTCTATCAAACGGTCCGGGCGATCCACTGGTATTAAAAGAGGAAGTGGCTGAGATTAGAAAACTAATTGATGCAGATATTCCGATGTTTGGTATTTGCCTAGGTCACCAACTGCTCTCTATCGCATTTGGATATGAGACCTACAAACTAAAATTTGGTCACCACGGCGGCAACCACCCAGTTAAAAATCTAAAAACCGGCGCGGTGGAGATAACGGCTCAAAACCACAACTACAATGTGCCAAACGAGATACTAGAAATTGCCGAACCAACTCATATCAATCTTTTTGATGATACTATAGAAGGGTTAAGATATAAAAATAAAAACATATTTAGTGTGCAGTTTCACCCAGAAAGCTCTCCAGGTCCACATGAGAGCAAATATTTATTTAAAGAATTTGTAGAGAGGATTTAGTTTTTTTATTGCTTGAAACTCTATAGATAAACAAGATTTACGAGGTTAGACCCCATTTCAAAACAAACACATCTTATTTGTGATGCCAAAGGCTTGCCTTTAACTATAAGATTATCAAGTGGCAATAGAGATGATATCTCTGAGGCGATACCTACGATAGAGGCAACCAAAGTTCCAAGAGTCGACAAGGGTGCCGCTAAGACAAGACCTATAAGAGTTGTAGCCGACAAAGGTTATGACTCTAAGAAGTTTAGATACTATATAGCTAGTAGAGGTATAAAACACACTATTCCAAAAAGAACCTACAAAGAGTCAAAACCAAAAGTAGGTCGTCTTAATGTATTTCTATAAAAATAGATGGACTATTGAAAGGGTGTTTTTACATCTGAATAGTTTTAGAAGGGTAGTTGTCAGATATGATAGATTTAAAAAAGTTGTATCTTGGCTTTTTACAGCTGGCGACTATTATTATTTGCTTGAGATGGTTTTGAAATGGGGTTTGAACAAATCCTATTATTTATAAACATCTTTCCTGTGCAAAATCCTATATACTATCACGGTGTTGTTTTCTATCTCAAATAATGCTCTATAATTGCCTATTCTTTTTCGATAGCTAGGCCTAAAATTTGTAAGTTTTTTGACATTTTTGCTATTTGGAAAAAGAGCTAAATCTCCTAATTCGTTAAGAATTTTGACCGCTTCTTGTTTTGGAATGCTATATAAATCCTTACGAGCTTTTTCGTTAATCTCTATTTTCAATGCAAAACTCTTTAAGCAAGGCTTCATAGCTTATATTTGGCAGATTCTCTTTTTTTGCCTCTTCTATAGCCAGTAAATCTTTTAAATCTTCTATATCGCTAATTTCAACTTTTTCATCTAAAAAATTTTTTACAAAAATAACTATTTTATCTCTTACGCTTTCATCTTGATAGTTTAAGGCTATAGTATGCATCTTATCTCTCCTATTATCTTGGCAAATAGATTTTGCACTCAATACATTGCATTGCTATTTGTGTACAAAACCCCAATGTTAATATGTGTATTTTTATTTCATTTTCTTTAAAATCAAAATTTAACAGACTTATGGTCTGCTATTAAAACTATTTTAACAAACTAAATTTAATTAAACTCTAAAGCGTCTTTGCAATATAAAACGTATCTCTACTAAAATGTCATTAAAGTGTCATTAAATTAACTATAAAATAGTAAAATCAGCTAAAAACACAAAAGGGTTACAAGATGATTATCCAGCCAAAACCCCAAGTCCCTGCCGACCCTCGTTATAAAGCTCTTGATCGCGCTATGAAAAAACTAGGTTACTCCAAATCTTCCTTGATTGAGTCGCTACATGCGGCGCAAGAGGCTTTTGGATTTTTGGATGATGAGCCTATGAAGTTTGTAGCCGCCTCCCTTAGGTTGCCTCTTTCAAAAGTCTACGGAGTCGCCACCTTTTATCACTATTTCACACTCAAGCCCGCTGGTGAGCACACATGCGTTATATGCACTGGAACGGCTTGCTACATAAAAGGGGCAAACAAAATAGTAGACACAGTTTGCAAAAAATATAAGATAAAAGCTGGTGAGACCACAAAAGATGGCAAACTATCTTTACTTACCGCCAGATGTATCGGTTGTTGCGGTATTGCCCCTGCCGCCGTATTTGACAAAGAGGTATTGGGGACATTAGATGAAGAGAAGACGCTTAATAAAATCGAGGGCTTACTAAAATGATAACGCACATCGAAGATTTAGAGGAGATAGCGGCAAAAGTAAAAGCCGAGGAAGATAGTTTTGAAGAGATAATATCGGTTTGCACCGGAACCGCCTGCATAGCGGTTGGTAGCGATAAACTACTTGAAAACATTAAAGGCGAGATAGCCAAATGTGGTCTTGAGAGATGCAAAGCAAAAGGGGTTGGATGTAAAGGTCTTTGCTCCAAAGGGCCACTTGTTGGCTTAAATAAAAAAGGTGAGCTATATGAGGGATTGATTCCAGATGAGGCAGAGCCTTTCGTAAAAGCCGTGTCAGAGAAAAAAAGCTACGAGCCACGCTTAGCCGATGCAAATTCCCATTTTTTTACCAAACAGAAAAAAATCGTACTCGAAAATTCGGGCGTTATAGACCCTGAAAATATAGAGGAATACATTGCTAGAGATGGGTACAAAGCGCTTATTAAAGCGATTACTGAGATGAGCCAAAGCGGCGTAATCGAGGAGGTGCGAAACAGCGGACTTCGTGGTAGAGGGGGTGGAGGCTATCCTACCGGCCTTAAGTGGCAGACTGTTGCAAAATCAGTTGGAAACCAAAAATATGTCATCTGCAACGGCGACGAGGGAGATCCGGGCGCATTTATGGATAGAAGCGTCATGGAATCTGATCCTCACAGAATAATAGAGGGTATGGCGATAGCGGGATATGCCATAGGCGCTGAGGCGGGGTATGTGTATGTAAGAGCTGAGTACCCGCTAGCGGTTAAGATGCTCAAAAAAGCGATAAAAGATGCCGAAAAATATGGGCTTTTAGGTAAAAATATAGCTGGCACAAACTTTAGTTTCTCTCTTGAGGTGCGCTTAGGGGCTGGGGCTTTTGTATGTGGCGAAGAGACGGCGTTAATAGCATCTATTGAGGGTAAACGAGGGATGCCTCGCCCAAGACCACCGTTTCCTGCAATGAAGGGGCTATTTGGCAAACCAACCCTTATTAACAATGTAGAGACATTTGCAAACATAGCCCCTATTATTAGGCACGGCGCAAGCTATCTAAACTCCATAGGGACTGAAAAAAGTAAAGGAACAAAAGTATTTGCGCTAACAGGTAATATCGTAAACGCCGGTATTGTAGAGGTGCCGATGGGTATGAGCCTAAGAGAGATAGTCTTTGATATAGGTGGTGGGATAGCAAGTGGCAAAGCGTTTAAAGCAGTGCAAACAGGGGGGCCATCTGGTGGGTGTATTCCCGCCAAGCATCTTGACCTTCCTGTAGATTACGACTCTCTTATCTCCATTGGCTCTATGATGGGCTCGGGTGGTATGATAGTTATGGATGAAGATTCAAATATGGTGGATGTGGCGCGGTTTTTTATGGAGTTTTGTATGACAGAATCTTGCGGCAAGTGTGTGCCATGTCGTGTTGGAACGGCGCAGATGTACAATCTACTTGGCAAAATTGTAGATGGCAAAGCCGATGGATGCGATATTGCAAGGCTTGAAAAACTATGCCGTACAGTTAAAGATACAAGTCTTTGTGGGTTAGGTCAATCTGCGCCAAACCCAGCGCTTAGCACTTTAAGGTTTTTTAGAGATGAATATATGGCCAAAGTGTGCGAGAGGTAGAAGATGAGCGAAATAAAAACACTAAAAATAAACGGCATAGATGTAAGTGGTCGCTCAGATGAGACAATATTAGATGTGGCAAGGGAGAATAATATCTTTATCCCAACCCTTTGTTACTTAGAGGGCTTAAGCGCTTATGGGGCGTGCAGACTCTGCCTTGTGGAGGTAAAAGGGCTAAACAAGCTTCTTCCAGCGTGTACATCTTTTATTGAAGAGGGGATGGAGGTTACTACCGACTCTGAAAAACTAAAAGAGTATCGAAAGACCATTCTTAGCATGATGTTTTCGGAGCGAAATCATACCTGCTCTGTGTGTGTTACAAATGGCGACTGCGAGCTTCAAAGTATGGCGGTTACACTTGGTATGGAGCACTCTGAGGTAGATTATCTCTACCCAAAAGTCGAAGTAGATGCTTCGCACGAGGAGTTTATCCTTGACCACAACAGATGTATCCTGTGCGCTAGGTGTATTAGAGTGTGCGATGAGATA
>JAVRLX010000065.1:0-7994 GCA_031960985.1 Campylobacterales bacterium | reverse complement strand
CATTCTTGATACATATCCACCGATAAGTGTAGTATCAGGTAGGTCGCCATTAATAACAAGCGCTGCTTCAAATAGATTTGGGATTATTCTAACGTCATCGCTTCCTGCAAGAGGGGTGTCGATTTGTTGTCTACCAATTTTTACAGTTGTTTTGGCATATTGACCTACTAAATACGCTTCTCCTAGAAGGCTATATGATTTTGAATCTTCATCATAAAGACTTCCATCAACTTTTGCAGCATCTTTATTTTTTGTGCCAAGGTCTTGAGATGTATAGAATGTTGCACCTGCAGATACGCCATATAGTGGTGCAGTTTCAAATTTTAGTTTGCCACCAACAGCAAAACCACTTGTGTCTTCCTTGCCACCATCATTTTTGTCTTTGTTAAAATCAGTACCTACATACATAGCTCTGATTTGTCCAGAGGCTTTACCTTCTTTGAATGCGCTAGCAAGATCACTCGCCGCAAAAGCGGTAGATGCTAAACCTAATGCAACTACAGTTGCGAGAGATAGTTTTGTGAATTTCATGAACACTCCTTGTTTGTTTTCGTGATTGAGTTACACGCATTTGTACTCACGGTCTAAATTTTAATCAACTAAAAATTAAACGAAACTTAACTTTGTTGATAAATTAAAGGTTTTGGCTATTTTATGAAAAATATTTAACACAAATTTAACAATTATCAAAAAACTACGCTTTAAGCTTGCCTGCTAAATAATTGCAAATATGGTCAAACTAAGCCCGAGGATGAGAGAAATGAGTGAAAAATATTATAAAGATGAAACAACGGGGCTTTATTGGGAACTAAAAACATACGGCAATAGACGAATGGAGTATTCCATTGAGGAAGCGCTTGAATATGCAAACGAGCTAAACGCAGACAAATACGGCGGCTATGATGATTGGAGGATACCTACGATAGATGAACTAAAGACGCTATGTAGTATAGAGCCGTATAAATATAACGGGGATTATAAAGCGTGGAGGGCTTGGTTTGAGGGGATAAAAGATATGTCCAATAATGGATTTTTTATCAAAGATCCGCTGTCTGATAACCTAGGTAAAGATGGATGGTATTGGAGCTTAACAAAAGCCGATAACGGGGAATATTATCTGTTAAACTTCAAAGAAGCCAATACAAATACGCACTTGCCTAATCAAACATTTTATGTAAGATGTGTCAGAGGCTAGTCTGTGAGATATTATGAGTTTCTCAGTAAACATGAATGCGGCTACTTTGAACAAAAAGAGGCGGTAAGCGTTAATAATATTTTTATAGACCAGTGCCCTACATTTTTTGCCGATATGCTAATGAGGCGTGGCTGGAGACGATTTGGAAAGGGATATTTTAGGCCGATGTGCCCAGATTGCGAAAAATGCGAGAGTATTAGGGTGTGCGTTGATGATTTTAGACCATCAAAAACATTTCGAAATATCCAAAATAGAAACAAAGAAACCCTTTATTCACTACATCGCCCCACATACTCAGAGGAAAAGCTAATACTCTACCAAAAATATCACAAAGAGCGTAGCGAATCTAGAGGCTGGAAACTCAGTGACATGGATGAGGAAAAATACAACAAAATGTTTGTGGAGGGGGCTGGAGATTTTGGATACGAGGTAAGATATTTTAGAGACGCAAAGCTAATAGGGGTAGATTATATAGATATTCTCGGTGACGGAATCTCCTCTATCTATTTTTTTAGCGACCCAGACTATGCGCGCTTATCCATCGGCGCCTATTCGCTTCTGACGCAAATCAAAATAGCTAAAGAACTAGGGCTTAAATACATATATCTAGGCTACATAGTAAGAGAAAACGCAAGTTTGGTATACAAACTAAAATACAAACCGCACGAATTTTTGGAGGGCAGACCAACAAACGAAGAAGAGGCTATTTGGCGTTAAAAGTTTATATTTTTGTCTTATGTCTACTAGGGAAATCATAAACGACATAAGCAATAATAGCAACAAGCGCAAAACCTAAAAAAGCAATGGCCAAAACTGGAGCAGACATCATAAATCCTTTAAACTAGAGGTTAGATTTTTTATTTTTAGATACACAAGAAACAAAACAACCAAAAATAGAAAAGTTAGTAAAAACCCACTCCAAAAGACAGCGTCAACCTTTAAAGCATCAAAACGGGCAACCAACCCGCCAATCATTACCAAAATAGAACCAAACAAAAGACTAAAAACAGTCCTTAAAAAATTCAAATCTTCTTTTACTTCATCTATTTTGCCCATGCGTCAATTATATCAAAAGCAATAGAGGTAGTCAATAAGCCACGAATCAAGGTTTTTGGAGGGTGCGTTTGTGTATTCGGATTGGTTCTGTTGTAACCCCATCTTTTGTGGCTACGACGACATCGATGATTACTGTGCCGTTGAGGTCTTTATCTTGAACATTTTCATCAAAAACATTGCTATTATTACACTCTGAAGGTTTATTGCCGTTAAAAAGATAGTTTATTGTGGTGTTGACTTCAAATGGAGTGGCGTTAATATTTACACTCTCTAAGCAGTTGTTGTTTGTCGTTCTATTAAACCCTTGTATCCTCATAACTGCAAACTCAACGGCGCTACGGGCTAACATCTCGGCCTGGGTGTACAAATAATCATCTGTCGCTTTTTTGGAGCTTGTGGTTGCTATAGATATTATCATTGCGCCAACAGTAGCGATAAGGACTAATAAAATGATAGCGGTGATTATCCCAAAACCTCGTCTTTTCAAAATACACCCTTTTCTTTGCACACCTCTATATCAAATCCATTTAGGGTGCGTTTGACACAGATATTTACACGAAAAAGCCCACCCTCCCACTTAAAGCCAAAGCCTGATACATTTTTGGCAAGTAGATATTTTTTTCCGTCACTTGCTTTTTCTCCATTTGACCATGGACGAAATGAGTACAAATACAAATCATTACCTTCTCTGGCAATAGCATAAGCGGAGTGACTAAGGGTGTATTGCTCTGAGATAGTAGAAGGTGTGTTTGCACCTATAATGTTTAGTTGTGTCTCGCCGCTTCGTGTAACCTGATACATCTTGCCTGTTTGCGTAAAAAAATCACTACACGCATTTGTATTTGAGCCACTTCCGATAAAGTATATTGCAGAATTTGGATTTGTAGAGAGTGAACCGGTAGAGTTTGTAAGGTCATCGATAATAGTCTCTGCATAGTCTAGTTTTGAGCCGTTGGTGATTATCGATGTCGCAGTTGAAGCCTCTACATCCACAAAGCCACTCCATCCCCTGTAGTCGTTAACAGCCGTATCCCAAAGCCCCAAATTTGCCTCATCGCTTCTGCCAACCCACGCCAAAATATAATTTGTATTTGGATCTAACGAGCCGCTAACAGGTGTGCAACCTGAACCATCTAAATTTGTCATTGCGACAAGGGAGTCTTTGATGGAGTTAGAGAGCCTCGATGTGACCTCTTCTACGACCACTTTTGCTTCGGTTTGGAGCTCGTTTGAATGCTCTTTTCTAAGCATCTCTTCATAAATGCTCGATATTTGAATAAATGTGCCCCCAACGACAATCCCAAGCACAATTATTACAAATATCATCTCTAATAGCGTAAAAGCGGGTCGTTTTGTCATTTTATTTTTATCCCTGGAGTCCCTATGTTTGAGCTAAAATAGACAAAATTTACGCTCATAGGTTGCCCATTTGCCGATCTACCACTTGCTGTTATCGTAATTCGCTTGATGTTTGTGGAGTCATTAGCGCTTGTCCATGCATCGCCACCACTAAGATTCCAAGTAGCATATTGAGTCGTTTGGTCTGTTGTCACCGTATCAGGCACATACTCTACTTTAATATCATATTTTACTTTTGATTCACTAGATGTCTCATCAATATATCTGCCGTTGTAATCCTCTATGGCTTCAATCTTATCAGCGCTTGTTATTGGAGTATTTTGATTTGGTGGTATATCAGAGGCAAGTGTCGGATTTTTATAAAATTTTCTAAAATCATACTCACCTCTACCAAAAGAGCCAACTCTTTCTTGAGAGTTGCTTGAGCTTCTGTTTAGCTTTTCGTCACCTTTTGCAACATCCAACACCATAGCGCCCTCGCCAGCATCATCTTGCGCTTTTTGCTCTTTATCCCAATATCTGGAGAGTATATCATTCATGACAGAAATCGATTTAAAGAACACATCTTGATTGATGGTATCCTCTTCGAGTTTATTTGCGCTCGCAATCATAGTTGGCAAAACAGAGACCGCAAGCCCTATTATCACTATCGAAATAATGAGCTCAATAAGGGTAAAGGCTTTTTTCATCTACCAATTCACCTTCGGAGCTCTTTTGCCTTTTGGGACAGTTTGAATTGCTTTTTTACCTTTGGAATCCCCTGTACCATACCAATCGGTGTTTTCGATGCCAAATATATCGACTGAGATACAAGGGTGTGTTGAACAGTCACTGTTATTAGCAAAACTATATTGATTTCCAGCAGATGAGTACCATAGATAAGATGGTACATTAAGGTGCAAAAATACTTTTTGGTCTTTGTTTGCCGCACCAGACATGTCTAGCTGTATATTCGCTATTCCGGAATTCATATTTAACACGCTTGCGGTTACATTTGTATTTGTAGTGGGCGTTAGTATTGATGAGCTTCTTGGTGAAACTGCGTTTGCGCCGCTTAGATGGTTTGTTATATCAAGCTTATTTATCCACCAAACCGAGCTTCCTGGAGCTGGAGACCATCCGCTATCACCCCCTGGAAGAGTCGCCGCATCTTTGGCGTAGACCTCAGCATATGCCCTAATCGTCGCAGTAGGGGCGTAATCAATCATCGCATTTGGTCCAGCTATTTTGCCGTATAGGAAATTTGCCTTATTTGCATTTGAATCAAAGTTTGACTGAGAATCTGCACTCAAAGGATTATCAACATTCTCCTTTATTGATACATTAATATCACTGCCACCTTGTTGACTAAAAGGCTCAATTAAAGCATTATAATTAGATACACGATAATTGTATTTTGGCGATACCGTATCTGATAGCGTTAATACGCCATTTGTGAAGTTAGAACTGGTCGTTGATTCATAGTCACGATTAACCAATTCTAATCCGCTACGATTTGGAACTTTAAACTTAAGTGTGTATGGATTTGCATAGCATCCTTCAGTATAATTAGTTAATACCGTAGTCAAATCTTTTGCAACTGCACTTATAGAGCCGCCCCCTAAAGATACATTCATTTTATCCAACTCTGTATCGTCATTACCTTTTAAGAAATATACAAAGTTGCCACCGGAATTTTTTAACTGCAGATTATTAAATACAAAAGTATATGGGCTAACATTAAATTCTTTGTTTAACTCTGCGTTACAACCATATCTTCCATTGCTATCCAGAGTATTTGAGCTACTATTTTGGATACAATCAGAAGGTTGATCTACGCCGCTCCATGTGGAATCAACTATTTTGAGCGTATAATTACCAATATTTGCAAAAGTTCCCGAATTACCATCATTATACACTCCAGCAGAAAATGTGATAGGAGAGTTTATATTTGTGTCATTTGCACCTGCACTACAATTCACTTTTCCAGAGACATCTAAGGTTGTTGAGATGGTTGCGACTCCATTGTAATTGGATAAAGTTGCCCCTCCATTACCTTTGGCATAAAAAGGGGTGATGGGCTCCCCAGCTTTAATTGGTGATGAGCCACTAATATCAAATGTTGCCGGCCTTACTGAGAAATTATTGGATGTAGCCTGTGAACCATCTTTTAGCGTTACTACAAACTGCAAATCTTTATATGCATTATTTAATGTGATGCTAAAAGGCTTTCTTTGACCTATAGTAGTTAATCCATTAATAGGGGTATCCAAAACTGTATTTGTACTTCTATCTATAAGGTCTAATTTTGTTATTTCTCCAGATGTCAAATTAGAACCACTATCATCTGTAGCAAATAAAATATCGTATGTATAAGGTGTATTTGAAGCTATTTTCATAAATAAATTACCATTATTATCCCCCCAATTTTTTCCACTCTCTACTACTCTAACTTTACCTTTTGGTAAAACAGTAATAGATGTTGCTGATAATCCCGAGCATTTTGCAATAGCAATGTCGGTGTAATTTGTAACTCCAAGCGAATCCTTAAAGCTAACCCTATAGTCACTCGTAAAATCACCATCTTTAAGAACTGTGACTTGATTTTTGAATTGTTCAATCTGATTTTGATTTATTGTTCCTCCGGTAGTTGACGAAGCTCTTGTTCCCAAATTAAGTGTTAATTTTTGCATATCATCATCATAAGTAACAGTATCAGAATCAGATTCATCAGTAACAGATGCAAAAGAGGATGCACCTGATGGTTTTATAGCGGTACTATTTTCTACATAGTCTAAATATTGATTAAAGGTTTTTGTAACAACAACTTTTTGGGCTGGTTCTGGATTTTTATTTGTAATAGTTACATTTACATCGAGAACATCGCCAACAGAAGCGGTAGTTACAGGCGATCCGTCTTTGGTTATATCTTCTTCATAGCAAATATCGGGAACATATAGCTCTGTAGAAAACGCTACCATACTTGGAAAGTACGTATCCTGAGTGGTAGTGAGTTTAATAGTAGCGCTAGTAGCGCTATTACCTATAATCTGTGGATGTGAATTGTCCCCATCCTTGCCGACAGAGTAGTTTTGAATATCTATACCTTCATTGTTTATAAAACTTGGCTTTGCAGTTACTCCCATCAAAACAGAAGAAAAAGCATTAGTGTCATTCAATGCCACATTGTTTAGGTATAGCGCATCGCCTCCAATATTTCTATCGCCCTCTCCAACAAATAAGGATAGCGTAGACTTTACACTACCTCTAGTAGGCGTTAAAAACCCACTTACTGGTATCTCTACTACGGTATTGTAATCTGTGTCTTTTTCCACCTTTTTGTAACCGTCAAAAACTGTCACATTCTTAAGACTACTCACGCCATCGTCGTATACAACAACAAGCGTCCATGCGCCATAGTTACCAAGACCGCTCCAAATGTCTGTTCCGGTATTCGCTTTAATATTTGCTCCGATAACCCAACCGTTTATCTGTGACCCAGTCTTTCCAATAAGCTCAGGTAATGGAGCAAACGTATCATATGTAAAACCGTATTTTTCGTTTGCAATCATATCTATAACGGTCGGTGCAGACGCTATAGTGCCTACTGTCGGTACGGTAACATATATCGGATCTTTTAATATATTCGCTATTGTTGTTTGATTGCTACCTTGTAAATACCCTTGTGTGTATATACCGGCCCACTTAACTACGGCGCCTGCAGGTATTGACAGCAAGGCTTGTGAGGAGTTATTATATGTCCTGTTAACGCCGTCCACATCTACATACATTAAATCTAACTCAGCGTTAGTTTTAGAACCAGTATAGTCTTGGCAAGCTCCATGCCCGTCATTAACACACAAAACTGTATTGCCTATAACTTTTATATCACCATTTACATTTCGCTGATCTCTAATAGCAAATGTCCTCTCACCTACATTCACATTGGTTGTTGGCACAAAGCTACGAGTTGGGTACACATCGCTGTCTTTTTTGGAAGAGTCTGTCATCACTAAATAACCATAATATGTAGTTCCGGTGGTAAGCCCATTAAGATTGAAGCTTTTTGCAGTATTTTTCTTAACTCCACTATGACCATTGAAAGGAGCGGTAGCGCCGGTATCTGTTTTTCCCGCCTTTACTTGCGCAACAGTAGGAGCTTTAGAGCTGGTTGTAACAACATAATACATCGTACCCTTTGCGCTTGGAGTACCGCTTATTGTGGCTGTCGTAGCTGTTATATTGGTAACTGATATATTAGAGATAGTAGGCGATGCCCCCCACCCCTGCGTCAACACCATAAAAAACAGCGCTAATCCAAAAAACAGTCTCTTAAACATTCCGCTTTGTGTTGTCATTTTGTAGCTCCATTGTTGGATTCTATGCTTATTATTTATTCTATATC
>JAVRLX010000064.1:0-8136 GCA_031960985.1 Campylobacterales bacterium | reverse complement strand
TAACACCACACCATAACTACCTACAAAAACAAATCCTATACCATAAAAGATAATGTAGTGCCTAAATTTTACAAGAAAAGCCCATGATATAAGGCTTCGCTGTGATTTTATGTCCTAAGTCGGGATATAATGCTTTGCTGTGATTTTATGTCCTAAGTCGAGAGAACGCAAAAAAGCCTTATAGAAACGGACGCGACCATCAACACGATAGTTCAATCTATCAATGAAGCCTCTGAGGAGATGCTAAGAAACGCTAAAAATATAGAAAAACTAAGCGCCAATTCTGCAAGAAGTAGAGCAGTCAATCAAAGAGAGCGAAAGGGTGATACTTGGCGCGCTATCGCTAGTGGAAAACCTAACAAGCGAGATAGTCTCAAGCTCTGAAGCGATGTCCAATATTGTAGCAGATATAGTAAAAATAGACGAACTCTCCCATTCCAACAAAACAAGTATAAAAACAGGAGAGGCATCTGTAAAAAAACTAGAGCAAGTCTCTAGCAGTTTAGATGGTGAGCTAAGTAAATATATAACACATTAGTTGATTAGTTGTCAACTACTTCAAAATCATCCGCTTGGTAAATAATAATTTGCGGTTCATTGTAAAAACCTATATGAGCCGATTTTAGGATAATTTTTGTTAGATTTTTTGGACGCAGGGCTTTGTCTTTAAAGTACATTTTTATCTCTTTGCCCTCGCCATAGACGAACTTGCCTTTGCTAAAAATACCGCTAATGCCGCTTACTATTTCGTTTTGAAGCGACTTATCCGCTAAGTCTGCGGCTGATTTTAGCATCAAGGCGGATGGCTCTTGCTGACCAACTTTTTTGTAATCGATAATATTTTTTATCTCTCTTAACCCGTGATAATCTTCCACTTTGCCGACTCTAATGTCGTACACACCGCCAAGCGCCATCTCGGCTGGAGCCTTGTAGACAAATATCGCACGCCCATCTTTTTGTTTTATTACCGCGCTATCAAAATGCTTATAAACAACTACACAGTTTTTAACAAGCACATCAAGAGAGCCATCCATCGAGTATAAATCAGATATTTTTACGGTTTTGATAGGCGACGACACACTGCCCGCCTTGACGCCGCTAGAAGAAGCGGGTAAAGAAGAGGCGGCTTTTGGCTCATCTTTTGACTCAAATGGTCCCACTCTGAACTTAGCAAGTACTGGTAAGTGATCTGAATAGCCTTGCGGCACGCTAAGAGCTTTTGATTTGCCCTCGCTCTCCCACCTAAAAGGTCTACCGCTTTTGAGTAAGTAAGGCGGCGCAAATACCCTAAAGCTTTCATCCTCGTACGATATCCCTTGCTTGTCAAACATCGCCTTTGGAATAATGATGTTATCAGGGGTATTTTTTTCCCGCCCAAACCATTCGCTAACTCTCTCATATTTTGGCAACTCCATCCACAAATTATAAAAATACTCGCCATTAGGACTCGCCATCACATCGGCTTTAGTCGCCATCATCGGTTTTTCATTAGGCGCTGACTTTGCGGTTTTTAGGATATGGTTGATCCCCGTTATCCCATTTGTATCGTTAAGCTTTTTGTCATTTGGCAAAGTTTCCATCTCGTTGTAATTGGAATTAAAATCCCCCAACACAACAAAATCAGCGCCGTTTGGTAGTTTTTTTATATCCGCTACAAGCGTATTTGCGTACTCTACTCTTTTGCTCTCCGGACCCGTCTTTGCCTTCCAGTGATTTACATAAACAATAAGCTCATTTTTGCCAACCGCCAGCGTCGCTTTTAGGATAGGTCTATCTCTATACTGACGATCGACCATAAGCTCTTTGTATGAAAGTATCTCAAACCTTGAGATTAGCGCATTTTGAACGGCAGTCTTTTCATTTTTTGTAATCGCATAGTACGGATACTCCACACCCTCTTTTTTAAGCTCAGCCAAAAGCTCTTTTAGCGCATTTTCATTCTCAATCTCTTGAAGAGCTACAACCTCTGCGTTTATATCCTTAATGACTTTTGCGATGTTTTCAAGCTTTGTTTTATGCGCTCTCTCATCCCACCCCTTGAAGTTTGGAACATACTCTGGATACTCCGTACCGTTTGGGATCATGTCAAATAGATTTTCCACATTATAGCTAGCAACCGTAAAACTTGTAATATTGCTTTCATTTTTGCTTTTTGCCTGAGAGTTAAAACTAAAAATGAGTGCAATAGCGACAACAATAACCCCAAATCCAGCCAAAAAGTATTTTTTCATAAAGCTACTCCACTACCGAAAACTTAAATTTCTTGGCTTTTAGCGCCTCTTTTATTATCTCTTGGTGCTCTTTGCCTTTTGACTCTAGTGTAATGATGATATTGGCATCCCCATATGCTAGATTTGACGCCGTGCGGTCATAGTCGATAGATACGATATTTGCCGCCGTATCTCTAAATATCCCCGTTAGCTCCATAAGGCTTCCTGGCTTGTCTATTAGCGTAATAATTAGTTTTAGCTTTCTATGCGATTTTTCAAGACCTTTTTCGATGATAAGCGATAGCATGTTAACATCTATGTTGCCGCCACTTAGCGCCACTGCTATTTTCTCGCCATCTTTTGTGGTTATCTTATCATGCATTAGGGCGGCTACCCCGACAGCTCCAGCCCCCTCTACGACTATCTTGTGCTTTTCCATCAAAAACAGTATGGCGCTAGCGCACTCCTCATCATCTACCTGTATCATCTCATCCACATACTGCTCCAAGATAGATAGCATCTTCGGCGAGGTGTCTCTGACAGCAATCCCATCGGCAATTGTTCTAACACTTGTAGAATCTATTGGAGTTCGTGCAATAAACGATTGATACATCGCAGGAGCCCCTTTGGCGGTTACGCCGATTATTCGGATACTAGGTTTTAAGGCTTTTGCGGCTACGGCTATACCGCTAATTAGTCCGCCGCCGCCTACGGGTACCACTATCGTATCAATATCTGGATTTTTGGCTAGTATCTCAAGAGCGATAGTTCCCTGCCCTGCTATTACTTCGTCGTCCTCAAAAGGGTGGACAAAGGTCATGCCGGTGCTCTTTGCTAGCTCTTTTGCCTTAGCGTACGCTTCATCGTAGTTGCTTCCATGTAACACCACTTCTGCGCCATAACTTTTAACTCCATTAACCTTTAGTAGAGGGGTTGCCTCTGGCATTACGATTACCGCTTTGATGCCAAAATGTTTTGCGCTAAAGGCGACCCCCTGTGCATGATTACCCGCGCTTGCCGCTATGACTCCAGCTTTTTTTTCACTCTCGCTTAAAGAGCAGATACGGTTAAACGCCCCCCTTATCTTAAACGCCCCTGTGTTTTGAAGGTTACATTTTTTTAGCCATATTTCGCAGTTTTTACCCTCGCTTAGGTACTCTGAGCGGACAAATGGGACTTTGGCAATTACCGCTTTTATATTCTCGGCGGCTTTTTGTACATCTTGCAGTGTTATCATCTCTTATCCAAATAATTTTCTATGCTCTACCATTAGGCATCTGTGCGTTACTATTGCTACTCCCGCCTCTCTTACCATCTTTTCGGCCTCATCGTCGTAGCACCCTATCTGCCCCCAGATGAGTTTTGGTTTTGGCTCTAGTTGCAACGCCTCTTTTGCTATAGACATAAGGGCGTCTGGTTTTCTAAAAATATCTACCACATCCACAGGTCTATCTATTTCAGATAGGCTTCTATATACCTTTTGACCCAGTATCGCCTCTTCGGTTGGATAGATAGGGATTATTTCGTAACCAACCGACATAAGGTATCTAGCAACCTTATTGCTATCTTTCTCTTCATTTGGGGATAGTCCAACTATCGCTATAGTTTTTGCCTCTTTTAATATTTGTTTAACTACTGCTTTTTCATCTTCTGACATTGGAAATTGAATTTTGCACTCCATCATCTCCTCCTTTTAGTTAATTTTACCCCACACTCTAAGTGATTGGTGTATGCAAATTGATCAAAGACCGCAAAAGCTTTGATATCGTGTGTTTGCACTAAATACTCAAGGTCATTTTTTAGCGTCTTAGGGTTACATGAAATATAAATAATTTCATCGTAATTTGCCGCAAACTCTCTACCAGCCTGCCCAAGGCCGCTTCGTGGTGGGTCTACAAAAATAGTGTGAAAATCAAACTCTTTGAGGTTTATGCCCTTTAGCCTCGTAAACTCTCTGACCCCCGTTAGCGCTTCGGTCGCTTCCTCTGCCGATATTCGCCCTAGATATAGGTTGTCTAGGTTGTTTAACTCTTTATTTCTTTTTGCCGCATCTATCGCCTCTTTGACGACCTCAGTGGCAAATACTTTGCGGTACTTTTTGGCAAAAGCCATCGTAAAGTTGCCGCTTCCGCAATATAGCTCGATAAGATCTCCCTCTCCGCTTGCGTTTTTTACCGCCCAATTTAACATCTTTTCATTTACCGCGCCATTTGGCTGGCTAAAGCAGTTTTGTTTGATGATATAAGTAAGCTTCTCGCCGCCTACCTCAAAACTCCTTATCACAAAATCCTGACCTACCGTATGGATCTCCCCTTTTGAGCGCCCCGTGACGAATACGCCATATTTTGCCGCCAGAGCCTTTGCAGACTCCATCCAGGCTTTATCTAAGCGTCTATGATAGACAAGATTTAATACACATTCGTTGTCGCCGTTACCCAGAAGCTCCGCCGAAAAGAGCTTATCTTTTAGTATTTTATCACTATTTAAAGCCCCCGGAAGCGTTTTTATAAGGGTATTTAGCGGAGCGGATAGTATTTCGCACTCTCTAACCTCAAAAAATCGCTTCTCACGGTTTGTTAGGGCAAAATAAAGCTCACCCTCCCCCTCCTTATAAACTCTAAACTCAACCCTATCGCGAAAATTTGCCTCAGGACTCTCAAAAACCTCAAACTCGCCGCCCCAAAGCCCATCGAACTCATTTTTTAAAGTCTCTAATTTACGCTTTAGTTGCGCCTGATAGCCACCTTCATAATTGACACAAGCGTTACAAACTCCAAAATGGACACAATTCATCTATTTAAAACTCGCCACAAGATTTTCAACAATCAGATTCCACCCATCTACCATAACAAACAGCAGTAATTTTAAGGGGAGCGATATCATAACGGGTGGGAGCATCATCATACCCATACTCATTAGCACTGAGCTTACAACCATATCGATAACAAGAAACGGTAGAAAGAGCAAAAACCCTATCTCAAACGCCGTTTTCATCTCGCTTATCATAAAAGCGGGAATTACTACGGTTAGGGGCACATCTTCGATAGTTTTTGGATTTTCCATCTTTCGTATCCGAAGAAACAAAGCAAGGTCTTTTTCGCGGGTGTTTCTAATCATAAAATCTTTAAACGGCGCCATCGATTTTGTAAACGCCTCTTCATAACCGATGCGCTCCTCCATATAGGGTTTAATCCCTTCATCGTATGATTTTTTCCCAACAGGCTCCATAATAAAAAATGTAAGCACCATCGCAAGAGAGACGAGGACCTGAGTTGGAGGCATCTGCTGAGTACCGATAGCTTGCCTCAAAAACGAAAATACAATAATAAGCCTCGTAAAGCTTGTCATCACAAGCACCAAAGATGGCGCTAGGACTAGAAGCGTGAGGATAATAACAATATTTAGACTTTTGACCAGTTGTTCAGGTTTTTGGGGTGCATTGATGGTTAGATCAACCACCGGAATCTGTGGCGTATTGGCACTTGCCGCATACGCATAGAGTCCAAACAGTATAAAAACGAAGAACGCGCCTAAAAATTTTTTCATAAAAAAGATTTTACACAAAACCCCATTTAGCTTTGGCTATTAATCCAAAATTGTCTAAAATCGATTGTAAAAACTGCACGAGAGGTTTATTAATGGATGTTTCTGTAATAGTTATGGCGGCGGGACAAGGGACAAGGATGAAGTCCAAAACGCCAAAAGTTCTTCATAAGCTTTGTGGGAGGCCAATGCTTTATTATGTTTTAAGGGAAGCAAAAAAGCTCAGTAGCGATGTTGAGGTGGCGCTCTACCATGAGGCCGAGATGATAAAAGAGGCTATGCAAAAAGAGTTTTTGGATGTGAGGTTTTGTATTCAAGATCATGCCAATTTCCCCGGAACTGCGGGGGCGGTGATGGCGGCAACTCCAAAATACGAAAAGGTGATAGTTTTAAATGGAGATATGCCGCTAATCTCTGCAGATTCAATAGCTAAGCTGTTAGAGCATGATGCGGACGCTGTAATGTGCGCTATCAATCTAGATAATCCAAGCGGCTATGGTAGGGTCGTAACTGACGGCGACGAAGTGGTGCGAATAGTTGAAGAGAAGGATGCAAATGAAAGTGAGAAAAAGATAACCCTTGTAAATGCAGGTGTATACGCTTTTAGAAGTTCATTTTTAAAAGAGGCACTTACCAAGATAGACGATAGCAACGCCCAAAAGGAGTATTATCTCACAGACACAATAGGATACGGGGTCAAAAGCGGCAAAAGCGTTAAGTGGATAAGTGTAAAAAAAGAGGAGTTTATGGGGGTTAACTCCAAAGCTGACCTTGCAGAGGCCGAAGAGATAATGCTAGATAAAATCCGCAAACGATGGATGAGAGAGGGGGTCGTAATGAGGCTACCTCAAACCATCTACATAGACGATGCGGTGGAGTTTGTGGGTGAGTGCGAGGTGGAGAGCCACTGTGTTATCAAAGGAAATAGCCGAATTGAAAGAAGCGTCGTCAAAGCTGGAAGCGTGATAGAAGATGCGGTAATGATAGACTCAGATTGCGGCCCAATGGCAAGGCTTCGCCCAAAAACTGTGCTAAAAAATACACACATAGGCAACTTTGTAGAGTGTAAAAACGCTAGACTTGACGGAGTAAAAGCGGGGCATCTAAGTTATCTTGGGGATTGCAGTGCGCAGAGTGGGACAAATATTGGAGCCGGAACAATTACTTGCAACTACGATGGAATCAAAAAGTATGAGACCACAATCGGCAAAAATGTATTCATCGGCTCCGACACACAATTAGTCGCCCCAGTAACGCTAGAGGATAACACTATGATAGCGGCAGGCACTACGGTCACAAAAGATGTAGAGAGCGGCGCGCTTGCGCTTTCTCGCACACCGCAAAAGAACATCGCAGGGTTTTTTGATAGGTTTTTTGGGAAGAAATAGGGTTATAATATACGCATAATAGATGCGCATAAGGAGTATTAGATGAATGCTAGTTTTTATAAGCAAAAAGCCCCAAAAAAAGCGGTAAATGTGAGTATAAACAGTGATATTTTGGCTCTTGCCAAAGAGTATAAAATCAATCTTTCAAAGGCATTGGAAGAAAAAGTATCCGATATTTTGAGGCAAAAAGAAGCCGTTAAGTGGCAAAAAGAGAACAAAGCGGCCATCGAAGAGTACAACGAGCAAATCAGAAAGTATGGCGCTTTTGGCGATTCTTTTAGGAGTTTTTAGTGGCGCAGTTTGATGTGTATGCAAATACGAACCCAGACACAAGCGAGCGAGTGCCGTACTTGTTAGATGTACAGGCGGATATTTTATCCTCTCTTGATACTAGGGTTGTCGTGCCGCTAGTTTTGCAAATGAAAAGCGCAAAACACCTAAACCCGACATTTGAAGTTGAAAATAAAAAAGTTGTTATGTCTACGGCGCAGATTGTCGGCGTGCCAATTTTTGTATTAAAAAACAAAATAGGTTCGCTAAAAGATAAAAGAGCAGAGATACTAGCCGCGCTAGATTTTTTAATAACTGGGTTTTAATATGAATTACAACAATCTTTTAGATGGTAGACGAATAGGTCTAGCGGTTACAGCCTCGGTGTCCATATACAAAGCCTTGGAGCTTGTGCGATTATTTATTAAAGCGGGGGCTAATGTGCGGGTTGTAATGAGTGAGGAGGCAAAAAAATTTATTAGCCCAATAATGTTTGAGGCTCTAAGTGGACATATCGTCCTTCATAGCGGCGCTGAGAGCTGGGCAAATGAAAATAATCACATAGCCTTAGCAAAATGGGCGGAGGTCTTTGTTGTAGCCCCCGCAAGCGCAAATACGATAGCAAAGCTCGCCAACGCCATAGCTGATAATTTACTTCTTCAAACACTTCTTGCCAGTACTGCTCCAAAAGTGTTAGCCCCTGCGGCAAATACCAATATGATAGA
>JAVRLX010000063.1:0-8292 GCA_031960985.1 Campylobacterales bacterium | reverse complement strand
AAATCACCTACGAGTGTAATCAGGTTTTTTATTGTCATTTGGAATAGAACTCACATATGTCCCTATCTTTGACCTCAATGGCCTCCTTGCCACCTTCTTTATACGATATAATACACGTATCTTCTCCAGTTTTGGTTACATTTATACTCTGTTTATAGTTATTCACGATAACTGCTAGCGCTATCGCACCAATCATTACACCAAGAAGGCCTGGTATAAAAAATTTTATTACCCTTATATCCATAATCGCCCTCCTAAGTTTAAATAGAGGCTTTTAAAAGCTTTTTATTAGCAAGCCAATTTACATATTTGGTTTTGACCACTTGAACTATTACCGCATACGCAAACATCATAGCCGTTAAAATAACAAAATATTTGAGCGGAAGCTCTACAAACCCGAGCGCAGCTGCGAACGGTGAAAACGGAAGCCACAATCCAAATGCCATTACTAAACTGGTAAGCAAAATAACCGGCAGACTAGCAACGCTTTGAATAAAAGGAATTTTATTCGTTCTAATGATGTGCACTATCAGCGTCTGTGAAATGAGCGATTCGACAAACCAGCCGGTCTGGAACATCGCAGGATTTGTCCAGCAGCCAAACACATACAACATCACAATATATGTCGCATAGTCGAATATGGAGCTAAGAGGCCCGATAGCTATCATAAAATCGCGAATTTCGCTTATGTCCCATTTTTGCGGCTTTGCTATGAACTCGTCGTCTACATTGTCGGTAGGCGTGCTAGACTGGGAAATATCATACAAAAAGTTATTCGTTAAAATCTGAATCGGCAACATCGGCAAAAACGGTAAAAATGCGCTGGCGCCTAAAACACTAAACATATTTCCAAAATTTGAACTTGCGCCCATTTTGATATATTTGATGATGTTGCCAAATACCTTTCTTCCGCCAACAACGCCATTCTCAAGCACTAAAAGGCTCTTTTCGAGCAATATGATGTCGGCCGTCTCTTTTGCTATATCGACAGCGCTATCTACAGAAATGCCGACGTCTGCATTTTTCATAGCCGGCGCATCGTTAATTCCATCCCCCATAAAGCCTACTGTATGTCCGTTTGCCCGTAGTGTTTTGACTATGCGAGCTTTATTGTCTGGCGATAGCTTTGCAAAGATGTTGGCTTCTTCTACCACAACCTTCAATTCATCATCGCTCATAGTATCTATTTGCGAACCTTTGTAGATTCCCTTGATTTTTAGTCCAACATCCTTGCAGACTTTTTTTGTCACTATCTCGTTATCGCCGGTTAGGATTTTTACCTCTACGCCGTGAGCGCTTAACGTACTTATAGCCTCTACCGCAGTCTCTTTTGGCGGATCCAAAAATGCTATATATCCAGCAAGCGTAAGTTCCGACTCGTCCGCCACCAAATATGTATCTTGTCCGTCTGGTAAATGTTTATATGCGACGGCTATAACCCTAAAGCCTTCTTCATTCAAATCATGTACTGTTTGCAGTACCTCAGCGTGCATTTTATTATCTATCGGCACCACCTTGTCGCCGACTTCTGCAAAAATGCATTGTTTTAGCGTCTCTTCGACGGCGCCTTTGGTTATAAGAAGATGGCTCTCATCGTCTTTATGTTCTACTATTACGGACATTCGTTTTCGTATAAAATCAAACGGGATTTCATCTATTTTTTCAGCATATTTGTTCGCTACCATATGCTCTTTAAGCTCTGCATGTTCAAGAACCGCCACATCCAACAGGTTTTTTAGCCCAGTTTGATAATAGCTGTTTAGATATGCAAGTTGCAAAACATGTTCGCTCTCTTCGCCACTTACATCCATATGCCGCTTCAAGATAATCTTATCTTGCGTCAAAGTTCCAGTTTTATCTGTGCAAAGCACATCCATAGCTCCAAAATTCTGGATTGAATTGAGTCGTTTTACAATGACTTTCTGGCGAGAGAGCGCTATGGTCCCTTTAGCAAGATTCACGGTAACAATCATAGGCAGCATCTCTGGCGCCAAACCGACTGCTACCGAAAGCCCAAACAAAAACGCCTCCATCCAGTTGTGCTTTAAAAAGCCATTTATGAGCATTACAAACGGCACCATAACTAGCATAAAGCTGAGCATAAGCCATGTAAATTTTTTGACTCCTATATCAAAACTAGTTGGTACAGGTGCGCTTTGAAGCGTATCGGCAATAGAGCCAAGATAAGTATTTTTACCGGTAAGAACTACTACTCCAACTGCCGTACCACTCTCAATATTGCTCCCCATAAAACAAATATTAGGCAGATCAAATGTTCCACCAGATGCAGAAAATTCATTTGAAGCAAATTTTTCTACCGGCATCGCCTCCCCTGTAAGTACGGCCTGATTTACAAACAAATCTTTTGCCGATAGTAGCCTAATATCTGCAGGAACCAAGTCGCCAGCGCTTAGGTGTACGATGTCCCCAGGTACTATCTCTCTAATTGGCACCTCCACAGTTTGTGCTTGCGGCTTATGAATCTTAATGCCAAACGGCGCTAAATCCTTTTGCGGTATGTAGTCTCTATCCAATCGCCTAACACTTGCGGTGGACGAAACCATCTTGCTTAGCTTTTCAGCCGCCTTGCTGGAACGAAGCTCCTGCGTAAACGACAAAATTACGCTTATCATAGTCATACCGCCTATAACCAATGCAGCGCTGATGTCATTCAGATACAGCGAAATGGAAGCCAAAACTATTAGCATAATCGTCAATGGATTTTTGAGATGCATTAAAAAAAGTACGACAGGATTTACCTTCTTTTCTTGCGCAATGACATTATGTCCGTATTTTATGAGCCTTTTTTGTGCGTCAGTTTTACTTATTCCGCTTTCATTAGAGTTTAATTTGGTCAGCGCCAAATCTCCGCTCAGTTGAGAGAATTCCTCCAACATTTTGTTGACGTTGTTTGGCTTGGCATCGGTTATTGTCCTAAAGTTTCTAGGCAAAAAATTCAGAAAAAAAGTATCTTGCAAAAGTTCAAAAAGTTTCATAGCTATCGTCTCCAAGTATAAATTATATGGACGGTTTGCGGTTTTGGGGAGTAAATAGTTTAATTCCTGAGCTTCTTGACACCCGGAATTAAACTGTTAATATTAAGGAGTTTAACCCACCGCCCAAAAGGAGTCAAGCATATTTGGTGCGTAACAACTCGATCCGTCGTCCATAGCTTCCTCCTTTTGTGCTCAGTTTGGGTATGCAGAAATTATCGTCGCTTTGTTTTAATTTTTATTCAAGATTTTATATGTGAAAGGTTGCATTTTAGCAACAAATATCAAGAAAATATTAATTGGCCTAAAACAATTTGATATCCCCAATCATTCCATGCTAAATTAAACAACAAGCCCCACTCTTTATAATTAGGCATTTAAAGAGGAAAAAGTCACACTTGAAGACTTCACCCAACGGGTGTAACTTTTTCCCACACAGGGAAGATTATGACGCAAACACTATTAAACTTCAAACTTGAATCAACCAAAAAAACTCACTTTAGGAGCAGCAAACTCTTAATAGATGATTTTTATCGTTTGGAAGAGTATTTTTAGGTATAGAAGGATTTGGGAATATTATTTGCTTTTGTTTATTTGAACTATTTTGCTATATTAAGACTTGTCGTATTTTATAGCTCTTTAGTGTGTAAAATATAATTCAAATACACAACAAGGATTTACAATGAGTATCTCTATCGGCTCTTCAAGTTCAGTATACCAAACTGCCTATCAGTCTGATCCAACCAAAGATCAGTTTAAAAAATATATGCAAGATATTCAAACGGCATTGCAAGCAGGTGATATGAGTGCGGCTCAAGATGCTTTTAACAAGCTTCAAGAACTGCAACAATCCAAGCAAGACAGAAATAAAAGCGGCTCTGATGTGATACAAGCAGACATGAAAGCTCTTCAGTCAGCTTTTAGTTCTGACAATATTCAGGATGCGCAAAGCGCGTTTGCAAAACTTCAAACAGATATGAAGGCGCAAGGTACACATCACAAACATCACAAACATGACCATCATATGGATACATCAATGCAATCAGCCGTTCCTACAACAGATGCAAAAACAGGTGATAGCCTACCTAAGTATGCTTAATAACTGACCTACGTACAAAATGCGTAGGTCAATTTATAAGAGACTTTAAAATATTGTAACTGATGTTACGCACAAATACGAGCAAAACAAGCGAAGTGCTAGGCTTTGCCGATGTTTCCTTGAAAGCCCGTATTAGTGGCTTAGGACTAATGTCCCTACAACCCTCCTTATGCTACCTGCTGACGCAGGAGAGATAGAGGTTCTTACGCACTTTTAGTGCGTAAGGTCAGTATTGTAACAAAGCACGTGTCTAAAATGTATGAAATAGGCGATAGAAGAATAATATTAAGGCTAAAAAGAGTCATCTCCTCCTAAAAAATCCTCGCCGTCGAATGTGGAATCTATACTACTATCGTCTAAGAAATCAGATAAATCGTTTTGGTTTGCAGGTTGTACAGAATCCCCATAGTAATTGTTTATAATAGTTTCATTTTGCGGTATAGACGCTGCTGAAGAGCCAAGAAACCCACCGCCTGAATGTGGCGAAAAAAGAGTGTTTATACCTTCAAATAAAAGCATTCCTCCAGCTACTCCTGCCGCCGTTGTGCCAACAGAACGAAAAAAGTCACCCACACCGGAACTTTGTCTTTGTGTATATTGTTCGTTTGGATTTTGTTGATACTGTTGCTGATTTTGTGCTTGAAGCTTTTGTCCACCAAAATAAGACTGTACCGTATTTTGAGAATTGGCGCCCAAAAAAGAACTTTGAGGTTGTTGGTTTTGATTATTCTGTTGTAATCTCTCCAACTCCTCAACTCTTTTTTTGAGTTCGGTTACTGCTACTTGCATTAAGAGCATATTTTGAACTAGTATATACCCGGCATCTGGTTGCATATTAAAAGCCTTTTTGATTAGCATATCTGCTTCAGGATCTTTTGAAATATTATTAACGCTAACAAGTTTTCCAAGAAAATCATTTAGCATAAGTTTTTCTTCGTAAGTCATTTTGGTTCCTTAGTTTATATTTTTGGCAGTCGCCGCTTTTATATCTATTTTTGCTTTAGCTCTACACGCTTTCATCTCTTCCGCATTTTGCGCCGCATTTATACATGTTTTAGTGTCTTGAAGTATTTTTATTTCTTTATCCAACACCATATTAGCCCGTGCTTTTGCTTTATCTATATTAAAATGTGAATCTGTCGCCGCAAAACTTGAAACAACAACACCAGCAGTTGCTAAAAATAGAATTTTTTTCATAACCCCCTCCAAAAAAGATTTTTTTGAAAGTATACAACTTTTTTGCACCTACAAATCCAAACAAGAAAAGTTGCAATAGCTTAGCTATCTCTTTAGAAAGTGCCTCTCGCTCTCTAATAAGAGAGATTTTTGCAATTTTTCAACCGTCATTTTGCACTTAAAAAGTATGTAAATTTGGGTATCGTTAGTTTACTGTTGCTACAATTTTGCGCCAATTCAAGCCGTAAGTGTAACACCCATACTTTTGTTTGCACTTCACATAATATACTTACATACAAAATTGATTACAAAAAAAGGGGACTCTAAAGATGTCGGGACACGCATTTCACGTACACGGGGCGCACGAACACGCTGTAGAACATGTAGCAAAAGAGAGTAAATTAGGGCAGTATGTTGCTATATTCACAGCAATTCTCGCTTCAATTGGTGCTATAGTAGGTTATCAGAGTGGAGATGCTCAGAATGAATCGATGTTATATAAAAATGAGGCTGTTCTTTATAAAACTCAAGCTTCTGACCAATGGAATTTTTATCAGGCAAAAAGTAACAAAATGCACTTAATGGAATTAGCTTCTGATATAGCTCCAAAAGAAAAACAAGATTATTATAAAAATAAAATAAAAGAATATGAAGCTGAGAAGGCAGAGATCAAGAAAAAAGCGGAAGCTCTTGAAAAGAAATCTGAAGAAGCAAATAAAGAAAGTGACGCACGTATGGTTCCTCACCATAAACTAGCACAAGCTATGACACTCATACAGATTGCAATTTCACTTGCATCTATTACAGCGCTTACACGTAAAAAATGGTTGTTTGCCATGGCTTCAGTTGCGGCGCTTGGCGGTATTGTGATATGGGTTTTGGTTTTAGTATGAAAGAGGTGTCTTACGACTGGTTTGGACTCAATGTCTGGTTATTTCATTGTATAAATAATATCAGATCGGAGTTTATAGATAAAGTGATGCTTTTAGGCACGGCGTTGGGTTCTCACTCTCTTTTTTATATTTATATCACTTTGTTGAGCCTCTTTGTTCTTTTTAAAATAAGAAAAACAGAAAAAGATAATTTTCTTAAAAGCGACATCTATTATTGGTTAATTCCAATAGTAGTCTTATGTGTCTCTTATACTATTGATGGGCTATTTTTAGAGATTATCAAGCCATTTTTGGATTTTCCAAGACCGCCGCTTGCTTTGACTAATGAAGCTGTAAATATTGTCGGTATTGCAGAGTATCATCATAGTTTTCCAAGTGGACACTCCTCCTTTGCAATGTTAGTAGTTGCAAGTATCTGGCCTCTTCTTTATGGCTGGCAGAGATGGATAGGTGTACTCTTTGTGGCTTGGGTAGGTATTTCGCGTGTTAGCTTGGGTGCGCATTTTCCAGCAGATGTGCTGGGGGGATTTCTGTCAAGCTTTTTAATTGTTGTCTTGGTGCGTGCGGCTCTTACGAAGTTGGTAAGTAAAAGCACTATATCAATAAGTTGATAATCCAACATGAAACAAAGACACGGGCGGTAAAAGCACATGGGGTATAAGTAAAAAAGGTTTGCTATATGATATGAACTTGGTATTTTTTGGGAGAATATTATAAGCTTTATCAAAAACTAAAAAAATATCAAATCATTACTCTTTTGGATATAATGACTGATAAATTTATTATACGAGGAGAAATAGATATGAAAATGTTAGCGTTTACAGTATTATCAGTAGCTACTTTGGTTAGTGCCTCTATGGCAGATACACAGGCAAATCCACAAAATACGCCACAACAAAACAGAGAGCAGTTTAGGCAAGAACATTTTCAGGAGATGAAACAAAAAATATTATCACATATTCAGCAAAGAGAACAATTCTTGGAAGAACTAAAAAATTGCATAACCAATGCACAAAATCATCAAGATATGCAAGCTTGTAGAGCAAAACACAAAGAGGAATTGCAATCTATAAAAGGTCAACAAGGAATAAGGAAGTAGAGACTACAAACGGCCGAGTGGCCGTTGTGTTATTGTTTTCGATAGCCTAAAACTTATATACTAAACCTAATTTAGCATAAGTATTTTTTGTTTTACTGTCAGGCTCCCAAGCGACATAGCCACCGCCTATATCTACGACATTTGATTTGTTGATTTTCCAATAATCATACACAACATCGCCCTCCAATGAGAGATTATTTGTTAGCTTATAATTAGCACTAATTCCTACTTTATACCCGTTTGTATCTCCCAAATCAAAAGTCTGCCCTTCACTGCTAGAATGCATTTTTGGATTTGCCGCTTTTTGCCAATCTGCTGTTGTCGATAATGTGAGTTTAGGCATAGCTTCCCAATCGGCTCTAGCGCCTAAAATCCAATTTGACCAATAATATGTTTCTGCGTTGCCGTCATTAAGCTCTCTTCGCCAGCTTCTTCCTCCTACGCCTATATTTGCGCCAACAGCGAGAGAATCTGCTACTTTTAATTTCAATCCAGCTTTATAGCTAAACTTAGCAAGTTTATTTTTCGTAGTTGTTGTTAAATCGCCATAATTACCACCTTGATAAGCACCCTTATAATCAGTATTGCCACTATTGTATGATAAAGTGAACGATTGAACAAAATCTGATTTTGGTGATATATAATCACTGCTTCTAATGCCAAGCTCTATACCGTTAATTTTTCCAAGTGAGGCTTTTTCGGTATCTAGAGTTTGTCCACTATCTCCTGTTTCTTTATAATCAAAATTTACGCTTGTGATTTTTGTAACAATTTCGGTAGCATTTGCGCTACTAACACAAGCTCCTGCAATAAGCAATTAATAGACAGTCTTTTTCATAATACATAAACTCCTTTTTTGTAATTCGAGCAGAATTTTATCATTTTAGTGGAATTGCGTCAAAATAGCACGGCAACTCAAAACTAAGTTAGGAATACCATTTGCTTAAGTTTCATAAAAAACGAAACGAGGGTAAAATGACACAATTATTAGATAAATTTAGGGAATTGCCAGATTATAGAAAATGCAAACAA
>JAVRLX010000062.1:0-8565 GCA_031960985.1 Campylobacterales bacterium | reverse complement strand
CATAGAATTTGGCATTTGCCGTTTTCATTATAGCTCATAAAATTTAAACAATAATTAAACTAAACAACAAAGAGTTTAAATGGGTAACAATAAATTACAAAAAAGTAAATTCAAACTAATAGAGTCACTTTCAGATTCTTACAAATAACCTCAAAAGAGCGCCTGACACCTTTTACGGATAACTAAAAAACTCCTGCAGATGGGGCAGGAGGGGGTATGGAAGCTATGCGGGGAAATGAACTTTGGTTTTGGCTGAGTCTGTTTGCTATGCAACTACTTTAGCTTTTAGCTCTATATATCTTTCTTGAAGCAAAAACACTTGGCTTTTTAACTCTGATACATCTTTTTCGTAGACTACTTTTGCTGTCAAATCATCGATGCGTTTGTTGATATCATCTAATCGTTGATTGTTACCGTCCATACGATGTGTTAGATCTATACGGACTTCATTTATCTGTTTGGTCAACTCATCTCGTACTTTGTCTATTTTGTTATTTGTATCATCGATACGCTTATTTGTATCATCGATACGCTTATTTGTCTCATCGATACGCTTATTTGTCTCATCGATACGCTTATTTGTCTCATCGATACGATGTGTCAGTTCGGCACGGACATCGTTAATTTGTTTGGTCAACTCATCTCGTACTTTGTCTATCTTGTTATTTGTATCATCAATGCGCCTGCTTTGCTCTATCAGGTGTGCATCGATAGAGTCTAATCTTTTTTCCATAGAGTTTAATCTATCGTGAATACCTCTATTTTCCATCCTGATACTCTCTAACTCTGGAAGCAAAAAGCTTTTGAGCTGCTCTATAAGTTCCATTGTAGCTCCTTTTTAAAACTGCCAAAATTATAACTCAAAAAAAGAAAAATGTGTAGAAGAAAAATGGCGCCTGACACCCTTTATCTTATACTAGCAAAAAAGAGATAAAAAGTTTACAAAAGGTACCTGGTACCTTTATTTTGTTACATTCTCGTAAGATGTGTGTGTATTTTGTCTAATACTCTCATAACGCTTCGCTTGCGTCAAACAGCCCAGTCTCTCTCTGTTGTTATTTTGCCAATGATTTTATGGAATTAAGATTTTTAAAAAAGTTGTATGATTTTTGTGAGGGATTATATATTACGATAAAAAACGGCACCGTTAGTTGGCGGCCGCTTGCGTGGAGTGATATACTTTATTCCAATATTTTTGAAGCGCTTTATTAACCTCATTTATAACCATTTGTTTTTTTTCTTTTTGGGTTGTGTTTTTGTTGTGACTTGTCTCATACGGTACACATAAATACGATACGACATCGTCAATTAGCCAAGTGTTAGGCACAACAGAGTTGGAGGCTACTAGCCTTGGGTTGTCAAGCACTTCGTTTTGTACTTCCTCAAACGATAGAAGAAGCTTTTGGTATCTTTGAAAAAGCATATTTTTGAGGCTATTTTTTATGCCGCTATTTGTCATCTCTTTCCACCTTTGAAAGATTTGGTTTTTTAACTTTTTTGTGACTTTAAATACTACTAACTGATGTTACGCACAAATACGAGCGAAGCCCGTATTAGTGGCTTAGGACTAATGTCCCTACAACCCCCTAAAGCTACCTGCTGACGCAGGAGAGATAGAGGTTCTTACGCACTTTTGGTGCGTAAGGTCAGCTACTAAGCTTAAAAATAGTTAAAAACTATGTGCGAATTATAGCATAAAAAAATGCGTTTTTAAAGTGTTTTTTAATTTATTAAATGCTAGATCATTTAAAATACGATAAAATAAGTCTTAGATGTTATAATCAACTCATGGATAAAAAGTAAAACTGCAGATGAGCTTGTTGGGCTTTTTTTGGAGTCGCACTTTAAATTGCACATCGCTTGTTTTGCTCATATTTGTGCGTAAGGTCAGTTATTAACATAGGAAAAGAATGCAACATAGAGTTTTTATAAAGGCTTACGAAGCGGTAAGTATTGCTGGATACGGTATAGACGAGATATTTGAAAATCTGCTTAACAAAAGATGCTTCATAACAGAGGATAACGAATTTTGTACAAGTGGAAAACCCCTTTGTACGGGCAGAATTAATGAATTTGATAAAGCCCAAGAGTTTTGCGTCGCCATAGGGGGCGCCAATACACCGACTTTTGCGACTCTAAAATCAGCAGTTGAAGCATTGCAAAGCCAAACAACAAAAGAGGCTCTAGTGGTGGCGTCATACAGACTTAACAAAGAAGAAATAACAAAAATAAATCAAAATGGGAGATATTCACACTCGGTAGCAAAACCGTTTGATATTGAGAGCGCTGGATTAAACGCAGCGGAAGCAACTGCGGCAATACTGCTATCTACACAAAATGGGGATTTAGAGCTTCTTGGAATAGGGGAAGGCAAGGACGCTTTCTTATCTATCGGCGACGCTTTGGCTAACTCGCAATTAAAAGCGGAGGAGATAGAGTATATAGAAGCGGCGGCTAGTGGAGTTTTGAGTGAAGATGCGGCGGAGGCGGAGGCCTTATCTCAAATATTTGGTCAAAAACCTCTAGTTTCAAGCTCAAAAGGGCTTACTGGGCATACTTTTGACGCTTCTATGCTTCTTAGTGTTGCAATAGCGGCAAAAGCTATGAATGAAGGCATTATTCCCGCAAGCTCATTTTTGGAACACTCATTTACCAATAAAATCAGCCTTGCGTATGCCAATAAAATCAAAAAAATAGGCAAAGCCATTGTAAATTCAAACGAAGCAAATCGATATTCGTCAGTAGTTTTGTCGGCAAATTAAGGCTTTCGCTTTTTAAAGTACCTAAAAAGTAGTCTTGCTGGGTCTATCTCTTTTTGAATTTGTCCGCTTGCCGTAATGTGTCTTGCTAGTAGGTTTGCAGTATATGGGGCTAATATAAATGCCCTACTCCCATGACCTGTATGTATATAAAGCCCATCGTAAACGCTTGGCGCCTCACTGCTTAGCCGTGCCCCGTGCAGTAGGGATGGAAACCTCTCAATAGTCTTTTTGGAGTCATACACGGCTCCGGCAAGTGGGAAATGGTCTATAGATGCACAGCGCATACCGCCGACCTCCTCTATGACCTCAAAATCTGCAATTTCTACAACTTCCCTCGCCTCTTCTATCAACCTCAGCGTATCAGGTCTATTTATCGGTATTGGCTCATCGCTCCTAATGTGCGTCGCTCCTATCGCTAAGCCGCCGTCTATCTTGGCTATATGCACTTTTGAGGAGATATTAAAAGGTAAAATTGTATTTGTCTTTATCTTGCACTTTTGCCCCCAAAGACCGTATAGTTGAGTGCGCAGATACTCCTCATCCGCCAAAAGTCGACACGCGCCTTGTGCTAAGATAATATTTTTGGCTTTTAGCTCGCCCGCCATCCAAATATCGCCATCTTTTTTGAGCGCATCGATATGAATCTCATATCTATCCACACCGTCAAGCATCGAGTCTATAAGCGCTTTTGGACTGATAATACCTGAATCTTTAATAAAAAAAGCGCCAAGCGGCGGAGTGTCCCTAAGCTCATATGGGCTAGGAATATATGCACCAAGAGAGGCGAATTCTTCTTTTGTTTTTTCATTTTTTGGATAGATAAGAGAGCCTGAACGGTTGAAAAGTTCGGGGAAATTTTGGGCGTAAAAAGCAACCGAAAAGCGAAAAGCTTCATCGGCAAAATCTTTAAATTTTGAGGGTTTACCCATTACTGGATTGATAAATGCTCCAGCAGCCAAAGAGGCTTGGTTTTTAAAGCCACTCTCATCAGCGACAGCGACTTTTGCCCCCTCTTGCTTCAAAAAATAAGCGACGCTAGCTCCGGCTATGCCGCCGCCAATGATGAGGTGGTCTATCAAACCCCTATTTCCTTAATATCCGCAACTGTTAAAAACTGTTTATAAATCCTAGCTATTAGATTTTTTCTATTTGTCCGCACCGCTTCATCTTCAGCGTTTACCAAGCAGTTATCAAAGAATGCATCAAGCGCCCCTTTGAGAGAAAAGAGCGCATTTAGTATCTCATGATAAGAGGCGTTTTCGTAGTCGTGATGCGTATATGCCCCCCAAAGCAAGGCCTCCGCATCAGATTCAAACAATTCAGTATTAACTGGCATCTCACCACTAAGATCAACATCTTTTGAGATATTCGCAACACGCTTAAAGGTCGTAAATTGCTCTTTAAACTCCGGTTTTTTGACAAATAGATTTAGTGCCTCTATCTTTTCGGCAATTGACACCACATCTCTATCGCCGCTCGTAAGCACCGCCGTAATAACGCTTGGATTTATATCAGAAAAGAGTTGGTAGAGTCTGTCAAATATGAAGCTCTCAAGCTTTTCGGTATCAAATGATTTGTAGTTTGCCGACAACTCCTTTATTACCACTTTAAGGTCTATATTTATGGAAAAATGAAGCAGGTTTTTGATAATTCCAATTGCCGCACGGCGAAGCGCATACGGGTCTTTGGAGCCTGATGGGATAAGATTAATACTAAAAAGCCCAAGAAGCAAGTCAAGCTTTGTTGCAATAGAGAGAAGGCTTCCCGCAAGCGTTTTTGGAAGTTCGCCATCCTCTCCTTTTGGCATATACTGCTCTTTTATCGCAATTGCTACCCCTTCATCAAGTCCCATGGCTTTGGCATAATAATACCCCATAACCCCCTGCAGTTCGCCAAACTCATACACAACTTCGGTCATAAGGTCGGCCTTGCCAAGTCTTGCCGCTTCAAGGAGTACATTTTTCTCTTTTGGATCAATGTTTAGTTTATCTGCTAAATATTCGGCAATTTTTGTCTCTCTAGCCACTTTATCAGCCAAACTTCCAAGCCCCTCGACAAATACTATATTCTCAAGGCCATCATTTGAAAGCCCTTTAGCAAGGTCATTTTCATAAAAAAACAATGCATCGGAAAGTCTAGCTTTTAAAACCCTCTCATTACCCGCTATTACTTTTGAAAAGTCGTCGATAAAAGCGTTTGAAACTACAATAAAGTGATTTGAAAGCCCACCCCCTTCAAACACTGGAAAATATCTTTGATTTTCTTTCATAGATGTGATAATAACTTCGCTAGGTACTTTGAGAAATGCCTTGTCAAAACTACCCAAAAGCGCCGTCGGATACTCAGTGATAGCGACAACTTCGGCTAGCAAATCCTCATCCAGTTCAACCTCTACTCCGCGCTTTGCCTCTATCGCTTTAATTTCATCAAGTATCTTTGCCTTTCGCTCGCTTGGTAAAAGCATAACCCCAGCTTCTGCTAATTTTTTAAAATAATCAGATGGATTTAATATCCAAATAGATTCAAAAGAGCTTTGTCTATGCCCGTAAGTTTTATTATCAGAGTGTACGCCAAAAGCCTCAATTGATATTTTTTTTGAGCCATAAAGGGCTACGATCCATCTGATAGGGCGAATAAAACTTTGCTCCAAAGCGCCCCATCTCATCGATTTACCAAAATGAAGGCTACCAAGCCACTCATTTACCATCTCGCCAAGCTTTTCATCTATCGTTTTGCCAATTATCGTTTTTTTGGCGTACAAACACTCTTTGCCATCTTTTTTGGCCGTTTGCACTTCATTTTGTGTAAGCCCATTTCGCTCAAGAAAACTCTCATACGCTTTCGTTGGCGCCCCATCTTTTATAGCAACCGCTACGGGCGGACCCCAAATCTCTAACTCTTCATCGTTTGCTTTTGGGTTAAAATTTTTTGAATAAAGCGTAATTCGTCTTGGAGTAAAAAACAGTTCACACTTTGAGTCAAAACCATTCTTTTGTAATATTTGATGCCACTTTGGAAGGATGTTTGGCATCTCTTTTAAAAATGGGATAGCTGGAAGTTCTTCGGTTCCTATTTCGAGTAAAAATTCACTATTTATCATACAAACTTGCCTTTTCTGCAGACTTTTAATACGATTTTACCGAACTGTTAGTAAAATCAATCAAAAACCAACAAAGGACAGCCAAGTTGACAAAATCAAAAACGATAGCCGCAGGAATTATAGGTAACATGATAGAGTATTACGATTTTGCACTTATCGGTTTTTTGGCCCAGTCTATAGGGGCAAACTTTTTTCCAAGCTATGAAGAGGGGCTCTCTATACTATGGGCATTTGGAGCGTTTGCGGCTGGAATGGTGATGCGCCCAGTTGGTGGAGCGATATTTGGGCATATAGGTGACAAATCAAGTCGCAAAAAGGCTCTTTTGGCCTCTCTTGCTCTTATGACCCTTCCAACTTTTGTTATAGGATTGCTGCCAACATACGCCCAGATAGGGATAGCGGCTCCGATACTACTGGTTTTGATGCGATTAATTCAAGGGTTGTCGGTTGGGGGTGAATATGCAAGCTCTATCGTATATTTGGTCGAACAAGCTCCGGAGGGCAAAAAAAACTTTTTTGGAGCTTTTGTATCGGCTGGAGCAAAAGCTGGAATGACACTTGGAAGTGGTGTATGCGCCGCAATGCTTTGGTGGCTTGATAAAGAGAGTATGAATGAATGGGGGTGGAGGGCGCCATTTCTTTTGAGCCTTCCACTGCTGCTTTTTGGTATCTGGCTAAGACGCACTCTTGAAGATGACTTTAGTCCAAAAGAGAAATCCACTCTGCCGATAATAGAGTTAGCTCGCCACCACAAGGCGCTTTTTGCACTATTACTTACAGTGGCTTCGGCGATTTGGGTGCAATATTATTTTGTTTTTATCTATCTGCCGAGTTGGTTACAAGGTGCGGCAAAAATTAGCGCCAAAGAGGCTTCCACTGTTTCAACGGTTGTAATATTTTTAGTTTTGGCCGGCGTATTTGCCGTAGCATATCTATCGGACAAAAAGGGCGGCTGGCTTGTGTTAAAGGCTTCCATTATTGCCTCCGCCCTACTCTCTTATCCCGCTTTGTGGCTTATGACACATGGCTTTATCTGGTTAGGGGCGCTTTTATCTGGCTTAATTCTTGCTGCCATGCAAGCGCCGATATATGCCACTGTCCCACTCTCTCTTCCAAGACACCTAAGAGCTAGCGGCTCCGCTCTAGTTTTTGGCGTAGCGGCTGGAGTAGTTGGCGGGCTAACTCCTCTCGTTCTTGGATGGATAGTAAGGGTAAGTGGCTCACATATTTCGCCCGCTTTTGTGATGATAGCTATCTCAATCATAGCTCTACTGTCGCTATGGCTTTATAGAGGAAAAAGCCTTGCTTTGCATGACCGCTAATATTAAAAAAAGATTTGACAAGCGGCAGCCAATTTTTTATCACGGTAACGGCAACCACACGATATAAGGAGAAGTAGTGTTTTTAAAAATCGTCTACATAGCCACTTTTGTCATCTGGGTGGCGGCTATAGCAATAATAGCTACAAAGGATGGTGGATTTGAAGCGCAAATGCCGCTTTGCATACTCTCCACAATGACAATTTTTGGCATCTCTACCTTACTAGTCAAATGGTATGAAAAAAGAGGCGGCAAAGATTAAATTGCCACCTCCTTGCAATTAGCAGTAACTTGCCAACATATCACTTTTGACCGCTTCGGCGCTCTCTTTGCCAATTAGTTTCTCAACAATATAAAGTCCAAAGCATATAGCAGTACCGGGGCCTCTGGATGTTAGTACATTACCACTCTCAACGACTGTTTTTTCGATAAATTTTGAGCTTTTGATAGCATCTGGCACACCAGGATAGCAAGTGTATTCGTCTTTTAATACCCCTGCCCTATCAAGAGCTATTGGGGCCGCACATATGGCGCTTACAAACTTGCCTTTGGCGTCAAACTCTTTGATGAGAGCCTGTACGATGGTATTCTCGGCTAGTGTCATCGTATTTTTATACCCCCCTGGGAGAGCTATCATGTCAAAATCAGCAGCTTTGACAGAATCGATAGTACAGTCGGCGACAATGGATATGCCGTGTGCGCCCTTTATCGTCTCACCATCCACGCCCGCCATTACGACCTCTATACCACCCCGTCTCATCGTATCGACAAGAGCCACCGCCTCTATCTCTTCAAAGCCGTCCGCAAAGGGAACCAAAACTCTTTTTTGCATATTCAACTCTCCTTTATAGATTTTTTGCTACCATTTCATTGGTGCCAAACCTCGGGTTACACAACAAGCGACTGTTCGCTCTAGTGTAGCCCTTTTTTTATGCCGCTTCTATTATTTCTCCGTTTTTATAACTCAACAATTATATTTTGACATCTCTTTTGACGACTTTAATTTAAGCTAAATTATCCATAATTTTACCCGGCAAGGCGGAATTTTTTGATTTTAGCGGATAAAATAAAGAAAAAATCAGCTGAGCAAAACACATGACAATCAACTCGAACACATTGTTATTGTCAAACCTAAAGCCATTTATAAAATGGGCTGGTGGAAAGCGTGGATTACTGCCTGAGCTTTTGCGCCTCATGCCAAAAAAATTTAACAACTATTTTGAACCCTTCGTCGGCGGTGGCGCTTTGTTTTTTGAGTTAACTAGACTCGGAATATTGCACGGCAAAAAAGCGTATCTCTTTGACGCAAACGCTGAACTTGTAAACACCTACCAAGTAGTTAAAAAGCGCCCAAAAAAACTACTAAAACAGCTAAAAGAATTTG
>JAVRLX010000061.1:0-9058 GCA_031960985.1 Campylobacterales bacterium | reverse complement strand
TCTCGTCTCTATCCAATCCTTCTAACTCAGGGGCAAAAACAGTATCCACATCATATTCAGTATACCCACAAATGGCGCTGTAGCGTTTGTCGATGGTTATATCTTTGAGTTGATTTAACCCTGAAAAAAGACTTACTTTACTAAACTTACTCACCCCTGTAAGGATAGCAAACTGGATGTGGGCATCGCTGTCTTTAATAACTGAGTAAAGATTTCGTAACCCTTCTCGCATCTCACGAGCAAGATCAGAGTTTAGAATATTATCAAGGATTGGTTTGTCGTATTCATCGATAAGGATAACAACTTTCTCGCCTGTTTTTTGGTGGGCAGTGCGAATTAAAGCCCCAAAGCAACCAGGAATATCCTCCCTCCAAAACTCATCACAACTAATCCCTAATCGTTCCTCATTTTGTTCTAACAGATCAAGGATGCGCTTATCTAACTCACTTCGATTGCGCACCTGCCCACCCCCAAAGCTAAAACGAATTACAGGGGCTGTTTTGCTCCAATCCCAATTATTTTCTGCATAGAGCCCTCTAAATAATTCTCGATTTCCAGAAAAAAGCTCGGCAATTGTATCAATGAGTAGAGATTTACCAAAACGGCGAGGGCGGGAGAGAAAATAGTGTGTACCGTTGTTAATTAAATCAATAATAAATGGCGTTTTATCAACATAGTAAGCATTTTCTTTGCGGATTTTGGCAAAGGTTTGGATACCAATGGGTAGTTTTTTGCGCATCATTTGTTATCCAGTAAGTTAGGATTTTACATACATAACATTATGCAACAAGTTGACTTATCAATTTACCCCTACTCTCTTGCATCGGCAAGTGTAATTGCAAATAAAACCTCAAATCCATCTTTTTCGGCGCAATTTTTGGCCTCCAAAAGTGTGGTTCCGGTAGTTACTATATCATCTACAAGGACAATATCTTTGTGCTTTGCTCCTTTAAAAATAAAATCTCTTGGGTTGTTTTTGCGAAATTCTAAGCTTTGCCCAGCATATACCACATCGTTTTTTGCCCTCATAGCCCCCCACTGCGGCTCAAATACGCCCCCGCACATAGCATTTGCGAGCATTGCTGTGTGTGAATATCCGTGAGTGGTTTTGTCATCTATAGGAATTAGGGAGATTTTGCCATCATATTCGAAGTTTTTGGCAAATTTTTTGAAGCTAACGCTTGCTAAGCGCTTTAGAATAAAGCTTCCAACCATTTTGTGTTTGTATTTTATAAGAGGTTCTATCTCGGAGTATTTGTAAAAACTGATAACTTGGAGTCCCTCTATCTCTCTTGTATTAAGAGTCGGGGCTAAAGCCCCGTTTAGGCAACGAGCGCATATATGAGCAAATGAAAGGGAGCTACATACTATGCAACCAAACATTTATCTTCTATTGCCGCCGCCCTCTCTAGAGCCTCTAGAGCTTCTATCATTTCTATATCCACCCTCTCTTTGGCCTCTATAGCTGCCATCCCTACTACCACTGCGCTCACCTCTGTAGCCACCGCTTCTATTTCCAAATTTTCCACGAGAGCCGCCTCTATCGTTTGCTTTTGCCTCTATCATTCTCTCTAGGTTTTTACCCTTGATACCAATATGTGAAGGGCCCTCTGCTTTGTTTTTTGAAACAATTTTTGAAAGAAGTTTCATACAAAGTGTAGAGATATCCATTTCGCTACTTAGCTTAGCAAATAGCTCCGTCGCCTCATCTGAGATATGTTGATGTTTGATTTTGTCAATTAGCTTAACGATTTTTTTGCTTTTTACATCTTCAAGGGTTGGCACTTCCATGTGATAGATTTGCGCTTTTGTTACTTGCTTGATTCTATTTAGCTCTCTAAACTCAAGGGGTGTAACAAGTGTTATAGCTTTTCCAGCTTTTCCAGCTCTTCCTGTTCTGCCTATTCTATGAACATAGCTCTCAGGGTCAAGTGGAATATGGTAGTTAAATACATGGCTTACATCGTTAATATCAAGACCTCTCGCCGCAACGTCTGTTGCCACAAGTATAAGCACTTTTCCAGCTTTAAAGCTTTTTATAACCTCTTCTCTTTGTCTTTGTTCAAGATCTCCGTGAATCGCTTTTGCAGGATAACCCCTCGCCACTAAGGTAGTTGATAACTCGTCGGCATCTTTTTTTGTTCTACAAAATACGATTGCCCTGCTTGGATCTTCAAAATCAATTAGCCTTACAACTGCGTCGCCTCTCTCCCAATCCTCTACAACATAGAAAAACTGCTCGACATTTTCGCTTGTTACCTCTTTTGACTGCACACTTACAGTTTTTGGATTTTTTAAAATTTTTTCGGCAAGAGCTCTAATCTCTTTTGGCATTGTTGCTGAAAATAGGAGTGTTTGTCTTGATTTTGGAAGAAATTTAAATATCTCTTCAATATCCTCCAAAAAGCCCATATCAAGCATCTCATCGGCTTCATCCAAAATTACATACTTAGGGTTAAAATTTTTAAGTCTATCGTTTAAAAGATGGTCCAGAAGTCTTCCTGGAGTTGCCACAACAACTTGGGCGCCCCTACTTATCAAATCGACTTGCCTTGATATGCTCTGCCCCCCATAAACCGCAACAGTTTTAATATTTGCATATTTGCCTAGTTTGTAAAGCTCGTCGCTTACTTGCATACAAAGCTCTCTTGTTGGGGTAATAATAAGCGCTTGCACGCCCCCATTTGGATCTATTTTACTCATAACAGGCAGACCAAATGCCGCAGTTTTTCCTGTACCGGTTTGCGCTTGCGCCACCAAATCATGACCTTCAAGCGCTATTGGAATAGCTTGTTCTTGTATGGGGCTTGCTTCCGTAAAGCCAGCCTCTCTTACTCCTTTGAGTATATTTTCACTTAATCCTAATTTTTCAAAACTCATCAATATATTTACCTTTTTTATAATTCATTAACGCTTCTTTAAAGCGAAAGAAAATAAGAAAAATAAAGAGGATTAGTCTAATTTAAGTACGGCTAAAAACGCGTCTTGACTAAGCTCTACCTTGCCAATCGCCTTTAGGCGTTTTTTACCCTCTTTTTGCTTTTCTAGAAGCTTTCTTTTTCTTGTTATATCCCCACCGTAACATTTTGCGGTAACATTCTTACCCATAGCTTTTACGGTCTCTCTAGCTATAACTCTATTTCCTATACTTGCCTGTATGGCAACCTCGAAAAGCTGTCTTGGAACCAACTCTTTCATCTTTTTGACAAGCTCCCGCCCCTTATATTCGGCTTTTTGCCTAGGTACTATAAGGGACAACGCATCGACAGCTTCACCCGCCACTCTAATATCCAGCTTTACGAGGTCGCCCATTTTATAATCATGTGGCTCATAATCAAAGCTAGCATAGCCTTTAGTGGCAGATTTTAATTTATCGTAAAAATCGATTACGATTTCGTTTAGCGGCACATCATACACCAACAAAACTCTATCTAGACCGATATACTCCATCTTTTGTTGGACGCCTCTTCTATCATTCATCAAAGTAATAATATTACCCACAAAATCGTTTGGTACTATTACGGTGGCTTTAACATAAGGCTCCAAGATAGCCTCTATCCGCTGAACATCTGGCAAATCTGACGGATTTTGCACCTTTACAACTTCGCCATTTGTAAGTCTAACCTCATACACAACCGTAGGAGCGGTGGCGATAAGCTCTAATCCAAACTCCCTCTCTAGCCTCTCCTTTACAACCTCCATATGAAGTAGACCCAAAAAGCCTACCCTAAAACCAAATCCTAGAGCCACCGAAGTCTCAGGCTCGTAGGAGATGGATGCGTCATTTAATTTTAGCTTATCAAGTGCATCCCTTAAATCTTCAAATTTATCCGTATCGATTGGGTAAAAACCGGCAAATACGAAGGGCCTAGGCTCTCTAAACTCTAGCGCTGGTTCACTGCAAGGATTTTTAGCGTCGGTTACCGTATCTCCGACCCTCAGCTCCTTTACATTTTTTAATCCGGTAACCAAAACGCCTATCTCTCCAGGTTTTATGGAGTCTGTGCTTTCTGGATGCAAAGGATGTGGATATGTAAGGCTTTGAACAGTGTGTTCTTTGCCACTACTCATCAGTTTTATTAAAGCCCCCTTTTTTAGCTCCCCATCAAATACCCTCACAATTGCAAGGGCGCCGAGATAACTATCAAACCAACTGTCGTAAATAACCGCCTTTAGAGGCTTATTTATATCCCCTTTTGGTGGTGGAATTACTTCAATTAGCTTGTCTATTAGCTCTTTGATTCCAATCCCATTTTTTGCCGATACCATTACCGCATTTGAGCAATCAAGCCCAATACTATTTTCTATCTCTTCCATCACCCTTTCAGGCTCTGCGGCTGGAAGATCTATTTTGTTGATAACGGGAAGTATCTCCAGATTATGCTCTATCGCCGTATAGACATTAGCAAGCGTCTGCGCCTCTATCCCTTGCGAAGCATCGACAACAAGGAGCGCACCCTCAGATGAGGCGAGAGATTTTGAGACTTCATACGAAAAGTCCACATGTCCAGGGGTATCTATTAGGTTTAGGATATACTCCTCGCCGTCTTTGACATACTTTAAACGGACGCTTTGCGCTTTTATCGTAATACCCCGCTCTTTTTCTATATCCATTGTATCAAGTAGCTGAGATGTCATCTCCCGCTTAGTTATTGCGCCACACTGCTCTATTATTCGGTCGGCTAGAGTGCTTTTACCGTGGTCGATATGAGCTATTATAGAGAAGTTTCTGATGTTTTGCATTCGCATCCTAATTTATTCAAAAAAGCATCATCCAACTTTAGCTCTTCGTTATCCATGACCCCTATGCCTCTATCAAGCACCGTTTTTGCTATCTCTTTGGCTTCATCAAGCGAGTGCATAGTGTAAGAGCCACATTGGTAGATATTTAGCTCAGGAATATCGCTTTCTGATTTTACCCTCAAAACATCCTTCATCGCCTCTTGCCACGCAAATGCTACCCTCCTTTCATCTGGAGCCCCAATTAGACTCATATAAAAACCTGTTCTGCACCCCATTGGAGAGACATCAATAATCTCAACACCATCCCCATTGAGATGGTCTCTAATAAAACCTGCAAAAAGGTGTTCGAGGGTATGCGTACCCCTCTCCCCCATTTTCTCTTTATTTGGAGCAAAAAATCTCAAATCAAATACACTTATAATATCGCCGCTTGGGGTTTTCATCGTCTTTGCAAGTCTAACGGCAGGAGCCTTCATTTTGGTGTGGTCAACTTTAAAACTATCTAATAGCGGCATTATTCGTCATCCATTTCGTAAAAATCTTCATCATCTTCATCTAAATCATCAAACGACACATAATCGTCATCATCATAATCTATCTCACCGTCGTCGTCAAAATCGCCGAACACACCATCCTCATCCTCATCATCAATGTCGCTACCAAATATATCATCTTCAAAATCGTCGTCGTATGCCATCTTGCCCTCCTTTTTTAGACTAGAAACAGGCTGTTTACGCTCTCATTGTGATAAACCCGTCTTATCACTTCGCCAAATATACTAGATACCGTAAGCGCCGTAATCTTAGATGACTGGGTATTATGCGGTATCGTATCGGTAATTACAAGTTCATCAAGCTCTCCATTTTCAATCCTATCAAACGCCGGACCAGATAAAACTCCATGCGTACAGCAAGCCATTACTGATGTTGCCCCTTTGGCTTTTAGGGCCGCCGCCGCTTGCACTATCGTACCGGCGGTATCGATGATATCATCTACCAAAATAACATCTTTACCCTCGACATCGCCTATAATATTCATAACTTCGCTTTTATTAGCTTTCTCTCGTCTTTTATCGACGATTACAAGATCAAGTCCCATTTTGCTAGCCATACTCCTAGCTCTAGCCACGCCGCCGACATCTGGGCTTGCGACTATCGGATTTTTGAGATTTTTCTTTTTAATATATTCTACAAATACTATAGAGCCATACAGGTTATCTACCGGAATATCAAAAAAACCTTGGATTTGACCAGCGTGCAAATCCATAGTCACAACCCTTGTAATACCAGCTGATTCTATAAGATTTGCAACAAGCTTTGCGGTAATAGGTACTCTCGGCGCCGCTTTTCTATCTTGTCTGGCATACCCAAAATAAGGGATAACCGCCGTAATAGACTTAGCCGAACTTCGTCTAATGGCGTCTGTCATAATAAGAAGCTCCATTAGATTGTCATTTGTCGGAGCACATGTAGGCTGGATGATAAATACATCTCTACCCCTTACACTTTCGCTAATTTGGCAGTTTATCTCACCATCAGAAAACTTAGCAATATTTGACTGCGACAACCCAACATCCAAATATTTTGAAATATTCTCGGCTAATACCGGGTGGGCGCTACCGGAAAAGATTTTGTAACCTCTCATGGTTTTTACCTCAAAGCTTTTTAGTTTCGTAAGTGTACCAAAATTCGGCTTTGAGGGGATTAGGATATGTATCCACCCCCCAAAACCTTTTGCCCGTCATAAAAGACAACAGCCTGACCTTTGGCTATGGCAAATTGCGGATTTTTGAGTTTTATATATGCTACATTATTTTTTATCTCAACAGTTGCTGGGGTTTTATCGCTTCTATATCTAACCTTGAGCTCACAGTCAAAGCTAACATCATCTGTAAACATATTTAAATTTTTAGCTTCTAAAGAGCTTGCATATATTTCATCTTTTTTGCCAACAACAATTCTATTATTTTTGGCATCTATCTCTTTGACATACAAGGGGACTTGTGACAAAGGGACATCAAAACCTTTACGCTGTCCAACTGTATAGTGCATAAAACCTTTATGAACTCCAATCTCTTTCCCACTCTCATCAACAACCTTACCGACGCTATCTGTCTCCATCCCAAGCTCTTTTAGGGTTTTGATGTAGTTTTCGCTAACAAAACATATCTCAGAGCTCTCTTTTTGAGCGCCCAAAGAGGCCATCTCTGGTATCTTAGAAGCCTCCTCTTTAAGTTCGCTCTTTATACTCTCACCAAGTGGAAAAATAAGGTGGGGTAAAATCTCTTTTTTTACATTAAACAAAAAATAGCTTTGATCTTTGCTTTTATCTACCGCCTCATAAAAAAATTTGCCATCGCATCTAACATAGTGCCCCGTGGCCAAATAATCATACCCCTTAGCAAGGGCAAAATCAGCTAGCGCCCCAAACTTTATCTCACGGTTACAAAATGTGCAAGGATTTGGAGTTAAACCACTTTTGTAGTATTCGATAAATGGACTAATAACAAACTTTTCAAAACTCTCGCTAAGTGAAATAATTTCATATTTAATCCCAAGATATTTTGACACTTTTTCTATGTTTGCTATGTTTGAGGCATGAGAGGCTTCATTACTATGGAGTTTAAGATAGACCCCAAGTACATCGTATCCAGCATCCACCATTTTTTTTGCCGTCATGGAGCTATCTACTCCACCGCTCATTGCTACTACTACCCGTTTATTTGCCATTTTTTATCGCCAAATCCAAAGCGCAAATCTCTTTGGAGCATAAATTTAAAAGCTCTTGATATATCTCGCTATCTTTTAGCCCCTCTTTATCTAACTCATCAAGCTTGTTTAAAATATTTTGCTTTGTTATATTTATTGCCTCAATTGGGTCATCTGTTAATTTTAAAAGATCCAAATCTTTAGGGGATATAGTCCCAAGCTCTAAGGGGCTAGTTTTTAGAAACTCAATTAGCGGCGTCCAAAAATCGACCCCTATCAAAATAATACTAATCGGAAATATTTTACCTGTTTGCACAAGTGTTAAAGCCTCAAAAAGCTCGTCAAAAGTCCCAAACCCACCGGGGAATACGATGTATGCATAAGAGTATTTTACAAGCATCACCTTTCTAACAAAAAAGTAGTCAAACTCTATACTTAAAGTTGTAAAATCATTTGTTTTTTGTTCATTTGGAAGGTGGATATTTAGCCCCACAGACTCTGTTTTACCACTTTCAAAAGCGCCCCTATTAGCGGCCTCCATAATACCGTTTGATCCGCCTGTAACAACATTAAACCCACTCTCTGCAAACATATATGCAAGTTGCCTCGCCTCTTCGTAGTATCTACTTCCAGGCTTTAATCTCGCGCTTCCAAAAAAGGTAACCGAGGGTCCAATGTCTTTTAGCTTATCAAACCCCTCTACAAAGTTTGACATTATTTTAAAAACACTCCAAGGATTATCAGCTTTAACATCTTTAATATGGTTTTTTGTAATAGATTTACCTAGTCCGTTTTGCATCTATTTACCCTTTTGATTTAATTCTTTTATCCCAAGCTCTTCAGCCAAAAACTGCGCGGTATAACCTACCCCACTTTTTGCCACCTCTTCTGGAGCGCCAACCGCAACCACCTTACCGCCGCCGCTTCCACCTTCTGGCCCCATATCTATGATATAGTCTGCGTTTTTGATTACATCCAAGTTGTGTTCTATCACCACCACAGAGTTTTCTAGCTCAACAAGTTTGTGAAGTACACCTGTTAGCCTATCAATGTCGGCAAAATGTAATCCAGTAGTTGGCTCATCGAGGATATAGAGAGTCTTGCCCGTATCTTTTCGACTTAGCTCTTTTGCAATTTTAATCCTTTGCGCCTCACCACCAGATAGTGTAACGGCGTTTTGCCCAAGTGTAATATAACCAAGCCCCACATCTTGAAGGGTTTTTAGCTTTTGATAGATTTTTGGGACCGCTTTAAAAAATTCTATAGCCTCATCCACACTCATAGAGAGCACTTGCGCTATGTTTTTGCCTTTGTATTCTATCTCAAGGGTTTGCTCGTTGTATCTAGTGCCGCCACAAGCGTCGCATTTGACCATAATGTCTGGCAAAAAGTGCATCTCTATTTTAATCTCCCCCTCCCCTTGACATTTTTCACATCTGCCACCTCTAACATTAAAGCTAAACCGTCCAGGACCATACCCTCGTATCTTTGCCTCTTTGGTCTCTGCAAATAAATTTCTAATATCATCCATTACACCTGTGTATGTGGCAGGATTTGAGCGAGGAGTTCTACCAATTGGACTTTGATCCAAATATATCACTTTATCT
>JAVRLX010000060.1:0-9125 GCA_031960985.1 Campylobacterales bacterium | reverse complement strand
GTGCAATACTTAATCGGTTGCGTCTCGCTTTTGCCGTCCTTCGGACATGGCAAAATCCTCAAAAGCTATAAATGACAAGCAGTTGTCATTTATTTAACGCTTTTTCGTCCCCTAAAGTCGGGTCTTGCTTCATAGGTTGCGTCTCGCTTTTGCCGTCCTTCGGACATGGCAAAATCCTCAAAAGCTATAAATGACAAGCAGTTGTCATTTATTTAACGCTTTTTCGTCCCCTAAAGTCGGGTCTTGGTGTTTAAATAGCCATAACAGTGAGTTGTCAAAGATGTGGTATTTTTGCAAAAGTAATCTTAAAGTTCGGTAATATGGGATTTTAGTCAAAAAGTTCGTAAATCGATACTTTTTTATGCTCCGATTTCGGGAGTTGGAGTGGGTAAAATGGCTTTGAAAGCCTATTTTATCGATGTTTTATTTTTTAAAAAAGTTCGTAAATCGAGAGGGGCTCATAAAATCAAGCTCTCCTTAGGCAAAAACGGAGGATTTTCATCGCAAAGGACTTTTGATTTAAAAAGGCAGTTTTCGCAAATGTGATAGATCCGCAAACTATCCTCTTTTGGTTTTAAGAGTTTTTGAAGCTTGTTTTCTAATGTTCGTAGTTTTGTGTCACTGATAGTTATACCCGCACATCGTATGATTTGAGAGTCTAATTGCTCCTTGCGTAAATGCTTAGAGGCGCAAACCCTCAATACAAAACTTCCAAGCAGGAACGACTTCGATAGATACTCCATCTTGCGCTATGCTTTTTTCTTCTGCCATACTAAGAATTATTGCATTATCTACCCCAGCTTGCCTTGCCCCATATATAGCACCTTCTATTTCCCTATTTAGTGTTTCAAAAGATGACAAGTCAGCGCAAACTTGCAAAGCAATCTGTTTGCCATTATTTTCCACTATAAAATCGCACTCTTTGCCATTTTTTGCAAATTGCAACGCACACCCAGCCCTTCTTAACTCGATCGCTACGAGGTTTTCTAACTTTTTTCCATAGTCGCTGGAGTATTTGTGGGTAATAGCGCTTAAAAACCCGTTGTCAATAATATAACCCTTTTTGTCTGCCAGCTCTTGCCGTTTTATCGATTTGTCATATTTGTTTGCCACAAGCGCAAAATAAACTGCCTCTGCAAATTCTAAATACTCATACAGACTGTTTTTGCCAACTCTAAAGCCAAGTGTTTTCATCTCATTGTGTATTTTTGAGATAGAAATGGTTGATTTTACACTCTCTATAAGTCGCTTAAGAAAGTATTTGATGGCATGAATATTTGTTTGGTTGTATCTTTCCAAGATGTCTCTAAAAATCATCACATCGTAGTACTCTTGCAACACTTTTCGCTTGATTTCATTGTCATCTATTTTTACAATCTCTGGAAAACCACCAAAATGTAGATACTTTTCAAAGCTATTTATGATTTTTGCCCTATTTGTGGAGCTGTTGTATTCTAACTCTACATCCAAAAACGATAGATATTCCCTGAACGATAATGGGAAAACCTCAATACGGTAAGCTCTACCACGAAGGGCTGTAGCTATTTCGCTACCAAGGAGTTTAGCATTTGAGCCGGTGATATAAATATGTCTACTGATACTATCGTCACACCGTCTAACAAACTTCTCCCAACCATCCACCTCTTGTATCTCATCAAAGAAAAAATAGCAAGAGCTAAGGTCTTTATCTGGATATAGCTCAAGGTAGCTTTGCAATATCAGATCCAGCTCATCACTTTCTAGGGTAAGTCTCTCATCTTCAAAATTGATATAAATGATGTTTTCTTTGGGAATTATGTTTAATAGCTTTTTGATTGTGTTTAACAAAAGTGAAGTTTTACCAGAGCGTCTTGCCCCTGTAAGGACAACAATCTTTTCTATATCTAAAGGTATATTGCTCTCGCGCTCTTTTGTATCTCTAAGTGGCTTTTTGTGAAAGTCGGAGATTAGCTCTTTTAGTATTTGTTTTTTATTCATAGTGATAATATATCAAAAATCATCACTTTTGTAAAGAAGAAAACAAACAAATATCATAGCTTGACTCTCTTGCTATCTAAAATATCTATAAAACTCCTCTTTTGCGGCTTCTTTCTCTTGAGCACCAGTTTGTCCTAATCTTTTGGCATTTTCATATTTTCTCATAATTTCAAGTAGCTTTTTAGCTGTTGGATTTATTGGTTTTGAGATTTTCCACTCAATTGGTGCTTCGCCTTTCAAGATTAGTTCAAATTTCTTAACCCCATCCCTGCTCTCAAAAGGCTTTTGTGGCGCTGGGAATTTGAAATATTTTTGATATATCGTCGTGGCATTTTCTTCAAAAACTTTGTCATTCATTTTGCAAGCCATACATTCTTTATTTACTACCTTGTTTAGTTTTTTACCGATATCTTCGTTAATGGCAAGGCGCTTGAATTCTTGCAAAATATCATTCATCTGTGTATTGATGTCGCCTAACACCTCTGAGCCATTAGCATGCGCTAAGTCGTTTCGTAGTTTGCGCAGTTGTTCTCTGAGTTCTCTAAGTGGTTTAAATACTTCATCATAGTTTGAGCAATAAAAATATTTGTCAATTTTACCCATCTTTGTCGGATCTATATTTCCATCTGAGATAAAATTGCCAACAGCGGAAGCTCTTTGATATGGCTCCACATCGTCCATCTCCATAAGTCCTATATCATTCATACGCTCCAATACATAGAGTGGCAAAGCTTCATTTAGTATTGTAATCGCATTCAAAAGATAGCCTCTCTCTAAGAGTCTTGTGCTTAACTCAAAAAGCCTACGATATTCGCTAAGCGAGCTTAATTTGTCTATTGTGTTAAGATGTAATTTGACATTGGCAAGCAAAGGTGCAATCGAAACTATATTTTCATCTCTTTCTATAACCTCAATTTGCTCCAAAATAGTATGCACCAATCTTTTTTCAAAAATCATCTGTATGGAATTTGCCAAAATATGCTTGCTAAAATCTTCCAACGCCTCTATCAGCGGTCTAAATTTGTCGGTGCGGAGCAAGTCAGTATTTGCAACAGTGTAGTTTTTGTTAAAAGCCGCAAGTGAGTATGACACTGTGGCGATGTCAAGATACTCAGCTAGGTCGATGATTTTGTAGTTTTTATCTTTTTTTATCTCTTGCGCAAATAGTATATGTTTGATAGCATGTTTGTCTTTGAAATTATGAACAATGAGAGCTATGAGGGTTAGGAGTGGTAGATGACGAAAACCATGCGATAAATCGATAATCACCTCTTCGTAATCACTCAAAATATCCACAATCTTAGCAAAAAAATGTGAGTACTCATTTGCAGTATCTTTCATATCGCCAACTGATTTAAATATGACACTTTTTTTATCAATACACTCAAACTCCAAAACTTGCTCTTGAATTTTTTTAGCCTCATCAGTGGCGATAGCTACAATGTCATATTCATTAGAATTGAACGAATCAGCAAGCAATGAAAGCATATTTAGATATTTATTTTTGGGTGGTAAAATGACACTCGATAAAGATGGGTCTACTTCATAAACAGCTTTGTCATCTTGAGTCTTTTGTATAAAACGGTTTTTGTCAGATGGGTCTGGCTTGGTAGTACCTATCATGCCGCAGATGGTTATGACTGCTTTATTCATTGTTTTGTTCCATAGCGAAGTACATCAAACACTTGTTAACACCTCCCCTTCCCTTCGCTCCAAAGAGTGGCTTTGAACTACGATATAGCCGATGCGAGGGTCGTGGACGGCTATCCATTTGGCAGGGTGGTAGTGGTGAATAAGGCGAGCAAAAAACCAAATGGGGCCTCTACCGCTTAGTATGACGCCGCCATCAAGTGGAACTTTTGGAAGCTCTACCTTAAAGGCTTCTTCTGGTGTTGTGACGCCACCATCTATTTCGAAGGTGATGAGGGTGGCGGAAAGCTCATTTACAGTTTTAAGCGAAAAACTAATCATTAATACTCTTTACCAACAAAATAGATTTTTGTGTTCCAGCTACTGGCCTTTTATCCTCATAAACGCTATCGGTATATACTGCATTTACTCCATTTCTTTTTGCGCTATTAAAAGCGGCTATTGAAAAAGGTGTTTTTCCACCTGTCAAATCAATGACAATATTTTCTCTCTTTATATTTTTACCAACCATCCATTCAATAATGTCATCAAATCCTTTTTCTATCCGTTCCACATCTAACTCTCCGTAGAAATGCGGCTCGTCACAGACTATATTTTTATTTATTGCAAACTCTTTTAAGTCGTTTGCGACATTTTTGACATTATCGGAATTACCAGTAATAATACCCACAAATTCAGGCTTTACCTGTTCAATAATCAGTTTTTGAAGTTCGTTTGAAGCGCCAACAGTCATAATTAGTCCGTTGTACGAGTCTCCTTCATAATGAATTTCAGTACGCTTTATGCGGTGCCATACATTCCTAGCTCTAAATTTGATTTTTGTCCAAAAGTATGCTGCAACAGAGCTAGCAATAGCGACTAAAATATAAAAAATAGAACGGTTAAAAAGCTCATACGCCGCGCCTGTTGGGTCCTTTATCCATTGTAAAAAGAGCTGTTCCATTGCTATTGCCTACCTTAGTCGCACAAAGTTTATGGGAACTGAAATAGAGTAGCCTTGATGCACCGTTTGTTTCATGGCTTTTGAAATACTACCATCACCCCCTAGACCCTTGCCTATATATAGTCTTGGCTCATGACAAACTAGTGAAAAACTATCAGCCATCAATATTGGATTTTTCCATACATTGCCGTTGGCAAGTATATCACCATGCTTTCCAAACCGTGTAAACGGCTCATAAAAAACATTTGTAAACCCTTGATTGCTAAGCACACTTGGACTCAAAGTCAACATTGCATTAGCATTGCTATCAGCATCAAAGATCTCCTGCCTAAATGATCTCAATAAAAATCGTCCCATTCCTATGGTAGCATCTTTACCAAAGCCAGTTTTACCCAGCGCCGACAAAATACTTCCAAGTTCGTTTGCAGAAAACCTGTTCGTATCAATAAGGGCATAGAGCGTAGCATTCTGACTAGCAAAACTATGCCTTATGCTAGCAAAAGGATCAAAACCTTCACTAGTGGCTGTGTTGGTTTGACGATTAATTTTTACTCTTATCTGTGTAGTTTGTATTGATTCGAATCCATTTTTATTTTTTGCTTTATTCAATAGATTGACATCTAGTTTATAGCCATTTTCTTTGAGGTCTGCAAAACTGATTGCAGTTAGCTTTTTCATTTGCTTTCGTTGTGCAACATCAAAAGTTCTATTGTCGTACAAAAACCTTGGCACAGGCGGAAGCATAATATGGTCATCTATCAAAAAGTCGCTCACAATCATAAATGGATTATTATTTGTATATCCATTTAGTAGTTCAACAAGCCTTGCTTCTCCAAAATGTCTAACTATTTGCCAGCATAATGAACCAAATAGTGTATCTCCTTTTGGCGCAGTTGCAAAATCTCCATTTAGTTGTAATTCAAATCTGTAGAGTGTCATCTGGCAAAAGGATTTTCTGGAAGAGTTAAAGCATTTGTGATTCCAGATTTTGTGATTGTTAGATTTTGAAATTTTACTTTCCCATAGCCTCTAGAACCATGCCCGCCAATATAATCAAGCTCTAAAAGCCTTAGACCTTGAACTAATAGTGTTACCAATTCATCATCTCCATTTTGTAGCATTTTTATAGATACAGTGAAATCAAATACCACTCCCTCTGGGACTCTCTCAAGCTGTCTTGGTCCTGCTCCAGCAACGGTACCTTTCAACCTATCCATAATCACCTCTGATTTAACCTCTGAGAGCGTAAATTCTCCATTTTCTTCCATTGCCCTAATAAATTCTTTTGATAGCATCGCATCAGCAAAAACACCCCTTGTTGGACCTATTGCTTTTGCTTTGTCTGCATCTTTTGCATAAGTGGGGTCGCCGTTACCAAATAATTTTGCTATCTTCTCGGCATTTGCTAGCGCATTTGTATCACCTTTGTAGTTTGCTTTTACATCAGTTGGTTTACCGTTGTTATACTGTGAAGTACCAAGTTTGTTTTCTAGTAAAGTTCTGAGTTTGCCCTTGATACTTGAGCCGGGAATAAAAGGCTCTCTCGTATTTGGGTGTTTGATAACAGCCTTATCTATGCCGCCTATCTGCATAGCTTGGTCGCCACCACCAATATGCATACCGCTAGCCAATCTAATTTGTCCTTGAATTGTTACTATGTCTGTTAATTGCATTTTTATTTGTCTCCTTGTGTATTATTTTGAAAAACCAAGCACGGCTTCATAGAGTGTTTTAAAAATTTTTAACGTTTCAAAGTTTGGATTACTTCTAAGCTGGGCTATACAGTTGTCTATAAATTCTTTAAAGTCTTTATTTACTTTATTTTTCGAATACGCCTCATAAACTCTTGATTCCAGCATTAATATATACGGCATCTGCCTTGAAAGCGCCTCATCCCTAAGAGGTATTGTGGGCTGAAAACGAATATCGTCATAGTATCTGACTACCTGCTCATAAAATCGTCTTAGTTGCGTAGGCGTATTGCCGCCCTTAGACAATTTGGAGGCTATTTCTTTGGCGTTAGAGCTAAAAAGTTCATTGTGTGGACGCTTTCCGTCTTTATCAAAGGTGGATAACTCTTTGATATCATCAGATACTCGTTCTTCTTTCACAGGCGGCGGCATTTTTGATATGCGCTTGGCTTGCTCATTTTGATTTTTTATAACTAATTTAACATTTTTGGCTGACTTTTTGCCATTTTTACCATCATCGAGCTCAAATTCTACCTCTTCGCCCTCAGCCGCATTTTCTATATTTTGAACTCCTCTAAAACTAAACCATATCCAACCTTTAACATCGTTCGAAACTATGAAACCATAATTTTCTTTGAGTTGTTTTATTGTGCCTTTCATATCTACCCCTTTTTCTTGTAAAGTAACTGAAAAATTGGAATTTTTAATGCCGTTTTATAATATTCAATAGCTGCGCCTAAACTAGATACAAACTTTTCTGCCGCATTTTTACTTTCTGCCTTTAACCCTTCCAAAACATTTCTGCTAGAGGAGTATCTAAAGTGTGATTTCCATTTGGTGGCATATATATTGCTTTCAGCATCTTTTGAGAGTTCGCAATACTCCAAAATAGTTCGTAGGTAATTTGTCTTGAGTTTAAAATCTTCCACAGCTACGCTTAGTTCTTTTGAAATATCACAGAGCAAATCGTAATGCTCAAACTTTACAGTTTCTCCAAATACACAAATAGCCCCCTTACCTTCAAAATCTTTTGCATTCTCAAGCGCTTTTTCGGCGGCATGAGCAACATGTGGCACTGGAACCCCGCTTTTGAACATTACTAGACCAGCTGAAAAACTCATATTTGTCTTTTTTGCTTCGAAATATTTATCAAACTCCTTTTTGAGTGTTTTTACAAAATCCAAGACAGCGTCCCAAGGGCCTATTAAAAATAGATCATCTCCGCCGGCAAATATCGTATAAATATTTTTATACTTTTCATTTGCATAGGATAATAGGTAACTGATATGATGCGTAAAAAAATGATTTATTTCCCTAGATAATGCGGATATTCTAGCAAATGATGCAATACCATCCTTATTTATTTTATTTGCAAACAAATCGCCAAGATTGTCTATATCAGCTTTTAGGGCAATTAGGGCGTCTTTCCCTTCCGCTGCATTTGCCAAATCATCAAAAGTTTGTGCATAAGGTATATAAGCTTTAAATGTTCTTCTAGCAATACTATGCCAAATATTACCATCTTTATTTGGCAACTCAACATCCCAACATCTAACAATTTTTGTATCACTTGGTTTTTGATAAACAACCTCATACCCAAATGGCGCAAAAGTATCTTTGTCGCTGTTTTTTATAATCCAAATGAATTTTTGATTTGCGTCTGCAAGCTTGGAGCCTAATTTTTGGAAAGCGCCGCAAACAGAACATAGTTCACCACTTTTAACCTTTGCCCTTCTCTCACAAGCAGGACACAAACCATTGTAAGATACCATATTCAAGTAGTCGTCAAATACGGCATTTTCCATATTGTTTATGTCAAATTTTTTTGTTTTTGATAGTTCTTGTTCAGCTAGCGCTTTAGACATTAACGATTTTGTATTCTTTGTAGATTCTTTATTTGTCGAAAATTCTAATTCATCTGCTTCTACAAAAGATAGTATTATTCCAAACTCGCCAAAAAAATTGGATAAAAACCATTGTTCAATGTCTTTTTTAGCTTCGCAGAGCTTAACTATAATCTCATCAGTATTTGGAGCTAATAACAGAAGTTTACCTGCGCTACATCTTATGACTGACGCAGGACTCAGCCCCAAAGATTCTACAAGTCTTATGGCACACAACTCCATCAGTATAGAAACTCCGGCTGATTTTCCTCTTAGTATCTGCGCCATTTTTTTATTGTGTTCAGGACTTGCTGAGAATATAAACCGCTGAATTCCAAAAAAATCACCTTGAATTAACAAGAAAGGGCTTGTTTTCTTTGACGACTGTTGGCTGTTAATTTTTAATGCTACAGCAAAGGCAGACGTTAATTTTAAAAAATCATACAATGGCGCATCGCCATACGATGGGAGACAATGCCCATGAATACTCAAGAGCGAATCTAAGTTATCGTAAAAAATATCCAAGTCGTCGATATCCGGCAACTCTAGAATTCTTTTTGCAATTGTTTCAATGTAAGATTCAAAAGCGTCAAACTTTTTATTATCAGATACAGCATTTAATACGAAATAGTTTTGCTTTTCTTCAGTACATCCACAGAGTGTAGAAACAGCTTTGATTGACGAGCTTTTATTTATAACATCACTTTTTGCCCCTGCTAGTTGCTGCGCTTTTTTGAAAATTTCCGCATCAGATTCCACTTTTTCGCCTATCTTTGCTATTAGAGTTTGCTTTAATAAACCATAGTCATCTAGACTATACACAATAGATGACAAAGCAACTAAGCTTGCATTACCACTCATTCCCCCTCCTCAAGTCTGATTCTCCCGAGTCCAAACACGCACGATTTACCAACTCCTATCACCTCCCCTAACTGAAGTATATTAGCGATTTTTTCATCCACATTGTCGTATAGAAATTTT
>JAVRLX010000059.1:0-9637 GCA_031960985.1 Campylobacterales bacterium | reverse complement strand
CAATTCTAAATCTAAAGATTTTTGTTTTTCCTTTTTCTAAAGCCTCATAGCTAGTCCACTTAATGAGATTCTCTTTACCCAAGCTTGCCATTACAGGGGCGCATGCATCAGCGCACTCTAGACAGTTTATACACTCAAGTTGCAAACCTTTTCTAATGTCTATATGTGTTGGGCACACTTTAACACACGCCATACAACCAACGCAATCACCCTGCTCTGGCTTATCTTTTATCTTGACGCCATGTTCATCATATATAGCGCCGCCCCTTTTGTAATCATATATCTCCATAATCGTATTGTTATCATACATAACCGATTGTATTCTGGCATAAGGACAGACATAGACACAAAAGTTTTCCGCAAGCCAAACAACATCATAAACCAAAAATGCGGTCAAAACTACAACAAAGCCTATTAATACCATATGTTCAGCAGGATTTGCTAAATAAACAAAGAAATCTTCAGGCGGCACAAAATACCACATAAAGTTAGATGCAGCAATAACTGATAAACAAGTCCAAATTAAGATAGCAACAATTTTTTTGACTTTATTTTCGGGCTTAGATAAATCTGGCTCTTTTTGTTTATTTCTTCTAGAGCGCATCCCTAAAAGCCAACCCTCAATCAAATCCCTATAAATAGTTCTAAATATAGTTTGTGGACAGGACCAACCACACCAAACTCTCCCGCCTAGCGTGGTTAAAAAGAATATAAACATAAAAAGCATAATCAACAAAAAAGGCATGAGATAGAACTCTTGCATATCAAATGCAACGCCAAGTAGTTGAAGCTGTTTTTTGTCAAAAGATAGCAAGAATATATGGTTACCATTAATTCTTATAAAAGGTAAAACCAACGAAATAATGGAAATAATAAAAAAGAACCCATATCTTTTTTTAAAATATGGGGTCCACCTTTTCATAAACTCCTCTTTATAAGACTTTGCGTCTCGAATCGGTTCCATTGAAGCGCCCCTTGATGAGTATTTCATAAAGTAAACTTCTGAATAATCAAAAGCTAAACTTATATGTTCTTATTTTTTTACTTATACAACTATAATACTAGTTAATATAAATTTAAAAAGAGATTAATCTACTCCTACTTTTGTCTTTAAATTTAACTTTAAATTAACACAGACATAAAAAAAGGGGAGGAAGGCTTTTTAAGCCCCCCTCCCCAAAGCAAGTGAGTCAAAATCTAAAATCTTATGCTCTACCTCTAAGCATACCGTACCAGTACATTGGAGGAAGAAGATATACTTTGAGTATCCACCATATCCATCGCTCTTGAGCTGGATCCAGTGGGAAGCTTGGCATTGCCATAGCTTTTGTTACTGGCTCTTTTTTATCCACTTGCTCTTTATCATATCCAAACTCAGCAAGCATTACTCTGCCTCTTCTAGTTATAAGCGGGCAAACTGTATAGCCGGTGTATTTGTTAGTCATCTCTTTGCCATTCATAAGGGCTACCATATTTGCAACAAGAACAGGGGCTTGTTTTCTTACAGAACCGCCAGTTTTACCAAACGGTGTACCAATTGCATCCCCTATACCAAAGACATTAGGGAATTTTTTGCTTTGCAATGTCTCGATATCAACAAACATCCACCCTTTGTTGTTTGCAAATGGACTTTTTACGATTTCCTCAACAGGACTCATTGGAGGAACAACATGCAATAGGTCATATTTTTTCTCAACAAGTTCTATTTTTTCCTCTTCAATCTCTTCGCCAAGGTCTTTATCAAATACTTTTACTTTTGTTTTTTTCTCAAATATAGCTATTTTTTCAGCTGGTTTTACCTCAACAAGGTTGTGATTGAAGCTTGTTAAAATACCTTTTTCTTTGACAAAACCAACAACAGCATCGTGATAAATAGGTACACCAAAGTATTTCCCGCCGGCAGTCATAAATTCAATTTTTGCATCTTTTCTGGTATTGCTATAGTTTCTCATATAATCTTCAGTTAGATACATAATTTTTTGAGGAGCGCCACCACATTTAATTGGCGTAGCAGGGTTTGTAAATAATAATGTGCCGCCTTTTAGTTTTTGCATTGCATCCCACATTGCAACGGATGCTTCAGGCACATATATCGAATGAATATCGTTTTTACCTATCATATCGGCTGTAAGACCTTTGATTTTCTCAAAGTGGTATTGAAGACCTGCAGCAACTACGAGATAGTCATATGTAAGCGTTTTGCCGCTTGCAAGTTTTACCGTATTTGTCTCAGGCATAAACTCAACAGCTTTATCTTTTTCCCACTTAACGCCAGCAGGAATATAATCTGCCTCATTTCTTATAAGCTGATCTAAAGTTTTTATCCCACCACCAACAAGGGTTTGCCCCGGTTGATAAATATGTTTATCACTTGGCTCAACAATCGTAATATTTTCAGGCTTAACATCAGCTCTAACAAGTCTAGCCGCAACAGTAATACCACCTGCCCCGCCACCAATAATTACAATTTTAGCATCCATCCCAGTTTTAAGTTTTGGAGTAGCGTTTGCATCTGTAGCATTAGTCTCATTGCCCTCTGCGAACAAATCAGTACCCATCATAGCCGCACCAGATGCAAAAGCAAGAACTTTTAGGGCATCTCTTCTAGAAAGCTCGCCTTTTTTGACTGCCTCTTCGACCTTAGCCTCGATTTCTGGGAACATTTCGTCTCTTCTCATTTTTGTGTAATCCTTATGTTTGGCATTTATTGAAACAACCGTTAATTTTAACATTAAATAACATTATAAAATACTTAAAAAGTATATTTTTATCTCTATAGGTAATTTATTTTTTATTCATTCGGTAACACTATGCGATAAAGGCAAGAAGGCTTAAGAGCTTCAAATATCAATAGAATAAAGCTGAATCAAAGGTGTTAATATTGTAAAAAATGTTAAATTTAGTTTGAGGGGAGTTACGAGGAGTGGCCAATAGGAGCTAATCCTACTGGCCAAAAAACGAAAACTAGTTAGACATATTTCTTTTTTTAACGATTTCTTCAGTTACGTTTCTAGGAGCCTCTTCATAATGGTCGAATTCCATAGAATAAGAGCCCCTACCTTGAGTCATAGATCTAATATCTGTAGAATAACCAAACATTTCAGAGAGTGGAACCATGGCAGTAACAACTTTTACGCCGTTTCTTTCATCCATCTCTTGGATTTGCCCCCTTCTTCTGTTAAGGTCGCCTATAACATCGCCCATGTACTCTTCTGGCATTTCACACTCAACCTTCATGATTGGTTCAAGAAGCGCAATACCTGCTTTTCTAGCGCCCTCTTTAAACGCCATAGAGGCTGCAAGTTTAAACGCAAGCTCAGATGAGTCAACTTCATGGTAAGAACCAAACACAAGCGTTACTTTAACGTCAACAAATGGATAACCAGCAAGAACACCGGTTGCCAATGTCTCTCTAATACCTTTTTCAACTGCAGGGATAAACTCTTTTGGTATTACGCCGCCTTTAATTGCATCGACAAATTCAAAACCTTTACCAGGTTCTTGTGGTTCAATTTCAATAACAACATGCCCGTACTGTCCTTTACCACCAGATTGTTTTGCATATTTATGCTCTGCTTTTACGGCGCCTTTAATTGTCTCTCTGTATGAAACTTGCGGATTACCAACATTAGCTTCAACTTTAAACTCTCTTTTCATCCTGTCAACGATAATCTCAAGGTGCAATTCACCCATACCTGATATAATCGTCTGACCGCTCTCTTCGTCAGAACTTACTCTAAAGCTTGGATCCTCTTCTGCTAGTTTTTTAAGCGCAAGACCCATTTTTTCTTGGTCGGCTTTTGTTTTTGGCTCAACAGCAATAGAGATAACAGGCTCTGGAAATGTCATTCTCTCTAATATTACAGGGTGTGATTCGTCGCACAGGGTGTCTCCTGTGAGTGTATCTTTAAGACCAACTACAGCGCCAATATCACCCGCATAAAGCTCTTTTACCTCTTCTCTTTTGTTTGCATGCATTTTTAGAAGGCGACCTACCCTCTCTTTTTTATTTTTTGTAGAGTTTAGGACATAACTACCGCTTTCTAATTTACCAGAATAAATTCTGACAAAAGTTAGCTGACCAACAAACGGGTCTGTCATAATTTTAAATGCAAGCGCTGAAAAATATTCATCGGTTGAGTTAACAACAACCTCTTCTTCAGTTTTAGGATCAATACCTTTTATTTGCGCAACTTCAGTTGGAGACGGAAGGTATGTTATAACTGCATCAAGCATTTTTTCAGTACCTTTGTTTTTAAACGAAGAACCGCAAAGCATTGGAGTTAGAGTCATTGCCAAACAACCAGCTTTAATACCTTTTATTATTTCAGCTTCGGTTAGCTCCTCGCCTTCAAGAAATTTCATCATAAGCTCTTCGTCAGACTCAGCGGCAGCTTCAACCAATGCCTTTCTGTACTCTTGCGCTTTTTCTTTCAAATCTTCAGGTATTTCACCAACAACAGGTTTAGCCCCTATCTCACCGCTCCAAGTATAGGCTTTCATCTCGATAAGATCTACTATACCTTGGAAATTTTCTTCAGCTCCAATTGGTATTTGAATTGGCACAGGATTGGCTTTTAATCTTGTTTTTACGGAGTTAATAACATTATAAAAATCGGCGCCTGTTCTATCCATTTTATTTACATAGATAATTCTTGGAACGCCGTATCTGTTTGCTTGTCTCCATACGGTTTCAGATTGTGGTTGAACGGCGCCAACTGCACAAAATACCGCTACAGCGCCGTCAAGAACCCTCATCGACCTCTCAACTTCAATAGTAAAGTCAACGTGTCCCGGAGTGTCGATAATATTAATTTGAATATCTTTCCATTGGCAAGTAGTTGCCGCAGAAGTAATAGTAATACCTCTCTCTTTTTCTTGTTCCATCCAGTCCATAGTAGCGGCGCCATCATGAACTTCACCTATTTTGTGTGACATACCTGTATAAAAAAGTATTCTCTCTGTTGTTGTAGTTTTTCCGGCATCGATGTGAGCAGCGATACCAATATTTCTAATTCTGTCCAATGGGACCGTTCTAGACATTTTCAGTTCCTTAAAAGTTGGATTTTTATGAAGTTGTAAAGGATATAAACAAAAAAAGGCAAGGGTCTTACACCCTTGCCTCTAGGAAAAAAGTTACCACCTATAGTGGGAGAATGCTTTATTAGCCTCTGCCATTTTATAAGTATCTTCTTTTTTCTTATACGCTGCACCTTTTTCATTAGCCGCATCGATAAGCTCATTAGCAAGCCTATTGGCCATACCTCTTTCGTTTCTTTTTCTAGAGTAGTCAATTAGCCATCTAAGAGCAAGAGATTGCTGTCTTTTAGGGTTTACTTCTACAGGCACTTGATAGGTTGCCCCACCAACCCTTCTACTTTTTACCTCTACTTGAGGTCTTACATTATCCATAGCTTTTTCGAAAACTTCGATTGCTTTTTCACCTGTTTTTTTCTCAACTATCTGAAGCGCTTCGTAAAAAATCGCTTGAGCTACACTCTTCTTGCCGTCATACATAAGTTTGTTAATAAACTTAGTAACAACAATACTGTTATAAATTGGGTCTGGTAAAACCTCTCTAACTGGAGCTCGTCTTCTTCTCATACTTTTCCTTTTTTAAAACTAATTATTTTTTCTTAGCGGCTGCTGCAGCTTGACCAGGTTTTGGTCTTTTTGCGCCGTATTTAGATCTAGAAACAGTTCGTTTTGCAACACCTGCCGTATCTAGGGCGCCCCTTACGATGTGATACTTAACACCCGGTAAGTCTTTTACCCTACCGCCCCTTACAAGCACGATAGAGTGCTCTTGGAGGTTGTGACCTTCACCAGGGATGTAGCTAATTACTTCAAACCCTGTTGTAAGTCTTACTTTTGCTACTTTTCTAAGAGCCGAGTTTGGCTTTTTAGGAGTAGTTGTATAAACTCTTGTGCACACACCCCTTCTTTGCGGGCATTCCGCAAGAGCTGGAGATTTAGACTTTACAGTCACCTTTTTTCTCTCTCTTCTAACTAATTGATTAATTGTTGGCACTTTATTAAATCCTTTTATTTAAAAAAAATTTTGGCGATTATATAAAAAGACTGCTTACAAACCTCTTAAGAGGAGTGTAAGCTTTTATACTATTCGTGTTCTATTTTTACGTTTATCTTTTCAGACGCATAAATACCGGTACCGGCAGGTATCATTCTACCTAGTACGATATTTTCTTTTAGATCTTCTAGATCATCCATTTTACCAGCTATACAAGCTTCCGTTAGAACTTTAGTGGTCTCTTGGAATGATGCCGCAGAGATAATACTATCAGAGCTAATAGCAGCTCTAGTGATACCAAGAAGCACAGGGGTTGCGCTTGCAGGTTTACCGCCAAGCTTTTTTATTCTTGCGTTTTCAGCCTCAAATCTAGTAAGGCTCACCATATCGCCAGAGATAAAGTTTGTATCCCCAGATTCTACGATTTTAACCTGTCTTAGCATTTGGTTTACAACCACCTCGATGTGTTTGTCATTGATTGTAACCCCTTGTCTTCGGTAAACTTGTTGTACTTCACTTACGATATATTGTTGAAGAGCTTTTTTGCCCAAAATCCTAAATATATCGTGACTTGAGATCGTACCATCTGTTAGCCTTTCACCAAGGTGGACAAACTCTCCATCGTTTACCAAAATTTGCGAGCTCGCATCTACAAGATACTCTACAAAGTCGCCAAATTCATTTGTAATTTTGATTTTTTCCTTACCTCTAACACCTTTGCTAATCGATACTATACCATCCATTTCGGCAACTGCCGCTGGATCTTTTGGTTTTCTAGCCTCAAATAGCTCAGAAACCCTTGGAAGACCACCGGTAATGTCTTTTACTTTTGCAACCGCTTTTGGAGTTTTAGCAATTATATCGGCTAGCTGAACATTTGCCCCTTCTTGCACAAGGATATCGGTTTTTGCTTCAAGCATATATCTAACAAGCTCTCCACCTGTAGCAATAACTATTGCAGGCTTATACGAGCTAGGGAAATACTCGTTAATAACAAGCCTACTTTGACCAGTTAGCTCGTCAAACTGCTCAGAAGCTGTAACACCGGGAATAATGTCTTCTAGGTGCGCGATACCGCTTGCTTCTGCAATAATAGGATTTGAGTACGGATCCCACTCTGCTATTACTATTTGCTCTTTGTCGATAGGTTCAGAGATAACAGAAGAAGCTTCTACTTTTTCATTATCTTTAATCTTAATTACAGAGCCTCTTGGAATGTAATGTCTAATCGCTTGTCTATCATCTTCATCTGCGATAACTGCAAATAGCCCTTTTTCCACAACTTTATAACCATCTTTTATATCGTGAGTTCTCTCTAAGTAATCCCCTTTTAGGAAATAAAACTTAAGCGTTCCCTCTTCGCCGGCCTTTATTGTCATAGGGCAAGGTTGTCCATCTTCTACCATTAGTTCTGCCGCATAAGGGATCCTGTTTGGAACGTTCCAGCCTTCTTTGATTAGCTCAACTATCGAATCACCCTCTTCTACATTTGAACCACTAGAGTATGGCATAAATAGTTTACCCTCTATTTTTCCACCAACGCCAGAAAGCTCATTTGGCTTAGCTACATCACCCTTTCTGATAATATACTTGTGGACATTTTTCCCTTTTTCTACAGAAATTACAGTTTCATCATGCAGAGTTTCTATTTTTAGTACGCCTGAAATAGGGGCTTTAATTTTTGGCTCAACCAAAAGAACACTTGCATTCCTTCTATTGGCAACTATCTTTTTACCATCTTTATTTGTGTAGGTATTTAGATTGTAATATCTAACAAACCCCTCTTTGTGAGCAACAATCTCTTTTTCCTCTTGTGTTCTTGACGCCGTACCACCAACGTGGAATGTTCTTAGCGTTAGCTGTGTACCAGGTTCGCCGATTGATTGTGCAGCGATAATACCGATAGCCTCACCAGGTCTAACAAGTTTTGCTTCGGCAAGATTTTCACCATAACATTTTGCGCATATACCTTTTTCGGCCTTACATGTAATCGGACTTCTTATGATGACGCTTTTGATGCCAGCTTCAGCGATGGCTACCGCCTCTTCTTCGCCAATAAGTGTGCCTTCAGAAAATAGTATCTCGTTTGTAATAGGGTCGATAACATCTTCTGCAAGCACCCTTCCAGAGATTCTATCTTCAAGGTTTTCGATAAGCTCGCCGCCTACCGTGATAGCAGACACTTCGACACCTTCGTGAGTACCGCAGTCATCAATAGTAACTCTTACATTTTGGCAAACGTCAATTAGCTTTCTTGTTAGATAACCCGCATTGGCGGTTTTTAAAGCCGTATCCGCAAGACCTTTTCTAGCGCCATGCGTAGAGATAAAGTACTCTAACACATTTAGACCCTCTTTAAAGTTTGAGGTAATCGGAGTTTCAATAATAGAACCATCTGGTTTTGCCATAAGTCCCCTCATACCCGCAAGCTGTCTAATCTGTGCCGCAGAACCTCTAGCGCCCGAGTCAGCCATCATAAAGATTGAGTTAAAGCTATTGCCACCAAGACTTATTTTCTCCATCATCTCAGCCGCAACTTTAGAGTTAGTATCTGTCCAGGCGTCGATAATTTTGTTATATCTCTCTTGCTCAGTTAAAAGACCTTGCGCAAATTGCGCTTGAATATCTTTTACTTTTGTTTTAGCCTCTTCAACTAGAGCCTCTTTTGTCTCAGGAACAAGCATATCCGCCATAGAGATGGAGATACCAGCTTTTGTGGAGTGTTTAAAACCTAGATTTTTTAGATTGTCTAGGAATTTAGCGCTATCTTGGTAACCACCTTTTTTAAAGACAGTGTCAACAAGGGCGCCGATATCTTTTTTCTTTAGCGTCTTATTCCATAAATCTTCACTCACATATGATGGAAGAATTGATTTTATTAAAACTCTTCCCGCCGTAGTCGTGCAAACCTTGCCATCTATTTTTATTCTAACAGGAGCTTGAATATCTACTGCATCCATATCTATCGCAAGCTTTAGCTCATCTATGTTTGCAAATAGCTTGTGGGCGCCTTTTGCATGAGGTTTTTCTCTGGTCATATAATAAAGACCCAAAATCATATCCTGCGAAGGTATTGTTATAGCTTTACCAGATGCAGGAAGCAAAATGTTCATTGAAGAGAGCATCAATATTTTTGCCTCTGCAATAGCCTCTTGACTAAGCGGAACATGCACAGCCATTTGGTCACCGTCAAAGTCTGCATTAAACGCCGCACAAACAAGTGGGTGAAGCCTTATCGCTTTACCTTCTATTAGCACAGGATGGAATGCTTGAATTGACATTTTGTGAAGAGACGGCGCACGGTTAAGAAGGACTGGATAGTTATCAACAACTTCTGCTAAACACTCCCAAACTTCGTTTGTTTGCTGTTCTATCATCCTTTTTGCCGCTTTTAAGGTCGTTGCATACCCTTTTTCTTCAAGCTTTGCAAGAAGGTGTGGTTTAAATAGCTCAAGGGCCATTTGTTTTGGAAGACCACATTGATCCATTCTTAGCTCAGGTCCAACAACGATAACTGAACGACCTGAGAAGTCAACCCTTTTACCAAGAAGGTTTTGTCTAAATCGCCCTTGTTTACCCTTGATAATTTCAGAGAGCGATTTTAGA
>JAVRLX010000058.1:0-9719 GCA_031960985.1 Campylobacterales bacterium | reverse complement strand
TTTTAAGCCACTTTTAACTAAAATTTCATCCCTAAATATTTTTTATATAAGTTTTATATATCCACGGAGAGTAAATAATTTGTTTGCAAGCCTGACCGATTCCTTTAGGAGCGCTATTAATAAAATAAGATTTTCAGATGACGAAAAGTCGCTCAAAAAAGCAATTGAAGAGCTTAAAAAGAGCCTTTTAAAAGCTGATGTGCACTACAAAGTAACAAAAGAGCTTCTGCATAAGGTAGAAATAGAGACAAAACTTGCCGGAATAGGTAAGCAAAACTTTATGAATGCTCTTCAAAAAAGCCTCCTTGAGATGCTTAGCGTCTCTGGAAATCAAGGGTTTGTCTATGCGCCAAAGTCCCCTACTGTTATTTTGATGGTTGGCTTGCAAGGTACCGGTAAGACTACAACTACGGCCAAACTTGCAAATTATCTAAAACAAAGAAACAAAAAAGTTTTAGTGGCTGCATGCGACCTTCAAAGGGCTGCAGCAGTTGAGCAATTAAAACAGCTAGGAAAGCAAATCGAGGTCGATGTTTATTTTGAGGATGGTGAGCAAAATCCAATTAAAGTAGCAAAAGGGGCGCTTGAAAAGGCAAAAAAAGAGTTTTATGATGTGCTTTTGGTTGACTCTGCGGGACGGCTAGCAATAGATGAAGCTTTGATGAATGAATTAAGGGAAGTTAAAAAAGCGATTGAGCCGTTTGAGACATTTTATGTAGCCGATGCCCTATCTGGTCAAGATGGGGTAAGGAGCGCTGAGAGTTTTAATGCCCAAATAGGGATAGATGGTGTTATTCTCTCCAAGTTTGATGGCGATTCAAAAGGCGGCGTAGCGCTAAGTATTGCGAGCCAACTTGGCATTCCTCTAAGATTTATTGGTATGGGCGAAAAGCCTGCCGACCTTGAAGCGTTTATCCCTGATAGGATAGTTTCTCGTCTTATGGGGGCTGGAGATGTTGAATCTTTGGCCGAAAAAGTATCCACGGTAATAGACGCTAAAAAAGCAAAAGATATAACCAAAAAAATCAAAAAAGGGGAGTTTAATTTTAACGACTTTTTGGAGCAAGTTGAGAGTATAAAAAAGCTTGGAAGTATGAAGAATCTTCTTGGCATGATTCCAGGTCTTGGCGCTATGGCAAATCAATTAAAAGATGTTGATTTGGATAACTCTGCAGAGATAAAGAAAATAAAAGCCTTGGTAAACTCTATGACCCCAAAAGAGAGAGAAAATCCAGATTTGCTTAACAATTCAAGGAAAAGAAGAATTGCGCTTGGTTGCGGGCTAAGTCAAAACGAAGTAAATAGACTATTTAAACAGTTTGAAAACGCTCAAAAAATGGCAAAAAAATTCTCGTCAAAAAGCGGAATGAAGGATTTTATGAATCTTATGAGTCAACAAAAACTGCACGGTATGAGATAAAAAAGTGTCTACAAATGGGCTTTTAAGTAAGAGCCTATTTTTTGGCATTTAACAAATTAATTTTTATTAGGAGAATTTAATGGCAACAGTTATTAGACTTACCAGAATGGGAAGAACAAAAAAACCTTTCTACAGAATTGTAGTAACGGATAGCAGAAAAAAAAGAGACGGCGGCTGGATAGAGTCAATTGGGTATTACAATCCAATGGTTGAGCCAAAGGTGGTTAAATTTGACGCTGAGAGACTTGCATACTGGAGAGGCGTTGGCGCTAAAATGAGCGATAAAGTAGCTCACATAACAAAAGGCTGATTTTGGTCGAGAAATTTGTAGAGCAGTTTGCGGCTCTGCTTTCGTCATACCCTGAAGAGATAAGAGTGGAAAAAGTAGCGCTCGAAAATGGGCTATGCGAGATAATAATCTATGCGAATCAGACTGATGCAGGAAAAATAATAGGTAAAGAAGGCAAGATGATAAATGCCCTCAAAACTGTTATTTCCGGCTGTAAGGCAAAAGACAATATATCGTATAAGATTTCCGTAAAACCAAACAAATAATGAAACGAAGTTTTGAAATAGACCCTACGCAACTAACGGTTGCAAAAATAGGAAAAACGGTTGGGCTTGATGGCAAGCTAAAGCTTCATCTCTATACCGATTTTCCGGAACAGTTTAAAAAAGGGGCAAAGTTTTACTCTCTTGGCGAAACGCTTGAGATAGAGAGCTACGACACCGCTTCTTCTACGGTAAAATTCAAAAATTTTAACGATGTAGATAGTGCGGCAAAGCTAACTAATCGAACTATTTCAACCACCCTTGACGATACTAGAGATCGTTGTAGGCTTGGTAAGGATGAATTTTTTTGGTTTGACATCGTTGGTCTTTTTGTATTTGAAAACGACGAAAATCTAGGTGTTGTCGAAAGTATCGAGAGGTATGGGGCAGTAGATTATTTGGTAGTTAAAACTGATGCGGCGCTCGTAAAAAGCGGTATGCCGAAAAGTTTTTTAATTCCATATCAAGATAGATTTATTTTATCGGTTTCTTTGGAAGAAAAAAGAATAAATGTTAGTTACGCAAAAGATATCTTAAGCGCAAGCTGATGAAATTCAGCTTTGTAACCATCTTTAGTGAGCTCATTGCGCCGTATTTTGAAGCCTCAATTCTTGGGCGAGCAAAAAACGCGGGACTCATAGATATAGCTTTTTTATCGCCAAGAGACTACAGCGAAGATAGATTTAAGCGCACTGACGACTATGCTGTTGGCGGTGGGGCTGGATTAATTTTTACCCCTGCGCCAATGTTTTCGCTTTTACGCGAGCTTATACAAAAAGACAAAGATGCGCATATTGTTTTTTTAACCCCTGCGGCAAAACCTTTTAAGGCTAATGATGCCAAAAGGCTTGCAAAAAAAGAGCACATTGTGTTTGTTTGTGGCAGATATGAAGGGATTGACGAGCGGGTAGTTGAAGAGTTTGCCGATGAAGTTTTCTCAGTTGGCGACTTTGTCCTTACAGGTGGAGAGCTTGCCGCGCTTATTGTATCGGACGCCGTGTCAAGATTTGTCCCCGGCGTGCTTGGTAATGAGGAGTCGCTTAGCGTGGAGAGCTATGAGGGTAATCTCTTGGAGGCTCCTTCGTTTGCAAAACCCTTTAATTTTGAAGGTAATTGTTCGCCTTCAATTCTTTTAAAGGGAAACCACAGTAAAATTGCGGATTTTAAAAAAACCGTGTCGAAAATTAAGACAAAATACTTTAGACCCGACTTATATGAAAAGTTTTTAAAAGGAACCAAATATGAAAAATAAATATCTAGAAAGCTTCGAGCAAGCTCAAATAGCAAGCAAATCTATCCCTGCGTTTAGAGCTGGCGATAGCCTAAAAGTTGCGGTAAAAATTAAAGAGGGCGACAAAAGCAGAATCCAAAATTTTGAAGGCATTTGTATAGCAGTTAGAGGCGAAGGCGCTGGTAAAACTTTTACAGTTAGAAAAGTAGGCGCCAATAATGTAGGCGTTGAAAGAATTTTCCCTTTCTATACTGATAGCATCGAAAGCATAGCGGTAACTAGAAGAGGTAAAGTTAGAAGAGCAAAACTTTATTTCCTAAGAGAGAGAAGCGGTAAATCTGCGAGAATCGAAGAACTAAGATAATCTCTCCCGCTTTTTAGCGGGGGTTTACCTACAATTTGGTTTTTTTACCTATAATTTTTTATAGCCCTTGCTATCTCTATTTTTGCGTCCCTTTCTTTTAGACTCTCTCGTTTATCGTGCTGTTGTTTCCCTTTTGCAAGCGCGATTTCAAGCTTTATTTTATTCCTATCGTTTGCATATACGCTAAGCGGTACTATCGTTAACCCATCCTCTTTCACTTTTTGACTTAGTTTCAGTATCTCTTTTTTGTGTAAAAGTAATTTTCTATCCCTTGTTTCACTAGGTTTGAAGGCGGCTACGGTGGTGGACATATGCGTAATATGCATACCAAAAACAAATGCTTCGCCATTGATGATACGGACAAAGCTATCTTTTAGGTTTACCCTCGCGTTTCTGATAGCCTTTGCTTCGCTTCCCATAAGCGATATTCCTGCCTCTATTTTGTCTAATATATGGTAGTCGTGAAAAGCCTTTTTGTTATTCGCGTATGTTTTTTTCATTATTTGACCTTAAATAGTGTGCTACCGCTACCGCTAAGAAACCATCCGTCTAACTTGTGCTCATAAAATTCTGGATATTTTTTTAGCACTGCCTTGAATAGGTCATTTAGCTCAATTGGAGGATGCGACTCTAATATCTCTCTTGTTGTCTTTGTGGCAAGTTCTACAGCTAGTTCTGGCTCTAGCTCGTTTATAAAGTGTTTCCTAAAAGTCTTATACACCTCTTTTGTATCGCACTTTATATCATCAGGGGTAAAAAGTTTGATTTGCGGCACATCATCTTTGAATTCCTCCACTATCTCCCCTATGCCAGATACATTCGCCGCCTTGTATCCATAGACAAAAAACGGCACATCGGCGCCAACTTTAGCGCCAATACTAGCCAGTTCGTCGACGCTTAGCCCTAGATTTAGCGCTTCGTTGAGCATTTTGAGAAAAGTCGCCGCATTTGAGCTTCCGCCGCCAAGTCCCGCTTGTTTTGGGATGTTTTTGTAAACCATTATTTTGTGTTTTTTGCAAAACTCTACGATATTTTTTTGCGGTTTATAGTCCAACAGGGCTTCGTATGCCTTGTAGATTGTGTTTTGTTTTTTGTCGCAGTCAAAATCGCCTATTATCTCAAAACTAATCCCAGAGCTTGGCTCAAACCACATCGTATCGTATAGCTTTTCCATGAGGACAAATCTTGATATAAGCTCGTGATAGCCATCCCTTGTCCCTACTATTTTCAGAAAAGTGTTTATTTTTGCTGGCGAGTGGTAGACTTTTTTCAAAATCAGACCTTTATTTTTTGATTATTTTGAGTTCGGATGGGTCAAACTCTTGGAAGCTTGAGCTTGCTTCAATGTTTTGGTTTTTTACCTTTGTAGCCAATTCATCCCTAAAAATAGGGACATCTATAGGCGCTTCAAAGCCTAGTTTGACTTGACCTTGGTCTATTGATATTATTTTAACGCTAATATTTTGTCCTATCGTTATAGACTCGCCGACTTTTCTGGTAAGTATAAGCACCTATCCCCTTTTATATCTCTATGTTGTTGAGCTTGTAGTGCACTTTTTGCTCTTTAATCTCTATGATGGATAGCATATCGCCATTGTCTACAAAGTATATACCGTCGTCTTGAAGCTCAAACTCTTGAACGTCAAGTTTCTTGCCGAGAATTATATCGGTTTTATCTTTTTTGTATCGATTTTGTGGGATTGTTAGAGCGCTTTTTATCGGTATCTCTTTTTCATTATCAAAATAAAAATCCCCCTCGCAAATCCTCTCCAAATACGAAAGAGCTCCATTGCATTCAAGCTCATTCGCAACAATTTTGCCAAGTGTTCTAACATATGTCCCTTTTGAAACTTTGACCTCAAAAGTAACAAATGGATGTGAATATAAAAGTAGCTTTGCGTCAAATACTGTAATATCGCACTTTTTTAGTTCTACCTCTTTATTTGCCCGTGCCAGCTCATACGCACGCTTGCCGTTTATTTTTTTAGCGCTATATTTTGGTGGAGTTATTTTTGTTATTTTTTTTAGGTTTTCGACCGCCTGCGCTACCTCCCAAAGTGGCAGCTCCTCGATTTTGTCTATTTGCTCTACCGCTTCGATATCAAGCGTATCGCTTTGAGCTCCAAGCCAAAGGACGGCTCTGTATACTTTTGGCTCCAAGTTGACATAATTAAATAGCCTAGAAGCCCCATCTGTACCGATAAGCAAAGCGCCGACGGCAAAAGGGTCTAATGTGCCGCTATATCCAGCCGTTTTTGTTTTATATTTTCTTTTAAGCCTTGAGAGATAGTTGTTTGAAGAGATAAATGGCGGCTTTTTGGCGACAAACAGTTTTGCTTTCATATTGCCTTTTCCACAAAAGAGGCGAGAATGTCGCGCTGAGAGCCTCCAAAATTAATTTTTAGTTTTAGCTCTTTGCCAGATTTAAAAACCTCCATTACCCTTCCAAATCCAAATACCTTATGCTTTACAAGGTCATTTTTGCAAAAAACAGCCCCTTCATCCTTGATAGCTATCGGCGCATCGGTTAGTCCTGCTTCTTTTAAAAATCTACTTACAGGCGGATAATCCCTTTTGCCGTACACAAATCTACTTTTGGAGCTTGTGATATATAGCTTGTCTTTTGCCCTAGTGAACGCAACATAACAAAGTCTTCTCTCTTCTTCGATGTCGGTGCGTTCATTTGAAACAGGGAAAAATCCCTCTTCCATTGCAACCACAAAAACTATTTTATATTCAAGCCCCTTAGATGCGTGCACGGTCATAATTGGAACCTCCCTGCCAAAATCGGCCGTATCGACATCGCTTTGAATACTAATATCGTTAAGATATTCCTCGATGTCTTGCTCTGGATTTGCCTTGAAATATTCTTTTAGTGAGCCGTAAAATTCATCCAGATTTGCCGCTCTCTCCTCTTCGCTAGGAATTGATAAAAAGAATTTTTTGAGTTTGACTAGATTTTCAAATTCATCCAGCAGCTCAAATGTGGAAATCTCTTTTTTGGCTCTTAGTTCGTCGATTATCTGGATAAAATTTTTTAGCTCTCCAAATGTTTTTTTGCCAACGGCCTGAAGTACTGTTTCATTATAAAAGTCGTTTGATAGAAGTTCATATGTTTTGATATTTAGTTTTTCACATAAAGTTTCTAGTTTTTCTATGCTTGTCTTGCCGATACCTCTTTTTGGCTTGTTAATAACTCTTTTTAGCGAAAAGTCGTCATATGGATTTGCCGCCAAACGAAGGTATGCGATAGCGTCTCGTATCTCTTCACGCTCATAAAACTTCATTCCCCCGATAAATACATACCCCAGGTTTTGCGCCCTAAAGCCCTCTTCAATCGCCCTTGATACAGCATTTACCCGAAACAGCACTGCTATGTCGGATGGTTTTTCGCCGTTTTTTATTAGCTCTTTTATTGTTTTGGCTATCCAAGCGGCCTCTTCTTTTTCATCGTTAAAGCTTTTGTATTCGACTTCTTCCATATTTTGTCTGGTGGCTTTTAACTTTTTTTCATATCTATTTTTATTATTTGATATGACTAGATTTGCTACCTGCAAGATATTGGCGCTTGAGCGGTAATTTTCCTCTAATTTTACGACTTTTGCTTTGCCAAATGAAGATTCAAACGACAAAATATTTTCGACTTTGGCTCCCCGAAAGCTGTATATACTTTGGTCATCATCGCCGACAACGCATATATTATTATGCGAATAGCATAGTTTTTTTAGTAGCTCAAACTGCAATGAATTTGTGTCTTGGTACTCATCTACCATGATATATTGGTATTTTTCGCTAGTTTCCTTGGCGACGCTCTCAAAGCGGCTTAAAATGCGGTACGGCAAAAGAAGTAAATCATCGAAATCCACAAGATTGTTAGCGGCAATATACTCTTCGTATTTTGCGTATACCGTGGCTATCTCATTCTCAGTTTCGGTTTTTGCTATTTTTCTTACATCTTCAGGGGTTAAAAGCTCGTTTTTGTAGCCGGATATTAGATGTGAGGCGGTAGAGGCCGGAATTTCTTTACAAAAAGGCTTTAGAATCTTTTTTTTATCATCCGTATCAATAACGCTAAAAGAGTTTTCCCTTCCAACTTTTGAGATATGAAACCTCAAAAATATAAGACCGAATTTATGAAATGTGCAAAGAAGTGGAGGGTGTGAGGCTAGCTCTATCATAGAAAGCGCTCGACTTCTCATCTCCTCTGCGGCTTTATTTGTAAAGGTAAGAGTAAGAGTGTTTGCCGGATCTATGCCAAGGCTTAGAAGATACGCCAGTCTTGTTGTAATAGTTTTGGTTTTGCCGCTTCCTGCTCCCGCTAGTATGAGTAGAGGGCCATCTACCGTTGTGGCTGCATCGCGCTGAGAATGGTTTAGTTCGTTTAGTTTTTTTTCTATCATTGTTTAAAGTATTTTTAATCTTAGGTTTAGTATAAAATTTATTAATATAATCAGTGCAATTATATATAAAGCGCATTTAATTTTTTGTAACTTGAAATTAAAGATAAAAATTAGTTATACTATTATAATTTTTCCAAACATCGGGAGATTATCAAAAATGTTAAAAGATTTTTCCAAAGTACTTACCTTTTTGACTGTTGTAAGAGAGCGAAGTTTTTCAAGAGCTAGCGCCAAAATGGGTATATCCCAGCCTGCCGTAACTCAACAGATAAAATTTATCGAAGAGTATATGCAAACCAAGCTTCTTGATAGAAAGAAAAACGGTATTGTCCTTACCAAAGAGGGCGAGGAGCTGTATAGAATTGCGCAAAAACTAGAAAAATGTATTCAAAATACAGAAAAAGAGATAGTTAAGATAATTAACAAAGAGTTGAATTTTATTATCTCAGCATCTTTTACCATAGGCAACTATATACTTCCTAACTATATTAACGATATTAAAGAGTCTATAGCAAACGAGGTATTTATTAATATTAAAAAATCAAGTGAAGCGATAGACGACTTGGTGAGCGAAAGAGCTGATATAGCGCTTATAGAGAGCCCAAACTTTAGAGATGGAATTATTTATAGAGAGTGGATGGAGGATGAGCTTGTATTTTTTAGTAATACGCCGCTTCCAAAGTATATTAAGCCATCAGATTTGACTAAATTTGCGTGGGTATGTAGAGAAGAAAGCTCTCACACCAGAAGGGTAATGGCTGAAGTTTTTGGGGAGCTTGCCGTTTCTTGCGCTGAAGATTTTGAGATGCGTTCGGTGCTTAGCGACTCAACAGCCGTTAAGCAAACAGTATTAAAATATCCGATTGACGCCAAAAAACAAGTACTTGCAGTAATGTCTAGATTTGTTATTGCCGATGAAGTAGAGAGAGGCGTACTATTTGAAGCTAGACTAAAAGCAAAAAAAATAAAAAGAAAACTATATATCGCCTATCTAAAACAAGATAAACATAACGCATTTGTGGAGAATGTGGTCAAATATCTTCAAAATATAAAACTGGCGCACAGTTAATTATTTCAAAAATTTCTTATTTTCTGCTCTGCTAAGTAATTTTTCCATTGATCTATTTGCGCCGGCCTCGTCGGTCGGTTGCTTTTGCTTATTTTGCCTAGGCGGTTTTTGTCTTCCTGCGCATATATTGATATAAACTGGCGTATCTTCTACTACCACCTGTATTATATCGTTAAGTTTGATTCCAACAAGGGAGGCGTAATTGTCGGCTCCAAAACCAGCTTCAAAATAAAGAGCGCTTCCAGACTCGTCTAAATAAGCGCTCTCAAAAGAGTAATTGGATAACACAAACAGGGCTATCGGTTTAATATTTTTAAGTATTTCAGGCGGTAGTGGCGGCTCAAATACGACTTCATCGGTACTGCAGATTATGCCAAATTCTACTCCAGCATCAAGCATAAAAGAGATAATCTCTCTCGTGTTTTTATGCATGCTCTCACAAAACTTATCGTTATTTATTAATTTTTCTAGCATAACTCACCAATCAAATAAAAGTGGTTTTACTAATTTTAACAAAAAATATTAAAAATTGATGCTATGCACAAATACGAGCAAACCTCGTATTTGTGGCAGGGACAGCCTTGCCGATGCTAACGCATATCGGCTTCGGTTCCAAAGCTAAAAAAGCCAAGCAGTTGGCTTTTTTAACGCTTTTCACCCTTGCAACCCCCTAAAGCTACCTG
>JAVRLX010000057.1:0-9808 GCA_031960985.1 Campylobacterales bacterium | reverse complement strand
CAAGACCCGACTTTAGGGGACGAAAAAGCGTTAAATAAATGACAACTGCTTGTCATTTATAGCTTTTGAGGATTTTGCCATGTCCGAAGGACGGCAAAAGCGAGACGCAACCGATTAAGTATTGCACCAAGACCCGACTTTAGGGGACGAAAAAGCGTTAAATAAATGACAACTGATTTACAGCTTTTGAGGATTTTGCCATGTCCGAAGGACGGCAAAAGCGAGACGCAACCGATTAAGTATTGCACCAAGACCCGACTTTAAAACAAAAGTACTAGACGCCTCTTGTAAAACTCCATTTTTTATTTTCTCTGCTATAATTTTCTCATGGCTAAAATTGATGAGATAAAAGAGTTGTTAAATTCGCTCAGAATTTGGCTATCACTGACAGTTGGTATAGTGGTAGTTATTTGCGGTGGATTGATAAATAGATATGATAACTCAAAAATTGATATTGTTTTTTGGTCTGGCGTAGTATTACTATTTGTACTGCTTTTTGTAATTGTTTTATTGATTCAAAAGATTTCAAAACGAACAAAAGAGATAGGAGAGCTTTAAAATGGGCGCTATGGTTGCTATAGTTTTAGCCGCAATAACAATTGGCGCTGTATTTATTTTTGGCGCTGTTAAGCTATCTGAGGAGTAGTCGTAAAATAACACTACTAGCCACTAAATCATTCCTATTTATCAAGACAATTTTTTTACACTTAACCGTCTTATCGATTTACAATCTTTCAAGACCCGACTTTAAAACAAAAGTACTAGACGCCTTTTGTAAAACACCCCTTTTTTTTATTTTCTCTGCTATAATTTCTCTATGAGCAAACTGGATGAAGTATTGGACGCCTGATTGCAAAACGCACTAAAGAAATAAAGGATTTGTGATGAATGCAACTATAGCTCTTGTTCTTGCTCTTGTTATCTTTTTGAGCGCTTTTTTTTACACTATCACAAAGGTTGCCGAAGAATAAAATAGTAAAACAAAGCTACAAAGCGCTTTTTTTAACCACCCATATTTTCTTATTTTCGTGTCATATGAACCCTACAAAGCGCTTGTAAATTAGTTGTATTTGTTTTTAAATCTCTATGAACAACTATATATTCAATTTCAGCCTCTGGATTTAGCACATACCCTTTGGCCTCTTTTTGTAAAATTTTTGCACTTAGTCGATTTATTCCATTATCAGGTTTTGAAAGCACTCCAATAGTTTGTCCATTTTTAATAAGCCTAAACCACACTGACCCATCTTCATAGATCTGTTTTTGAATCTTTACTTTTTCACCAGCTATTGGATTTGTAAGCTTTATCCCTTTGGCAGCATCTTCATTTGATAGCCACAAATCACCGAGTCCCATCGTAAAGACAATATCATTAGGCTCTTTGTATATTTGCCAAACTGTAGAGACATTGCTTGCTAACTTTTCAAATTCTTTAAAACAACTATCTTGGGTATGAATATAGAGATTTTGTTTTGCGCGAGTGATTGCAACATACAAAAGGCGGCGCTGATAATCATTACTGATAAAATTGTTTTCGACCATGATATACACACTCTCAAACTCTCTACCTTTGGCTTTATGCATCGTTGATACAATCACTTTGGCTTTAGATAGCTCAAACTCTTCAAATTCAATATCATAAAGATATGCCTCAAATGCGCTTGCAAAGTATTCAGATGAGCCATTATCCCAATTTGTTTCATTCTCAAATTGTTCAATAACTTTTAAAGCAAGCGCTAAATTAGCCGATGCCGCATAGCGTTCTTTTAGCCGATCTAAAGCCTCTTCAAACGATGATTCCTTCCACATCGCTAAAAAATCTTGCAATTCAACTAACTGCCCCAACCTAAATCCATCTTTGGCAATTAAATACTTGACATTAACCGTTCCGCAAAACTTACTCATCTTTAAGCACACTTACTTAAAGAGTGATGTTTGCTTCCTGCTTCGGCGATGCTGGTTTTTAAACCTTGTGAGTTCAAAAGAGCCACCATCTCCACAGGCGTAAATTCCCGACGAACTGGCGGTACATTCTCGTTTAGTCTATTAAGATTGATTGAGGCATTTAAGTCTCTATCGATAATTAATCCACAAGCAACGCACTTATAGATTCTGTCTTTTAGCTTTAAATCTTCCTTGATATTGCCACAGCAAGAGCAAGTTTTAGAGCTTGGATAAAATCTATCTGCAATTGTGAGACTATTGCCTTTGAGCTTACATTTGTATTCTAATTGTCGTCTAAATTCATAAAGACCTAAATCGCTTATTGTTCTTGCAAGTTTATTATTTGCCATCATTCCTTTGATGTTCAAATCTTCAATAGCGATATATTGAAAATTATCAGTTAGGAATGTCGTAAGTTTGTGCAGAGTATCTTTTCTAATATTTGAGATATCTGCATGTAGTTTTGCAACTTTTACCGCTTGCTTTTTGTAATTGTTAGATTGAGGAGTTTTATCACCTTTGAATCTACTGTGTTGTTTTTTAGATAACTGACGACTAAGACGCTTTAATCGTCTTAGTTTTATTTTAAGAGGTTTTGGTGACTCAATTTGTATCCCATTGGAAAGTGTAGCTAAAGCTTTACTCCCAACATCAACTCCAACACTTGCTTGGTTTTTGCAAGGAATGAAGCTGATAGATGGTTCAATCGCAAAAGATATAAACCAGCTATCGGCTTGCCTTGACACTGTAGCGCTTAATATTGTACCTTGGTATCTAATGTTTTCGGATAGTCTTACATATCCAAGATTAGGTATTTTTACATGAGTGCCTTGCTTGTTCAATACAATCTGGTCACCGCCAATATAGAAACTATCTTTTGTTTTACCTTTCTTTTTGAATTTTGGTCGTCCTACCTTTGTTCCTTTTTTGTTTTTGCAGTAATCGAAGTATTTCTTCCACGCAGTTTGAAGTTGGATGAACGGTTGCTGACAAGCATATTTTGTTACCTCATAAACATATGGAAACTCCTTCTTTTTAATGTCATTAAACTCTTTTTTAAGACTCATACCGGATGGTTTTAGTCCGGCTTTGTATTGCTCCTCCCATTTAGCAAGTCCCCAATTCCAAGCAAGGCGAGATATACCACACGCTTTTTTGAAATAAGTGATTTGCTTATTATTTGGTTTTAGTTCAATCTTGTGAGCTAACATCTACTGCCTTTTGTAGATTCTCAATAAGTTTTTTGTTCTTTTTACTTCTTGCACCATATAATCTAGCAGAGAATACAGTTATTATTTCAAGAACATCTTTAGCCAAATCCTCTTCAAATGTAGAGTCCTCACCTTTGTTCATTATTACAACTTCAACCTCTTTAGCTTCGCATATGGCAAATACAAGTTCTGCTCCAAATCGTAGAAGTCTATCTTTGTGAGTAATTACAAGGCGACCAACTTGATTATTGAGTATCTCTTCAAGTAATCTTTTAAGACCTTTTTTGTGGTAATTCATACCACTTCCAAGGTCGGAGATGATTTCATATTCCCAGCCATTAGATACACAATACATCTCTAACAATTGTTTTTGGCGTTCTAAATCTTCTTTTTGGTCATATGATGAAACCCTAGCGTAAGCTACTGTTTTACGATTATAATTAATCCTATGTTTCATCTCTGGTTTTAATGTAGATAGTTTGTATCTCCTTTGGTTACCTTTAGTTCTTTCATCGGGAACAAGTCTGCCTTCATCTTCCCATCTTCTCAAAGTAGACTTTGATACGCCAAGTAGTTTAGACGCTTCAGATATGCTAATTAGTTTTTCAGTATTCATAGAGTTATTGTATCCTAATACTTACTTATTGTCAATAGATTTGAGCAATTATAGTTAAGTTTTTAAGTTACTGTAATAGCCCCTTTGGCTTTAAGGATTGAATAGATAGTAAGCACAGATTGATTTGTCCGACAAAGGATAGCAATATTTTCAGATGGGTCATTTTCTATGAGATTGGCAATATTTGGAATCATCGATGTATTTTGTGGATAATTTATGATTTGAATTTGCCCTTTATCCACATTATTAGCGATTAAATCATCTTGTTTGAGTCGATTTGGAATTGTCTTGGCAAATGCATTGGCAAATGCAACAATGTTGGACTTACTTCGATAGTTTGTAAGGAGCAAATAACGGGCAAACTTGCTGAGAGTTTCATCATCTTCTTCTGTGCTTGCTTCATCGCCAAACTCATACTCAAACTCTTTCATAAATTTTACCTCAGCTCTATTATCGCCCTCAAAATTGTTGATACACTGATCATCGTCACCGACTGCAATAATACGCTTATTGGCCTCCATCCTTTTAAATAGCGCCGTAATAAATCGATATGTTTTAAGACTCACATCTTGATATTCATCGAGAACCAACATAGTTTTAAAAGGCGCTTCAATCTCTCCACGCTCAATTTGCTCTGTCGCAATCTCAATCGCCTGATCCAAAATGTTTTGATCAGATACTCGTTTGCCAATTAGCTGGAGCGCATAAGCATGAAATGTCATAATATCAACTTCATACGCTAATCCTCCAATTAGTTTAACTAAGCGATCGCGAAACTCCAATGCCGCCGCCCTTGCGTGTGTGAGCATCAAAAAGTGTTCAGGCTTATGGCGCTCTATAGTAATGAGAGATGCGATTTTATGCGCCAAAGTTTTTGTCTTGCCACTTCCAGGACCTGCTAAAACCATAATGGCTCTATTTTTTTCATCATTTAAGACTTTTGTTTGCTCTTCGTTTAAATCTTTGATAATCTGCAGATAACGCTCCTTAGTTAAAGGGAGTTTAATCATTTTTTCATCGAATTTATAGAGTTTTTTGAAGGCGATATACTCGATTGAAAAATAGTCGCTAATAAACTTGACACATCGCTCCCACCCATCATGCAAAAGTTTTTTAAAAAATGACATAAGAATATGAATCGCTTCAGTTTTTCGCTCATAGTAAGCTTTGAGGCTTTTGTTGTAGTCGTGTTTTCGGTATGGGGTATTTTTTTGGATACGATCTGTTTTGTGGATAACAAATGCTTGATAATAAATCAACCTGCCCCGTCGTAGTTTGAACTCTTTGAGTGTATCGTGAAGATAAACCAGTGTATGATGAAATCCTTCAAGTGAGATTTTAAACTCTTTTTTTATATCTTGTTGGAGTTTGACAGATGAAAACTCAACCTCATTATTAGCGTTTTTATTTTTTGTAAGCAAAATTTTAACAATCACTCTTGCAACTTGCTGGCGCAACTCAACTAGTTTGATTATTTTGGCCAAGTCTTCTTTTTGCAAAATTTGGCAAATCTCTTTATGAAATCTGACTTTAAACTTTTTCTTCGCCATCAATGCAAGATGGGTAAAACTTTGAATGACTTTTTTAGCTAATCGGATATGATTTGTTTTTTCAGATAACATATCATTAACATCGCGCAAGTGAAATTCATACTGATAATCAGGCAATGAGCTAAAGAATTCTAAGAGTTTGTTTTCAAATTCAAAATGCGCTTCAAGCTCTTTTTGTACCAAGCGTCCGATATAGGCGCTCACATCATCTTCCATTGCAATCAAATCAAATTCTGCAAGTTTATAGAGGATATGGTGGATATTACTCCTATCAACACCCATATAGTCGGCCAAGTCATCCACCTCAATTGGGTCAAGCTTGCTTCGCCCGATAATAGTTGCCATAACTCTAATCATCTTATCGTATAGCTCAGCTAATTCTTGCTGATGTGGATCAAGGACCTTGTGAACATATTCCATAGTATTGCAAGAGCCATCACCTTTTTTGGCCGATGTTGCATAAATCTTTGTAGAGTTACGCCCCCTTTGGATGATGCCAGCTTCTTCTAATTCCAAAAGGGCTGTTTTTATTAAGATATCATAATCTTTGGAGCCATCATCAGTATCTATCCCAGCTTTTTCGGCAAGCTGTTTGGCAGAGAGAATAACAGGATTGCGCTTTTCTTTTTTAATCTCTTTTAAAATGCGGTTGATTTCAGCATATTCAATTTTTGAGCGGTTTTGTTGGCTAAAGAGTTTGTCAAAATCACTGGCAGAGTATAAGACAATACATTCTGCATCTATATTATCAGAACGCCCTCCACGACCTGACTCTTGCAAATACGATTCCAGCGAATCTGATGTCTCATAGTGAATAACTGAGCGAATATTTGGTTTGTCTATCCCCATTCCAAACGCGGTAGTTGCTATAACTATATCAATGTTATCCGATATAAAATCGTTTATAATATCTGATTTATTGCGCCCATGCCGCCTTCCTTCATCAATCTCAGAATCAATTTCAGCATAAAACGGCTCAATTACTAATCCCATAGAAATAATACGAGGATCTGCAAGAAGCTTTTCGCACAGCTCTCGACACATTCTGGCATTTTGCGGAATGTAAATGATAGTAGGTTTGCGACCAATACGGCTAATCTCGCCAACTAAAACCTCATATTTTTCTTTATCATTAGCAACTTCGAGCGCTTTGTAATGAAGGTTGGTTCGTTTTGCAGAGGCAAGATACTCGTTTAGTTTGAGACCGAGCCTATTTTCAAAATAGCGTTTAATATCCTCTAATACCTCAGGTTTAGCGGTAGCGGTAAAACACGATACTGGTATAGTCCCCTGAAACGGTGAGCTTTCTTGTAAATCTTTGATAAATGTGGCAATATATTTGTAGTCATGCCGAAAATCGTGCCCCCAAGAAGAAAAACAGTGCGCTTCATCGATAACAAACCTATCAATAACTCTCTTTTTAAGCACATTAAAAATCGAATTAGAGCGCAGCGCTTCAGGGGCAAGATACAAAATATCAATTATTCCGTTTTCCACCTCCGCAATAGTATTAAATCGCTCGATGGGGCTTAAATAACCACTGATGGCCGCTACTTTAAAATTTTGATTTTTCTCCCTAAAGCTTTCAACATGGTTTTTCATTAGCGCCTGCAGTGGGGATATTACGACAGTTAGCGCCTTATACGCCTTAGCTTTAATGAGAGCAGGCATTTGAAATGTAAATGTTTTGCCTCCGCCTGTAGGGAGAATTGCTAAAAAAGATTCGCCGTTTAGTGCCGCTTCGATGATGTTATGCTGGGAGATTTTATTTATGTTTGGATTGAATAAATCGGTTTCGTTATCACGCGCCTCAAACTCTCTAAATTGACTTATTCCAAATTCATCGTTGGCAAATTTATTTATATCAGTTAGTAAAGGGTTATATAAAAGCTCTTTTAATAATTTGGCAGTTTGAGGAAATGTTTGCAAGACTGCATATGAGAGTGAGGTGCGCTCTTTTGTCATCAAATAAACAAATATTATCCCCATCTCTGATGGGTATTCATTTATCAGCTTATAAAATCGCTCTTTTGAACATTTGATATGTGTTTTAAAAAAGTCATAAATATCGATATTTTCAGGCTCAACATTGATATAAGCAAAAAATCCTTTAAAATACTCATTGTTACCAAGAAGTGAAGCGAGTAATGCTTTTAGGGAAGGACCATATGTATTAAAGCGCTCGGTTAGTATTTCAAGCAAATTTTTGGTAGCAACACAATCTCCAAATGGATCGTTTTGGATGTTGGCTTCGGTTTTGTAGGGTTTTGAGAGTTTGTGGGAAATTTTATCTGGATATACAAGCATCGACACAAAAAAAGTATCGATAATCTCTGCTTTTTCAAAAATCGGATTAAAAGAGGTTTCAACTAAAAATCGTTTGTCATGATTAATAAAATTATGGCCACAAATAAATTTGGGGGTATATTTAAAGTAGAGTTTTCGTAAAGCATCGATACTTTGGCCTTTGTATTCTTCATCTTTGTAGAGCGCCCCAACCGAATTGATTTTGTGCGTGTTAATGCCAATTTCAAGGTCAATAAATAAGATATTATCCATTATAAAATCACATCACGCCACATTTTTTTACTTTTTTCTCACAATCTCTTTGCTACTACAATATTACCAAAGAATCTCCTTATTTATAACCATCTTATCGATTTACGAACTTTTTAACTAAAATCCCATATTACCGAACTTTAAGATTACTTTTGCAAAAATACCAAATCTTTGACAACTCGTTGTTATGGCTATTTAAACACCAAGACCCGACTTTAGGGGACGAAAAAGCGTTAAATAAATGACAACTGCTTGTCATTTATAGCTTTTGAGGATTTTGCCATGTCCGAAGGACGGCAAAAGCGAGACGCAACCGATGAGAAGCAAGACCCGACTTTAGAGGATTGAGACAATTACGGTACCAGCAGTCCCAAACATACTCTGGGATTTAAACACCAAGACCCGACTTTAGAGGATTGAGACAGAAGAAGACGCAACCGCCATTGCACCATTGTTTGAATTTAAACACCAAGACCCGACTTTAGGGGACGAAAAAGCGTTAAATAAATGACAACTGATTTACAGCTTTTAAGGATTTTGCCATGTCCGAAGGACGGCAAAAGCGAGACGCAACCGATGAGAAGCAAGACCCGACTTTAGGGGATTGAGACCCTGATTCGCGGCAACATAGTCAGGGTTTTCTACCCATTTAAACACCAAGACCCGACTTTAGGGGACGAAAAAGCTGGGGCTTTTGAGGATTTGCTATATCAAAGAAATGGCATAAAGAGTACAAAAATACTAACTGATGTTACGCACAAATACGAGCAAAGCCCGTATTTGTGGCAGGGACATAAATGTCCCTGCAACCCCCTAAAGCTACCTGCTAACGCAGGAGAAAAAGAGGTTCTTACGCACTTTTAGTGCGTAAGGTCAGATACTAAAATTAAGTTTATAACCTCAATAGATATCGAAAATTAAATACGAATTGTGATATTGAACCAAAGCTTTTCAATCTTTTTGTTATAATCTTTTATGGCAAAAATAGATGAGCTCAAAGAAATTAAATCAGATTTAAAAGAGATTTTTAAAGCGCTACTTTATACAATCTTGGCGCTATTAAGCGGTATCGCAACGATCATATATAATGTGCTATCAAATAGCACTCCTCCTCATTTGATTATTTTGGGAGGAATAGGGCTAATCGTAGTTTTCCTAATATCGCTGTATGCATTAAAAATCTGGTATAAAATGCAAGAAATTAACGAGGAAATGAGAGATGCAAATTAATATTATTTTGGGGTATAGTTTAGCGGTTGTTACAGCTATTTTAGTTGTTTGGTTTTTCAAAAAACTCACCGATGATAAGAAAAGTGTAAAAAAGGCAACATAAATAAAGCTATTATTACGCCCTCAAAAATTTAAGTATCAAATTAATCAGTCACCTTTAAAAATAGCCAAAAGAACTACTTGAAAATTAAAGCTAAGTTTAAAAATTTAAGATAAAAAATTAGAAAGCGAGCTTCAAAACTCTTAAAACCAAAAGAGGATAGTTTGCGGATCTATCACATTTGCGAAAACTGCCTTTTTAAATCAAAAGTCCTTTGCGATGAAAATCCTCCGTTTTTGCCTAAGGAGAGCTTGATTTTATGAGCCCCCAGCGATTTACGAACTTTTTTAAAAAATAAAACCCCCATAATCATTGGGTTTGTATTTTTTACCCCCTTTTAAAAAGTTCGCAAATCTACCCTTTTTAGTTTTCCTTAAATCGATTTACGAACTTTGTATTTTTGAGTTATCAGCAAAAGCCTACAAATAAAGGCTTCGCCAAACTTAAAAACAACTAAAAGTTCGTAAATTGGCACTTTCGCACAAAATCAAAATCGATTTACGAACTTTTTTAAAAAACAAAACCTCGATAAAATAAGCTTTCAAAGCCCTTTTACCCACTTCAACTCCCGAAATTGGAATGTAAAAAAGTATCGATT
>JAVRLX010000056.1:0-9969 GCA_031960985.1 Campylobacterales bacterium | reverse complement strand
TTTTCGGCTATAAGTATCGCCCCCTCTTTAATCCATGCGGGTCTTAAATAGTTAGAGCCTTCGACAGTTTGACCATTAGATAAAGTCGGCCTTGGGTATTTATTCCAGCCAAGCCATGCTTTGTTATTTTTTGTATCAAGGGCTATATAAAGGGTCTCTTTAAATCCTTGCTCCCATCTAGGATCACTTTTGTAACCAACATACAAAAAAGAGATAAATGCCACTAAAGAGAGGGTAAAAATAGCGCTTTTTTTGGCTATAGATATTGTGTTAGCCTCCAAAATATACAAAAATAAAAATCCAACAAATGTAAAAATAAGACCTATAAAGCCAAAGCGCATAGTCTCAAAATATGAAGATGCCATTATTAAAACAAAAATAACTGCGAGTACAAAGTTATCCACCGGGATAATCTTTTTATTTTTAATAGCTCTAAAGTAAATCTCCACACCCACAAATGCAAGGATCCAATTTGTTATATAATTTGCTTTATCTGGCCCCTCTGTAAGCCCATCAACTTTTGTTGGAAATACAGCGTTATTTGATACAAAATATTTAATCGCATACAAATCTACATAAAGAACGTGAACAAAGATGGCGCTAAAGAGTATAAAAAAAGCAATTTTTACCCTTTTGTCCACACTGGCTACAAAAAAACCAAGCCCAAAACAAACAAGAGCGCTGGCCCACTGCATAAGCTCACTTAGCGCCCACGCCGTCTCACTGCTTACGACAATCGCTTGGAAATAGAACCAAAAGGTAGTAGCCACCAATATATAAAACACTTTTTTTTGGATATCTATTAAAGCGAATTTGGAGTATTTAAAAAATAGATAACCAAATACTAAGAGAGACAAGCCCAAAGCTATATTTCTAACCGCTATAGTCCTAGGAATTGGCCAAAAAAACATCAAAATAGCTAAAAATACAAACCCAGCGTAGATAATTTTATCTTGACTAAGCGCCCTCATAACCTTTTATCCACTTTGCTTTTTTCAAGAATCCCCTTGATGTCATATACCACCGAATTTTCATGTTTTAGGGTATCTATATCAATTGTTGCAAACTCTTTGTGCGCCACAGCAAGAACTATAGCATCATATTTGCCTGACGGTTTTTCTATAAGGGTAAGATTGTATTCGTGTTTTACCTCTGCACTATCTGCCCAAGGGTCATACACCTCAACAGCGCATCCAAACTCTTTTAGCTCATTTATTACATCTATCACCCTTGAGTTTCGTATATCTGGGCAATTTTCTTTAAATGTAATACCTAATACCAAAGTTCTAGCGCCATTTACTTTGTGCGATTTTTTGATTAGCAGTTTTACCACCTCTTTGGCCACATAAATGCCCATATTATCATTAATTCTTCGCCCAGCAAGGATAACCTCTGGATGGTATCCCAAACTCTCGGCTTTAAAGGTAAGATAATAAGGGTCAACACCTATGCAATGCCCTCCAACAAGCCCTGGACGAAAAGGCAAAAAGTTCCATTTTGTCCCAGCGGCGGCAAGAACATCAAGTGTATCTATCCCCATTTTGTTAAAAATCAAGGCAAGCTCATTTACAAAGGCAATATTTATATCCCTTTGGGAGTTTTCTATTACTTTTGCGGCTTCGGCTACTTTGATAGATGGGGCTTTGTGTGTGCCTGCCGTAATTATGGAGGCATAAAGCGCATCAACCTTGTCTGCCACCTCAGGGGTTGAGCCTGATGTAACTTTTAGAATTTTTGTAACAGTGTGCTCTTTATCACCCGGATTGATTCTCTCAGGGGAGTAGCCGCAAAAAAAGTCTTCATTAAATTTTAGCCCACTTACACGCTCTAAAACCGGCACACAATCCTCTTCAGTACACCCCGGATATACGGTGCTCTCATAAATTACAATATCCCCTTTTTTAAGCACACTTCCAACAGTCTCGCTAGCTTTAATAAGAGGCGCTAGATCTGGGCGCTTATGCTCATCTACCGGTGTTGGAACTGTTACAATAAAGATATTACAACCCTTTAAATCCTCTTTGTTATAAGAAAATGAGAGGTGCACAGCCGATTTTAGATTATTTTCATCCACTTCAAGGGTTCTATCATACCCCCTCTCTAATTCGCTAATCCTATCTTTGTTAATATCAAAGCCAACAACTGGGTATTTTTTGCCAAACTCTACGGCTAGAGGAAGCCCCACATAGCCAAGCCCTATTATGGCGATGGTATTACTCACTTTTTACGCCTATCTGATAGTATTCAAATCCACTCTCTTTTAATTTTGCGCTATCATACTGGTTTCGCCCGTCAAAAATTATTTTGTTTTTTAATAGTTTTGCAATTTCTTCAAAATCAGGGCTTCTAAACTCTTTCCACTCAGTCACTAGATACATTGCGTCAGCGTTTTTTAGGGCGTCGTATTTAGAGTCGCAAAATTCTACGCTTTGAATAACATCTTTTAGGTAGTATCTGGCTTCGTGTATGGCTTTTGGGTCATACGCCTTTATTTTGGCGCCCATTTTTACAAGCTCCGTTATTAGCGTAATACTAGAGGCGTCTCGCATATCGTCGGTTTCTGGTTTAAAGCTAAGCCCCCAAACACCAAAGAGCTTTCCGTCCAAATTTTTGCCAAATCTCTTAACCGTTTTTTCTACGAGACTCATCTTTTGAAGTTTGTTGACAGCCTCTACAGCTTTTAGAATTTTAGGCTCATACCCTGCGTCAATCGCTGTTTTTTCCAAAGCTTTTACATCTTTTGGAAAGCAACTCCCCCCATAACCACACCCAGGGTAGATAAAGCTGTATCCTATTCGACTATCACTACCTATTCCAATTCGCACTTTGTTTATGTCGGCTCCAACTCTTTCGCATATTTGCGCCATTTCATTGATAAAACTGATTTTTGTAGCAAGCATAGCATTTGCGGCGTATTTTGTCATCTCGGCAGAGCGAATATCCATCTCTATAAATCTATCGTGATTTCTGGTAAACGGAGCATATAGCTCTCTCATTTTTTTCATAGCCATTTCATTATCAGCTCCTATCACTACGCGGTCAGGCTTCATAAAATCCTCTATCGCCGCCCCCTCTTTTAAAAACTCTGGGTTTGAGACTACAGAAAATGGAATGCTTACACCTCGAGCCGCAAGCTCCTCTTTTATGGTCGCTTTCACCTTATCCGCCGTACCGACTGGAACCGTAGATTTATCTACAATTATCATCTCATGCGTCATATATTTACCGATACTTTTTGCAACGGCTAGCACATACTGCAAATCTGCGCTTCCATCTTCGCCCATCGGCGTGCCAACCGCTATAAAACACACATCGGTAGCCCTCAAAGCAGCTTTAGTATCAGTGGTAAATTTTAGCGACCCTTTTTTGTAGTTATCCCTCACCAGTGGCTCAAGACCTGGCTCATATATTGGAATAATCCCGTTTTTTAGTTTTTCTATCTTTTTTTCATCCACATCCACACACCAAACTTCGTTGCCCATTTCGGCAAAACAAGTTCCGGTAACAAGCCCAACATAGCCTGTGCCTATAACTGAAATTTTCAAATTAGCCCCTTATTGATAAATCATCCTTAGATTTTACACAAAAGCTGTTTTAGACTCGTCACTCAAAGCAAAAGCCAAAAATAGACCAGCCAAAAACATAAACTGCTCAAGCATATGATCCCTCGCTATACCATCTATACACATTCGAAAGAAAAAGCCGCCAGCCAAGAAAAATAGTAGCAATGAATAGTAATTCTGTTTTTTTAGAAATCCTCTTAACCCGACCAAAGAAAGACCCACCAAAAAAGTCACCCACCCAACAATAGCAGGAATTCCACCGCTGACGCCAAAATCTATTAGCGAGCTATGCGCCGCTCTAGTGGGACTACCTTCGCCATATTTTTTTGCTCTATATCTTCCAAATGCGTCTCTAGCAAAGCCATTACCCAAAGGGGACTCTGCAATAAAAGATAGCCCTGCCGCAATCCATGCCGGTCTTTTATAGTTTGATTCATTTGCGATAGTCCCATCTTTTAGCGTCGGTAATGGATAAGCGTCTGTTTCAATCCATGCTTTATATTTTTGTATATCAACGGCCATTTCAACGGTTTCAAATATATTGTTCCACCGCTTATCATACTTAATATTTGCCGCAAGCAAAGAGAGCGTAACAACCGAAGCGACTAGTACAATAGCGCCAAGAGCAAAGATATTTTTATGATCCCTTGCTATATATAGCGCCAGAATAATAAGTGTAAATAGCATAAAAAAGACCCCTACAATGCCAAGTCTAGCGCCCTCTAAAAATAGAGAAAAAAATGCCAATGCAGTAGCCGCTCCAATAAACCAACTCTTAAGCGGTAAAATATTTTTGTGATAAATAGTTCTAAAAAATATCTCCCCGAGAAGTATCGCAATAGCTATATTTGTCAAAACATTTGCTCTGTCTCGCCCGTTTGTAAGCCCTTTTAGTTTATCTTGAATTTCGCCGCTTTGAGCAAATAACCAAACCCCCTCAAGAGAGATATATACGATATGCAAAAAAACGGCTATAAAAATAGAGAGTAAAATATTTGTCTTAGAGGTTATTATATTTGCCAACAATAGCCCTAGAAAAAAGCAACCTACCGATAAAAGCCATTGGGAATTTAACTCTTTTAGCGCATGCGAAGTGTAATCTGAGAGAAACAATGAAACAATATAAAACCAAATCGTAGTAAGAAGCAAAAGAGATGAGAAAAAAATCGTCAAGCGATCTGAAAAGAGACTTTTAACATTAAAGCGTTTTGTATATGCAATGCCTACGATAATGACAAGAGCTGCTATTAGATTATATCTTATGGCATTCGTACTCGGAATCGGCCAAACAAAAATCAGCGCTCCAACAAGCCATAATATCACGCTCTCCAATTTCACGATTTTTTGCACATTCAATCCGCTTCTAAAAATTTGGGGTATAATTTGTCATTCGTTATTATATTCAACCGAGTATCAAAGCAAAGTCAACAATAAGAGCTTTAATTTATGAAAAAACTCCTTCTAATCTCTCACGGCGCAGCTCTTGGAGGCTCCCCTATATCATGTCTCAACATCGCAAGACACATAGATAAAAGCCGATTTGAGCCAGTGTTGTGCTTTGGCGAAGATGGCCCAATTGTTCAGAGGGCGAAACACGAGGGTTTTAAGGTATTTGTAATAGCCAATAAGGGATTTTTGGGGCTTAAAATGATAGCCTCATATATTAAACTTATCACCTCCCAAAAAATAGATATTGTACACCTAAATACTCTTACACCCTACTACAAATACCCAGCAATAGCGGCGAAGCTAACCGGCAAAAAAACAATATGGTTCGTGCGCGAAAATCCGGAGGAAAAACGATGCGTAAGGCTAAAAAAATATCTTAATTTTATAGCTAATAAGATAGTCACAGTCTCGTACGACACTGCCGAACATATCTACTACGCCGACAAAGCCAAGCTAATAACGATACACAACGGCATAGACCTAAGCGATTTTAAACCTACAAAACCAACCGAACAAGAGTTTGAGGCGCTAGGATTAGACAAAAATGGACTATATCTAACATGCGTCAGTTCTCTTGAGTACCGCAAAGGAATTTTTGATTTGGTAAACGGCTTTGCGCTCGTTGCAGACAAATTTCCAACACTAAGAGTATTGATCGTAGGGGCAGACCCCACAAAAAGCAAAAAGTACGAAACAGAGCTAAAATCGCTTATCGTTTCACTTGGTCTTAAAGAGAGAGTAATACTGTACGGACGAAGCCAAGAGGTAAAAAAAATACTCTCAACAAGTCTAGCTCTTGTATTGCCTAGCTATTGGGAGGGTCTTTCTCGTGCAATCCTTGAAGCAATGGCGATGGCAAAACCGATATTAGCAAGCCGTGCAGGAGGCAATCCGGAGCAGGTTAGAGACGGCGTTAACGGTTTTTTGTTTGAACCTAAAAATCCAAGTGATTTGGCGGCGGCAATAGAAAAGCTAATGAGCGCTGATATTAATATGCTTGGCAAGGCATCTAGGCAAATAGCCAAGGTGGAATTTGACATCAAAACCACAACCGCAAAAATAGAAGAGTTATACGAGAGTTTGGCGTGATTTATATAATTTTATCTGTTTTTCTAAAGCCTTTTTTGTATTTATTATCGCCATTTAGACCAAAACCATCGGGCTCGCTAGTCATACAAAGCGCTAAAATAGGCGATTATGTCAATACAACCGTAATGTTTGAGGCTGTTGGAATTTGCGATGTGGCAATAGAGAGCGTTAATCTAGAGCTTGCAAAAAACGATGAGAGGATAGAGCATATATGGGTGCTTGACGCTTACAAAAGAACCCTTGTGGGTAGACTTGCCCTTGGCTTTAATATTTTTTGGCGCCACTATGAGGCTATTTATGTTTTAATGCCTAATAATCTAAATCTTTTTTTAGGAATCATGGGGCATACACATACAGCTAGCTTTAGCCACTACAAGACAGGTAAGACGGCAAAAATGCTGCTTCGTTTTTATAATAAAGTCTTGGTTCATACAAAAAAAGATTTAACGCTTGATATATATCTTGGGCTAATCGATAAAAATTTAAACCATCACAAAGTCAAAAAAAATCCAATACGATACAAAGAGATTCCACAGCTTCCGGCATCTTTAATGTCAAAGGCCAAAAAAGTAGGCGTAGCGCTCTCAGCCGGCAACAAGATAAAAGAGATTGGTATAAAAGAGTGGAGCAAAATATTTAAGATTTTGGATGAACAAAATTGCGAAATACATATTTTCGGCATAGATAGCGAAAAAAAACTGCTAGATGCGCTACTTTTACAGGTAAAACTCCAAAAAGCGCAAATCGTATCGCATTTAGGAGAGCTTCGTCTCGCGGAGCTTCCCCTTGCTATATCACAAATGAACCTTTTTATCTCCTCCGATACAGGAGGTATGTATATAGCAGATTCTTACAATGTGCCAATAATAGTTTATGCAGGTCCTTGCTGTATGGATGAGCAGCGTCCGGTGGGCGATAAAACCCTTATAGTAAGCTCAAATGCGCCGTGTACGCCGTTTTCTTTTGTGTTTGATACGGCATATAAAAAAAAGTGTGATGGACTTTTTGACACCACCGATGCACAACAAGCAGAGATAGCGGCATTTATCAAAGAAGTTTTAGCACAGCCTTAGCAACCTCTTGCGGCTCTATTTGCAGCATACACTCTTGATATTTGCAAAGTTTACTAAAGCAAGGATCACAAGTGCGGGGTTTTTTAATTTCGATATGTTTTTCGTTGTCATAAGCGGCTCCAGATTTGACCGGATCTGCTACGGCATAAAGCGCTACGCTAGGTATTTTTAGCGCTATGGCTATATGCATCGGACCGGTATCGGGCGTTACAAAAAGGGCAAACTCCCCTATAAGCGCTGCGGCGGCGCCAATAGACAAAACTCCAGCGGCATTTACAACCCTCTTGTCAATTATCATATTTTTAATCCGCTCCGTCATTGCCGCCTCTTTTGGAGAACCGGTCAAAACTATCGCAATATTTTCATCATGAGCCAAAAGCATTTTCGCCAGACTTACCCATCTCTCTTCAAACCACATTCTACTTTTTGTGGATGCCCCTATTTGAAAGCCTATCACTTTTTTTTTCTCAAAGCCGGCAATCGCCAAAAACTCCCTAGCCTCACGCCGCCACTCATCTTTTAAAAAAAGCTCCATTCTAGGGTCGGTAGCGTTTATGCCTAAAAATTTTACCTGCTCTAGCCTATCAAAAATGCCGTGCTTATCGGTCGGTGAGGCGATTTTTGGGTTTGTATGGAATAAGGCAAAAGGATTTTTGTCATTTGGTATTTTAATAATAGTTTTTGCGCCAGACAAAACGGCAAGCGGCGTTGCTTGCGGCTCATTGGAATGCAATAAAAGAATAGCGTCAATGCGAAGCCCTCTTAGCTTTATTAGCGTCGCAAAAAAGCTGCGCCATCTACCGTTATAAAGTACAATATCGTCGATATAAGGGTTTGTGGCAAAAAGCTCTGCATTTGCTGGATTTAGCACAGCTATCAGCTTAATCTCTGGCATCCCATTTTTAATAGCCCTAATAGCAGGGGTCGCCATTAGGGTATCGCCAATAGCGGTATTTGAGATAACGACTACTATCTTTATGGCGTCATCTTTTTTGGCGCTAAACAGACGGTAAATTTGTAGCAAAAGCTTTATTACCCTAATTTTAAAAGACATATTCTCTCACCATTTTATATACCATCTCTGGCGATACATCATCGGCTACTTTTGTCTTACTCGTTAAAACAACGCTTTTTGGATGGTAGGGCTTCCAAGTATCTACATTTGTTTTGCCAAATATTGCAACGACCGATGGGGCAAAAACAGCCCCATAGTGCATCGCCCCGCCATCTAAGCTTACAAAACATTTTGAATATTTGCAAAGAGCGCCAAACTCGCTAAGAGTAGGGGTTTCAAAGTATTTAATTTGTGCAGTACAAAACAGCTTCTTTGCAACTAGTTCCTCCTCGCTTTTAGGGGCCGCCGTTACTGCAACTTTTAAATTAAGCTCCACTGCAATTAACGATGCTAATCTTAAAAACTTATCGATTTTCCATCTATTCACAGGAAGTCTTGATGAAATGTGAAATACCACATATTTGCCGCGCTCAAAATCAAACTCTTTTAATCTTTGTAAAGTATTTGCCTCACTCTCTTTTGGCAATTTTACATACGGTCGATAGCCGTAGTCTCTAATCCCAAATAGCTTCAGACAATCAAATGTATTTTGCACCTCATGTTTACCCACAGGGTCTTCATCGATAAAAGCATCAAAGGGGGCCATCTCTTTTACTAGCTTTGGCAAACGAACTATTTTTGTCTTCGCCCCACTCCATCTAACAAAAGAGGCGTTTGAGCGGCTAAAAGAGCTACGAAGCCCAACGGCATAATCAAACTTTTCACCCCTTATCGCAAATATCGTCTTAATATGCCCTATCCAAGCCAAAAGCTTCGCCAAAAAACCTTTATGATGCTTTGCCTTCTCATACACAAAGAGCCTATCGATATGAGGGTTGTTTAAAAAAGCCTCTTTGGAGTACCCAGCGCACAGCACGCCAATAAAACAAGTCGGAAATTGCTCTTTTATCGCTTGAAGCACAGGAGTAGAGAGTACACCGTCACCGATATTATCGTTTCGCACAAGTAGGATTTTTTTATTGTTTAAATCTAGCATATAGCCCCCCAAAAGTGGGTAATGAGTAAAGCCACAAAACCCTTTTTAGCCACCTTGCGTCTTTATCTTTAACCGATATTCTTTTGATTTCACTCGTATTACCATCGGCCAAATTGACCCCTCTTTTGGTCGTATAGAGCGCTTCAAACCCAAGACTTTGCGCTAAATCTATAAGCTTTTTATTGTAGTTGCCTCTTGGCCAACAGAGGTGTTTTGCATTTCCACCGTGCTTTAGGATATGTGATTTTGACAGCGCCAAATCATCTCTCCACTCATCAATCCCAAGCCCCTCATTATCGTGAGCATTTGAGTGTGAGGCAAACTCAAAAACATCTTTCATTTTCTCTAAATCATCCCAGTTAATCACAGCCGATGCAGGCTCTTCGTAAGCTAATTTTTTGCACTCACGGTGATTTGGGATATATATCTCATCTGAGGCTCTTTTATCCTCGCTAGCTCTTTCTACCCAGTCTGTGACTACAAAAATTGTGGCTTTAAGAGAGTATTTTTTAAGTATTGGATAAGCAACAAGGTAATTATCTATCCACCCATCATCAAATGTAATAAGCACACTTTTTTTGGGAAGCTCCAGCTTTCCTTTTTTAAACGCCAAAAATTCATCTAAGCTCAAACTCTTATACCCGCTCTCCGCGAGAAACTTTGCGTGGGAGTCGAAATTTTCAGGGGTAATAGTAACAAGTGAACCCTTGTGGGCGCTCACATGGTGGTACATGAGCACAGGAA
>JAVRLX010000055.1:3776-10238 GCA_031960985.1 Campylobacterales bacterium | reverse complement strand
TTTGTATATAACACTACGAAATAGTTTTACGGGGCTTAAGTTATGACAGACGCGCAAATAAAAGATGCTCTGCAAGAGTGCAATAACGCGCCTATAAATATACCTCAGAGTTTACAATCTTACGGCGCTGTTTTTGGGATAGATATCAAAAGCGGCGTGGTGGCGTTTTGCTCAGATAATATCTTTAAATATTTACCGCTAAGGTGTGACGAGGTTTTAAAATCTACTTTAGAGTCTTTCTTTGGAGCAGAGAGCGCAAATATATTATCAAGATGCCGGCAGATGAAAAACAACACTTATACAAGTGAGTTTGTAGAGATTTGCGGCAAGCTGATGTTTGTAAGATTGGTCAAGTGGAACCAGTTTGTTATGTTTGAGATGCAAGATGAAGAGATCTCATTTGACGCAAATGAACATCTAAAATTTTTGGATACAACAAGCGGCGTCTTGCAGTACGCAAACAGTACCGAAGAGCTATTTTCTCTCTATTTAGACGCCGTGCGTGAGTATACCGGATATGATAGGGTAATGCTTTATAAGTTTGATGCGCGCTATGACGGGGAGGTAATTGCGGAATCTAGACAAGAGTATCTTGGCTCGTTCCTTGGACATAGGTTTCCCGCTACTGATATACCGCAAAGCGCCCGAGATATGTATGTTAAAAATCCGGTAAGGTTTATCGAAGATGTCGAGGCGGCTATATCGCGGCTTGTTTTTAAAGTTCCTGAGTATGAAAATTTGGTAGTTGATTTGTCATATATCAACTCACGAGCAGTTGCGCCGGTGCATCTAGAGTACTTGCGAAATATGTCGGTGCGCTCATCGATGAGTATCTCTATTACCGATGAGTCGGGTAAGTTGTGGGGGCTAATAGCATGTCACAATAACTCGCCAAAATATGTGCCGCTCCAAAAAAGACTCTACTGCGAACAATCATCAAAAATGCTCTCTATGGTTATATCAAGCAGAGAAAAAGCGGACAAAAACTACAAGCTAGCCGTGCGCCAAGCGGCTCTTACTGAGCTAGTTACAATTTGCGCAAATGGATTTGAGAATTTGATTAGACTCAATGAAAGTGAGCTTCAAAAGCTACTTTTGGAGCTTGTAAAGGCTGATGGAGTGGCGATAAGCTCTCCAAAAAAAATGATAAAACTAGGGATAACTCCAGAGTCAAATACTATTTTAGAGATAATCAATCTTTTGTCGTACGACCCAACATCGCCAATAGCCAAGACGGACTCTCTAGCGTCGCTTAACAAAAAATATGAAAGACTTAGAACAAAAGCCTCCGGCGTACTGCTACTAAAGGTATCCGACTTACAGCATATTGTATGGTTTCGCTCTGAGGTGCAAAAAGCGATAGCATGGGCGGGTCAACCCATAAAAAAGTTTTACGACGACAATGGCACTTTGAGGCTCTCTCCTCGTAAATCTTTTGAGACTTGGTATGAAGAGCGTTTTTTGACATGCGATGAGTGGAGCGATGAGGATGTTTACTTTGCAAATACCTTTGCAAAGAGCCTTCTAAAATCGAAATTAATAGGGTACGACGATGTCCAAAATTTGCAAGTAGCCGCATTAGCCGACAAAGTATTTCAAGTCTTTGATATAATGCCTCAAGGGGTCATTATGACCGACCTTGACGGTGTCATCAACTATACAAACAAAGCGTTTGAAAAGCTTAGCGGATACAAGGCCGATGAAGCTTTGGGCAAATATCCAAATATCCTATCATCTGGCAAACACGATAGGTCTTTTTATGCAGATATATGGACTACGATACTTGGCATGAAGGTTTGGAGGGGCAAGATAATCAATGCAAGACCAGACGGCGAGCTCTACAAGGTCGATGCCACCATAGCTCCGATAGTGAGCCAAAAGGGGGATATAGTAGGCTTTATAGGGATAGAGCATGAGATAACAGAGCTTGCCAATAAAATAGAGCATGAGATGCAAGAAAAAGAGGCTTTGCTAGAATCTATCAAAGAGTTTCAAAAATCAAGCTCAATCACAAACTCCATAGAGATGGCAAATATAAAATACCAAACCAAAAAAGAGCTACTATCGCAAATAGCGCACAATTGGCGAAATCCACTATCTGTCATATCGCTCTATATCCAAGATTTAGTCTTTGCATACGAAAGTGGCGAACTAAACGAAGAATATATGCAAGAGTTTCAAACAAAATGTATGGATGCGATAGATGATATAACTAGAGTGATTACTAACTTTTCTAACTACTTTAGACCAGAAGGCAAAGAGGAGCTATTCAATCCTGCAGATGCGATATTAGAAACTCTCGAGGCGCTAGGAAGCTATATTAATGATAAAAATATTAATGTCAGATTTGAGGATGACAATAGCGAGCATTTAATCTATGGACTAAAATCTGCGCTTAACGCCGTAATACTAGAGATATTAAACAATGTGGCCGATATTATGGAGGCTAGGGCCCTTATGAGCGCCGATGTTTGGATTGGGCTTTATGGCGAACAAGAGAGTGTAGTAATAGAGATTAGCGATAATTGTGGAGGGATTGAGGAGCTTGATAAGGCATTTGAGCCATACTACACAACCAAAGGGGTAGCAAGCGGTATAGGGCTAGGGCTTTTTGAGGTCAAAATTCTTGTAGAAAAATATTTAAAAGGCTCCATAAGCGTCAGCAACGGTACGCTTGGGGCAAAATTTGTAATAAAACTAGGGGCAAAGGTGGGTAGCGATGGAGTATAGTTATGATGATTTATATCTCGTAGGTATAGGTTCAAGTGCGGGCGGTATAGAAGCGCTAAAGGGTTTGCTGGCAAACTTACCAAAAGATCAGCCTCTAGCTTACATCATAGTCCAACATCTAAATCCTCAGTATAAAAGTATGCTAACCGACATCTTATCTAGAGAGACTATGCTCAATGTAGAGGAGATAACAAACGGTAGCCAAATAGAGGCAAATAAAATATATGTAACACCAGCAAACGCAAATGTGAGAGTAAGCGGTGGACGATTTCACACTGCAAGCCCAGAGCAAGTCGTAGGTCCAAAGCCATCTATCGATGTGTTGTTTGTATCTTTGGCGCAAGAAAAAGAGCAAAAGGCCATAGGCATAGTGCTTTCTGGCACCGGAAGTGACGGCACAATTGGTCTTAGGGCTATCAAATCATCTGGCGGCGTCACTATCGCTCACGACCCAAAACACGCCAAATACAACGGTATGCCGCTATCTGCGATAGAGGAAAAAGTAGTAGACAAGATAATGCTTCCAGAGGAGATGGGGCCGTATCTACTGCACATACTCTCAAATGGTGGGGAAAGTGAGTTTATCGATAAAGCTTCAGATGCTTTGCGTGATATTTTTAATCTGCTCAACGACTCTTATGGTATTGATTTTTCATCGTATAAGTCCACAACCGTCCTTAGGCGAATAGAGAAGCGTATGGTATCGGCCAAGATTAAAACGATAGAAAAATATCTACAATACATCAAAGAAAATCCAAGCGAAATAGAGGGGCTTTATAAAGATATTCTCATAGGTGTTACATCATTTTATCGTGATACCGATGCGTTTGAGGCGCTCTCAAATCTACTCAAGTCGTATTTACAAGCGCATAGCTTCCCTGAGTTTCGCGCATGGTCGGTAGGATGTTCAACCGGCGAAGAGGCATATACGCTAGCGATAATTCTCTCAGACCTAGCTGAGCAGTTGGACAAAAGTATTACTATTCAGGTATTTGCAACCGATATCGACGAGGACTCGCTTGAACAAGCTAGAAGCGGTATATATCCGGAGATTATCTCTACCGCTATCTCAAAAAGCTTTTTGGAGAAGTATTTTCGCAAAAAAGGGAATATGTATGAAGTTGTCCGATCAATCAGAGAAAAAGTAATCTTTTCAAAACACAACATCCTAAAAGACCCCCCATTTTTGCGCATCGACCTTGTTTGTTGTAGAAATCTTTTAATATATTTTGAAGGCGATATTCAGCAAAAAACCCTCCTAAACTTCCATCACGCGCTTCGTCCGGGAGGGATATTGTTTCTTGGCAGATCCGAATCATTAGGGAAGGCTGGAGTTTATTTTTCAAATATCTCGACGAAGTTTAAAATATTTAAAAGCAGGGCAGATGTCAAGCCGCAGTTGTTTGATATGATTATCCCTCGCTTAGCCAAAAGCCAATCCAAAGAGACTAAAGCGGAGGGCAAAAAAGAGAAAACTATCGAAGATGAAATCAAAAAGACGCTTTATAACAGTTTTGTCTCTAAGCTTGTAGTTGTCGATGAAAACGGCAATCTACTATTTGTCAAAGGCGACCTTGACTATCTAGCATCGCTCCCCAAAGGCTCTATAAATCTCAACTTCTCCAAGATGATTCATGAGCAGTTGGCGGTCGAGTTTCGCTCACTGCTATTTAAAGCGGCAAAAACCAATATGCCCCAGCATGGTATGCCAAGAGTCATCTTTGCAAACAATACCAAAATAAATGTAGCTATCTCTATTTATCCTTTAGGGCATGAGATAAGCGGATATCTGGTTATTTTTGACGAACAAGAGATAAAACAAAAAGATCTAATGCTAACTAGTCAAATAGATGATGAACGCTACAAAGAGCTACAAGATGAGCTAGAGGCTACCAAAGAGCATCTCCAAACCGTCATCGAAGAGCTAGAGACATCAAATGAGGAGCTTCAAGCCTCAAATGAGGAGCTCCAAAGCTCAAATGAGGAGCTCCAAGCCACAAACGAAGAGTTAGAGACATCAAACGAAGAGCTTCAAAGCTCAAACGAGGAGCTTCAAACCGCATACATAGAGCTTAAGATGGTCTATGAAGAGCAGGCAAAAAATCGGGAGATGTTAGAAAATACAAACAAAGAGCTACTTAGGCTAAACAACGAGCTAGCGACAAAAGAAAAGTATATCTCGGCGCTTTTGGATGCTGAGCAAGCCATTGTGATAGTGACAAGATTTGGCGAGGAGCTAATCGATGTCAATCAAGGATTTTTTAATTTCTTTAGCGACTACTCATCTATAGAGGAGTTTAAAGCTAACCATAAATGTATTTGCGAGCTATTTGAAGATGTGGTGGGAGATGATGATTTCTTGCCAAGTAGCGGCAAAAAGAGAGATGGCAAAAACTGGTTAGAGCTTGTCATGACTGGTGATAGGCAATACAAAGCCATGATAAACAAGCACGGCAAGCCATATATCTTTTCCGTGCACGCAAACGACTTGGATATTATAAACCAAAAATTTGTCGTAGTTTTTAGCAATATTACAGACATTGAGGCTCAGATCGCACAGAGCAAACATCTGACAATGAAAAATATAGATGAAATACGCCAAAAAGAGCGCGCCACAATACAAAGGGCGATACTATACAGTATGAGCGAATATATCAGCGGTATGTCTCTGTCTTGGAGAGAGCCTATGGCAAAGCTTGCCATACTCATTAAAGAGCTTTTAGAAGATGCCGAGTATGAACCTATTAACAAAGAGAGGCTAAAAGAGTTTGAAAAAAATAGCATCGCTCACTTGCAAAGGGTGCTTGATTTAATCGACGCTACTAGGGAATTTTTTGTATTATCGAAAAACAAAGAGTACTTCAATATTGTAAAGCTTATCGATGAATCTGTAAACACCTTCAAAAGCTACTTTAAAGATGGTCACATACACGTCGGCAAAGTCAAGTGCGAAAAAGAGAAAATCGACTTTTACGGCTATGCAGATGAGATGCGAATACTACTGCATAATATATTTGTAATGTTCAAAAACTTTTTTATTGACAAAAGTAGCGCAAAACTTGATATTGATATTACGGCAGATAGTGAGTATTTGTGGCTTACGCTAAGCGTAGATGATGAGATGATGGTTTTGCATAACTACCTTATGTCGCTAATTGCTATCTTAGATGAGGCTGACAAAGAGTTTATTAATGAGATAGAGCACACCCAGATGAGAATCATTAAGGCGGTAGTGGAGTCCAACCTTGGCGGAGATATAACTATAAACTCGAATGCAAAAGTGACGCAAGTCGTTATTAAAATGAAGCTAAAAAGCTAGGGGCAAAGCTCGTGAGTGAAAAGTATGCAATATTAAAAAAACTAGCGCATCAAAAAGCAAAAGAGGAAGCAGATAGACTAAGCTTTATAGGCTTGCATGACTTACAAAAAGCGTTTATTGAGCTAAAGCTAAAAGCGTTTGAGCAAGAGATTATGATCGAAGAGCTAAAGCTTGATAAGAAAAAAGTCGAAGAACTAGCTATGAAATATACCAGCATACTTGACAAAATCCCTATAGGATATGTGATATGCGACTCAAATGCTATAGTTATAGACGCCAATGAGCGGGGGCTAAAGAATTTCTCCATCTCATCTTTGGAAAAGTCTGTCGGTAGACCGCTAGCGCTCTCTATATCATTTGAGGATAGAACCAAGTTTTTAACATGGTTTGGCAAAGTAAATAGCGGTATGACA
>JAVRLX010000055.1:0-3676 GCA_031960985.1 Campylobacterales bacterium | reverse complement strand
TATGTCAACGATACATATGGGCACTCTTTTGGCGATGAGCTACTTATAGAAGTGGCAAAAAGACTCAAAAGGGTTACTCGAAAAAGTGATTTTGTGGCTAGATTAGGAGGGGATGAGTTTGTAGTCATATTAGATGATACTGTTGATGCCGTAGGTATTCAATATGTCGCTGAAAATATCATAAAAGCCCTTAGCGAGGATGTTAGGCTAAGTATAGGTCAAAATGTCACGATAGGCTCTAGCATCGGTATCGCGGTATATCCAAACGACAGTAGAAACTACGAAGACCTAGTCAAATATGCCGACATAGCGATGTACAACGCAAAAGAAAACGGTAGAAATAGATACTTTTTTTACAATGAGCAGATGAGTATTCAAAGTGTGCGCATCTCCAAACTCAAAAACATACTCCCAAAAGCGGAGTTGTGCGGCGAAATGTATATGAAATATCAGCCCCTTTTTTGCGCCAAAACTATGCGCGCCATAGGCGTTGAAGCGCTTGCTAGGTGGTACAATGTGCAGTATGGCGAAATTTCACCAATGGAGTTTATCACCCTTGCCGAAAAGACGGGGCATATCAGGACGCTTGGGCCTTGGCTATACAAGAGGGCGTGCGAAGAGATGAAGAGTTGCGGACTTTATGATGGGACTTTTAATGAGCTTGCAATCAATATATCCGGCGCTTGGCTCAAAGATCCAAATTTTGTGGATGACATCATAGCCTCTACCTATACGAGTGGACTTGACGCCTCAAGTATAGCGCTGGAGGTAACGGAGACGCTCCTTATCGAAAATCTCTCAATTGCAAAAAACAAGCTTGAGGCTCTAAGGGAGCGTGGTTTTAAGGTGTCGCTTGATGATTTTGGAACCGGATATTCCTCTTTGTCATATCTGCAAAAACTCCCGATAGACATCGTCAAGATAGACAAAAGCTTTATCGACAATATCCACAAAGAGAAAAAAAGCATGGACATCGTAGAGACAATCATCGATCTCTCGCATGATTTGGGCAAGCTAGTTGTCGCAGAGGGCATTGAGGAGAGGGTGCAAGCAGATCTACTCATCGCCTCTGGGTGTGATATCTTGCAAGGGTATCTCTTTTCAAAGCCAGTAAAGGCAAAGTATCTAACCCGTCACATAGACGCAAGTTCTATGTTTAAAAAGGCAAACTAGTTGACAACGCTTCATGAAAGACTAAAAACTATAACAAAACCTCTACACGATGAAATAGAGCAAAATAGACTATCAAAAATCTTGCTCTCCGATGCCCCAAATTTGGATGCGTATAAAGAGTTTTTGCTTAAGATGCTAATGTTTATAAAGCCTATAGAAGAGGCTATGCTATCTGCTAAAGAGTGGAGCGAATGCGGACTTGACCAAATATGTCGCATAAAATCCAAAGATATTGAGAGCGACCTTGAGATTCTTGGCGTCAAGGCGATGATAGAGTCTGAGGTGATTTTACCGCGCTTTGATGATTTTTTTTCCATACTTGGCGCATGGTATGTTTTGGAAGGCTCTATGGTTGGAGCGTCAATGCAGGCTCCAATTTTGCGAAAAGGGCTTTGTATCGACGAGCAAAGCGGTCTTTTGTATATGAGTGGGTATGGCTCTCGCACCTTTGAAGTGTGGAAGCGTTTTACAGACAAACTAAACGAGATAGCGCCGGATGCAAAATCGCAAAAAAAAGTCATACTCACAGCTTGCGATACATTTTTGTCTTTAAAGCTTTGGCTTGATGAGCCTATTATGTGAGAACTATACCACACCACTCTCTCAAGCCAATTTTTTCTTTATACTACATTTCATCACCCCGCATTTGGCAGCTGGTTTATGTTTTTATCAGCAGCTACTCCTCAAGAACCGTAAACTGCTCTTTTCCTACGCCACATTCTGGGCATCTCCAATCGTCTGGTAGATTTTCAAAATCCATTGGGGGATTTATCCCGTTATCTGGATCTCCGAGCGCTGGGTCGTAGATATATCCGCACACGTTACATTCATATTTTTTCATCAAATCTCCTCGTATTCCGAGTCATTCTTGAGCAGTTCGTTTAGTTTTTTGACATAGTTGGCATGATGCTTACCGTAGTGATATTCAAGGGTTTCCTCCGAAAGATGAGGCTTTAGCGCATCCATAGCATACGGCAACTGCATGAACGAATGTTCCATAGTTTTTAACTCCTTTCCCCTACTAAAATTTCAATACTAAAGATTATAACACAAAAAATTAACCCTCTGAACAAAGCCATTTTTTATGGCTCCTGTATGCCGCCTTATTTGTCACAAGATAACTCTTTCTTTTTTTAATCCAAAAAAGTTGTTTAATTTTCTTAGGGGATTATAGTTTTGCATAGCCTTTTTTGTCTACAGATACGCTGTTTGTGAGCGAAGCCATCTCAAGATATCTTAGATAGTCACTCATTGTTACTCTCGATATTTCTGTTGCAGATGATAGCTTTGATATATTCGGCACAAATGGAGCTGATACGGCTAGCAGATAGAGTAGTTTTTTGATTTTATCAATTTGAGAGAAGTTGATGTTTTCAATATATGGAATATCTGATTCTATGATTTGATTTACTATGGCAATTAGTTTTTGGTTGTAACTATCACGACCCTCATTGATAAATGGATAACAACCAAATCGCAAATAATCTGCAAAGTGCTTCAGTGGTTTGATTTTCTCCGATACGAGATTAGCCAACTCAATGTGAGACGAGACAAGCGTATCAAATAAGATCGGTTCAAATTCACCTATGCCACTAAGGCTTAGGTATTCCCTAAATGACAGATTTGCCAGTCTGTAGACAATAGCTCTTCTTGATAAGTCTGCATCCAGCGCTTGAATTTGAAGCATAGATGAGCCTGAAAATACAATTTTGAGCTCTGTGGAGTCATAGATAGACTTTACATGGCTTGACCAATCTTTGTATTTGTGCACTTCGTCAATAAACAGTATCTTTCCGCCAAGCTGCTCAAACTTGATAGCAAATTCGTAGAGCGAAACAGCTTTAAAAAAGGATTGTCGATACTAACATAGAGAGCTTCTTCGCTATTTTTATATTTCTCTTTTAGCGCTTGAAGTATTAGAGTGGTTTTGCCGACACCTCTTTGACCAAGCACGGCTATACATCTATTTTCCCAGTTGATTTTATCGTAGAGATACCGTTTGGTTTTGAGAGATATTTTGCGAATAATCTTTTGTTGTTCGCTAAAAAATAGCGCTAAGTCCATCATATAGTCCTATATAAGTGTAAAATGTATTTTACACTTATATACTTTATGTCAAATACATTTTTATCACTTTTTGGATTACTTTTCGGTTAAAGAATTCAACTTGATATAATCTTATGCCAAAAACCCCATTTTTTTGGAGTTTACACCTTTTTTGATACTCATTTCAGCGCTTAGTCTATCTATAAAATCTTTTGCGTTTTTTATTTTGTTAAATCTATGTTGGCGCATTATGGTTGCGAAGTCGCCTGGGGCCAAGCAAGCAAGACGCTTTATTTCGTCCAAATCTCTTTTTGTCGGCTTGATAGATAGCTCTTTTGCACATTTGGTAAATAACTTTTCGCACTGCGCGGGGGTTAGATACCCAAACTCTATTTTGGCATCAAAGCGTCTAATGCTAGCTTCATCTAGATTGTCCATAAGATTTGTGGTGGCCAAA
>JAVRLX010000054.1:8086-10398 GCA_031960985.1 Campylobacterales bacterium | reverse complement strand
GGGATGAGCTGTGGAGCCGCCGCTTGTACAACTTTCATAATTTCGGTATTTTGTTTGTATCTCTCAGCCCTACTTCCAGCCTCTACTGGCACGAAGTCTACAGTCACATCGTATCTGCTGATGTCGATACTGTTTTCACCCTTGTTGATTTCTACCATCTTTTCGCCGACCGCTTGGTCGACGATGTAGAATGTCTGCTCGGCATCGAAATATTGCTTGATGAGTTCAATCGCCGTACCAAAAATATCCCTATCAAACGCCGCCGAGCTGTCGATGTAATGCATCAGCCCCATCAGCCCCGTGCGTTGCCTTTGCTCTATCGCATATCCAGATAGCCTATTGACCGCCACGCCAAGAGCCTCTTCATTGAATCCCGATACCACCTTTGCCGTTTGCTTGAGCTCATTGATGCGCCCTTGCAGTTGCACGATTCTATCGGCTTGACTCACTTCATGGATTTTGCCCTCTCTAATAGCTCTATCATTGACCATCACGACCGCATTGTCTTTTGAGTAGTCGCTTTTGAAGCTCTCTATATCATCGACGGCTGTCTCTTCCACAAGGAGTTTTGAGCTGCCTAGCATATTGGCAAGGCGGTTGGAGGCGTAGTTGATTTGGTCTTGAAACGGGCGAAGATTCCTAAACATCCCATACCACTCACCTTGCTCCCCATCAAAGAGTCTTCTAACTGATATCGGAATGCGTGGGTATTTGTATGGGCTTTTTTCGTCCTCCAAAAGAGTGCTTTGTGTCCAGACTGCATAGCGTATATCGTGCGCTCTTGTCTCTGGGTTGTACTCCTTGTACCATGTGTAGTTCAGGAGCACTCGTGGGCGGCTGTGGCGTCTGAGAAGCTCCGCATCGGTATATCCAAGCCACCTCCCATCATATATGTAGTCGCTACTTGTCTCAAGTGAATCTACCAAATCTTTGTCATATACCCCATACAGCGATTCTTTGTCGACAAAAAACGAGCGGTGCAGATACCTCGCATCTGAGTAGTCTACTCTCTTTGCATACGGGTCTACCCACAGCTCGTCTGGGTCGATTCTCGCAAACTCTATCTCTTTGAGCTCTCTACCGTTTTTGTCTTTTTCACCAGTGTAGCGGATGCGAGGCTCCATAGCGCACATACCATATATCATCAAATCCTCATCGCACTTGCGTTTTTGACTGTAGTATTCAACGCCGTCGGTGCTTGCGCTATCTGTGAAGGCTCTCAGCACATCTGTCAAAACCTCCGCTTTGGCTCTATCTTCATATTGCCTACCGATGACTTTGACCTGTGTCCTTGTGTCTATCTTGTAGCCTATGACTTTGTTTCCTATCATCTGATAGAGGTTCTCCCAATGCTCCGGCTGCCCCCGCTCTCTGAGCTTTGCCAGCACGCTCTCGCTTAGCTGTCTGCCTCTGTAGTATTCCCTATGAAGCCTCCCCTCCTCTTTGTATTTCCTTGTCAGTTCGTAGCTCTCAGTTAGCCAATCTTTTAGTTTTTTGTGTCTATCCGCTGGGGTCATTTATTTTTCCTTTTAATGTAGCTATCAACTATCTTATCATACAGTTTTGCCGCAAGGGTGTTGCCATTATCGCCAAGCTCTCTTAGCGGCTCTAATTTTTTTATGGCGGCGCTCATAGCCGACTGGCTCGCTTTGCCTTTTAGGATTGCACCTGCCATAGCTCCACCCAAAAATCCAACCAAAAATCTCTCAGCATCTATCCCTACGATATTGCCATTTTCATCATACTCAAGCCCGTTTACCATACCGCCAAGCATACCGCTGCCGCCGCTTGCTTTTAGCAAACCACCGCTTGCCCACTCAACGGCTTTGAGCTTTGCTATCTCTGTTTGGATAGCATTTACCGCTTTTTTATCTTTCAAGGCGTCAGCTTGATTATTATGGGCATACAATCTCTCTTGAAGGGTTTCTATCCTCTTAAGCGTTCCATTAAATATTCCCTTGAGCCCCTCAAATGTTTTTGTCTTATAGCCTTCAAAATATTTCTTAGCCCGCTGATTGATTATCCTTGCCCACTCTGGAGCTACCTCATCATATGCAAGCTCATCTGCGGAGCGTATCTTTTCAGGCACCCCCATCCCTTTTAGGGTCTCTTCTATATCTTTATCATCCATTCTGACCTTATTCCATCTGATTGACTTATTGATCTCTGCGGCTTCGGATATAAGGTCATCTATATTGTTTTCTTCTCTCATCTTTGCCAAATACTCACCAAGCGCATCCATCTCTTCGGTTGGCATGCCACCCTCATATTCAGCTTTTGGCTCTTCGGCTTTTAGTTTTTCGGCTCTATAT
>JAVRLX010000054.1:0-7986 GCA_031960985.1 Campylobacterales bacterium | reverse complement strand
AGGGTCATATTGAGCCTTAATTTTGTTTAGAGCCGCCGCATCCTCTTCTGTCCCTTTGCCAGCAATGAGTCTTTCTACTGCATCTTTTATTTCTGGGTGGACGGCGGCTAAATTTCTTGCATCGGTATCTCGATATGGGCTACTATCTCTATTCCAACCGTTTAGCGCTCCTCCTTGCCCTCCATCGCCTCCAGTTTCGGAAGTAGCAACCTCTTTTGCTTGTCGCTCCAATCCTTCGTATCCATCATTACCGCCTGCTTCGCTTCCTCCGCTGTTAGCCCCTCTGGTATCGATAGCCTTATCGCTATCAGTATCTGCTCGTCCGTGTATTTGTCTTGTATCATTAGCCGCCTCTGCCACTGCTATATCCCTTTGCGGGATTGCGTCTTTTAGGCTAACGCCGTTTATTTTTTCGGCGGCTTCAGTGTTTTTGACTTCGTTTTGCAAGCCATTGTCAAGCTCTCCTTTCGATGGATTGATTTTTTCGCCATAGCTTCTATCGAGCGTTTCTTGTATTTTTGTTTTATCTTTTGGATACTCTGCAGTAGTTACTATCCCCTTAGCATCAACCGTCCACACTTGCGGCTTGTAGGGAAGTCTCAATTTGGCGGCTATCTCCTCAGGAGGCATATCTTGTTTGACAAAATAATTAAACGCACCCCCTTTGTTTGCCTCATCCGCCTCTTTTTTTAGCGTAGCAAGGTTTGCCTCATTTTCCCACTTTCTATACTCCTCCATCGCATTTTTTATCGCTATATTTTTATCCACCCCGGCGGCAATATCGCTTTTGATTTTTTCGACGGTTTGCCGTCTCGCCTCTGGGAGCGAGTCGATGATGTCGTCAACCCAACTGCTAATATCTTTTTTAACTTCCTTTGGCATATCTTGCATACTCTGAAGATTGGCAATGACTTTGAGTGGGCGCCGCTCGGCTTTCATCGCTTCGCCAAGCTGATACCGAAACGCCAAAGCTCTCGATGCGTCGAATGGCATAAACATCATTATTCTTTTGAACCACCGAAGCATAAGGAAAAACTCTATTTTATTAAGTATCTCCGTGCCAATGCCGCCACTTGGCGTTCTCACTGCTGCATTTCTCGCCGCCTCATGGATATCTTTGTTCATCCAAAACATCTCAGACGCTTTTTGGAGCGTTTCAAGATTTTTTTTGGCAGATTCTGTCGTAAAAGCTTCAGGCTTTATGGTGTGTAGCTTTTCGCCCACCTTTGCCCAATCTATCACCCCTGCTTTTGTATCGTAATTATCCGCCACTATCCTTGCAATTGCGCTATTTTCTAACTCCTCTCTTGTAGACGAGGATAGCTTGTCCAGTACTGGCTTCCAAGTATCTGGGTCTATTTGATTTGCATATTTGTATAGCAAACTTGAAAACTCTTGAGGTTGCATATCGCTATCTAATATCTTGCGCATTAGCCCGTTTTCGCTTGTAAGCTCCTTCATCTGTCTATATGAGTTTATGGCATCCTCTGTATGCCGTATTAATTCATCCCCGATTTGAGCGTCCTTCGTATTATATGCTTTAGCCATATCCCGCATTGCATTATCGATATTCTCTTTTGCGCTTCTTAAGGCAGTATCAAGATTAAAGCTATTGCCCGGCTTGCTTAGTAGATAGTTTAGATCTTGCCTTAATTCTATTAGGTCTCTGATATTATCGCCGTTATCTAAATATTGCAGTACCTTTTCTATCGCATTTGCGCCGTTTTGGTCTCTTGTAGAGATACTTTGCCTCAAAGTCTCCATCTCATTTTCAAGGCCGCTTATTTCCTTGATATCGATTTTTTCTGGGAATAAATAGCTCCAAGTATCTTTCATAGCGCCATAATTTTCTGATACGCTCTTTGTCCAAGAATTAAGCTCATTTTTGGTTTTAAGCGCTATGGAGTCATCCAGCACAGGGGCGAGCTCTTGTATGATAGAAGCATCCATTTTTTCTACATTGTCTGCAAATACACTAGATTTGGTTGGAAACTCCTCAACAGCCCTTATTATCTCCCCGTGCAGTTTTTGGCTGGACAAAGCGGTATCAAGCGCATCTGTTCGTTTGGCGTCTATCCATGGCGCTTTTAGTTTTGTGAGTGCGTCGGTTACTTTGACTACTATTGGAATATCTTTCATAAATTCAGGGGTGTTAAATAGCGGGATAAAATCGTCCACCTCTTGAAACTGGGAGCGGTTAGCCCTTGCCTCTGCTTTGTCGGCTTCTGTTATCCCATATTTTTTGAATGTGCTATCAATAGAAGGAGAGTTGCCATCTATCAGCCTTCCGGCGGTATATTTGCCAAACTCTGCAAGTGGTTTTGAAACATCTGGAATAATAGCTTTTGTGGCGTGGTATAGCGTCGCTCCCCCCATAAGCGCCGCATCAAAGAGGAGGCTATCGTCTTGCTCCCTCTCGGTTTGTTTTTTAAATGTCTCACTATCCCACTTGCTATCCCCTCTAACCATATTTTGCGCTTGAGTAGCCGCAACACCAGCAGGGGTTGCAAGGTATGCTCCAGCCCCAAAGGCTCCCGCTCTAACCACCGATGAGGCTATCTTGCCCCATACTCCAGGTAGGCTTGCGGCCGCTGTTGCAAGTGGCTCGGCAGTTCTCTCTGCGGCGATACCTCCAGCAGTTTGGGCTGTTGTAATAGGCAAATACGACATAAAGCCAGTATAAAGCTCTCTACCAAGCCCTTCTGCTTTTAGCTCTTTATACTCGCTATCATCCGCCCCATCTGGCTTTGCAAAGGGAATCAGATTTCCTTTTTCATCTTTTCTTATATCAATATCGTATCTATTACCAAGAGCCTCTCTAAGCTGGTCTGCATACTTTTGTGCATCCTGCGCTGTATAATCTGCTGGCTTTTCTTTGCCAGTTATCCACTCTTTTAGCTCTGTTGCTAATGGTTTTTGGCTTGGGTTGTAAACAGATTTGGCAGTGATGAGATCTGAATCCGAAAAAGGGTCGTTCGGGTCTTTGGCAAGCTCGTTTAGCTTGTTTTTAGCCTCACTGCTCATATATGGTTGTGTAGCAAGAGCGGCGGTCTGTACTCTATCTGCGCTTGGGTTAAGTGTTGGAAGCCCAGCGGTAGCCTCAGCGGCGCCAAATCCAAGCTCAGCCAATACCTTGCGCCCCAGATTTATCGTCTTTGTTAGGAAGCCGTCATTTGGCTTTGACTTGTATCTATTGTTTATTTCGCTTTGAACTATCGCAGAGGCGGCTTCACTTTTGACGCTTGCTGGAGCGGCGCTAAATAGCTCAGGGGCAGAGGCGACGGCTGTGGTGTTGTATTTTGGTTTTGCGTCTGCAGGAACATATTCACCGTCTACTCTCCAACTGTTTTGCGCTGGCGCAATTGGCTCATCCCATTTGACTTTTGTAGGGTCTATTCCATCATCCCATTTGACTTTTGAAGCATCTATCATTGTACTGGCCTCACAGATCCATCACTCCATAGTTGCACCCGCTGTCCATTGTATGTGCCAAACTTGCCCGTTGGCTTTGCGCTTGTACCACTATCCATCATTGTCGCACCTGTTTTTAGCTGTTGCGACGAGGCTACTTTGCTTGTTGCTACCGAAGTAAGATTTTGCTCCCCTGCGCCGCTATTTTTACCGCCAACAAACTGTTGTATTTTTGGCTCCAAAGCTCCCAATGCTTGCAAATTCCCTACCCACGCCGCATATTGCTCCGGAGGGGTAGTTGCTGGATTGTAGGTGTTTAGTTTGGAGTTGTATGAGTCTTTTATAAAGTTAAATAAAGACGCAGTTTTGGTCTTAAATACTTGCTCAGAATCGCTCATTTGTGGGGTCATCGAAGCTATTAGCTCAAGCTTTGCTTTAGAGTCTTGCCCTTTTAGGTCTATCAAGTCTTTGGCGGTGCCAACTAACGCCGTTATGTTTTGCTTCATTAGCCTATTTTTAGTGGCATCTTGCGTATTGAGGGATAAAGCACTGATGATGCTATCTATTCCGTTATCCATCCACCCAACCAGATCATCGCTATAGTTATCCAAAATGCCTTTAAACGCATTTGCCGCAACCGACGCCCTTGACGCCTCCTGCGCCGCTCTTTGAACTGAGGCTATATTTATTTTTGGGGTGGTGGCTTGATTCTCTTTCGCATTTGCAGTTATCATGTGAGCTTTTGCCGTCATTAGCGCCGCTGTGCCTGTATCGTTGTAATGCTTTATCTCCGCCTCTGTCTTTTTCTTTGTGAGGTCTTCACCCTCAAACATTTGTTTTACAGCCCCAATCTGCGCTGGCGTATAGCTCCTATCCTCGCCCGTAAATGGGTCTTTGTAGGTAAGCCCATTAGATATTGTTGGGTCTTGAAAAAATGCTTTTTGTTTATCTGGATCAAGCCCTTTTAAATATCCATACAGATTTTTTATCCCAACCTTATCATCAAGCGTAAACTGCGCATCATTGGCTTGCGTGGTATATAGTTTGTTTTGTGTATCTTTGAGCTGTAATCCCTTTTTTGCATCCTCCAGCTTCAAAGGATTTGCCTGCTCATTGAAGTCGTAGTTTTGTTGGGCGAGCTTCATATTCATATCTGCAGTATCAAGCTCTTTTTGGGTTTTTTGCTTTTGAAGGTCAAATAATTGATTTGCGTTGTATTGATTGCCCCATTTTACAAGGCTATCGCCAAGAGCTGAAAACATATTTGTCTTGTCATCTGGCATAGCAAGGGCGGCTATTTGTGGACTAAATCTATTATCTTCTATTTGCGGAAGCATCCCGTATGTCCTTTTTTGCTTACGAGTATGCCAGATTGGGTGGCACAAAAAAGGGGGTAATTAAATTTTTTTTTAGCGCAGTTTTTTAATCTCAAATAGTAGGCGGTTTACAGCGTTTTTTATCTCTTGCAATTGCATATTGCCGTCTAGCATACTCTGTATATTCTCCACTTTAGTCTTAATACTCATCGCAAGCGACTCAATATTAGCTACCTTTGTCGCCATAGCATCTATCTTTATGACTGCCGATGCGCTGGACATTTCTGCTGAGTTTGCTTTGGTTGTTATCACATCAAGCTTTGAGTTCATTGAGTTCAGCAAATTGTATACATCATCAGTTGTTGCCATTTTTATTCCTTACCCACAATGATATGTACAAGCTATCATTTTTACTTGCGTTGGACTGTCGAATTTAACAGCCTCTAGTGCTTTTGCCACAGTATAATTATGAAGCAAATCATCATCTTGCCTCATACCTTTCCCCGCCATACTACTAGTACAGATATAGTCTCCTATTTCTATATCGCCACCTTCGCCACATACATTTATAGCACCTTCACCGAGAGAATTTATCTCAACTTCTTTAAACCCCTGATTTAGCATATCCTCTATAAAATCTTTATATTCTGGTTTATAACTCCATTCACCATTTTCATCTTTTATAGAAAACAATGTATTATATTTTATATTGTCTAGCATTGTATCTTTAGTATAGCTAACAATACCCATCACTCTTTTATCTTTCACCGTTTGAGACTTGCTTACCCATACGCAAGTTTGGTCGACATTAACTACCCAAGCGTCATCTGTGCATACTATATCACCAACATCTATTTTCTCTTTTGAGTAAACAATATGGCTACCAGTAAAAGGTGAGTAACCGCCACCAGAATATATTTTTTGGTCTGTAAAAACCCCCCATTGTCCACTTGAATTACCTGTTGCAGCTATTACAGCCTTAAAACCTTTGTTATAAAAATACGCTGCACTAGCATCAGCATTAGATGATTGTTGTACACCAACTATAGCAGCACCTGACTGATTACTATCAGAACATAAACCATATATAGCGCAACCACTACCAGAATTTGTCTTTTCACAAGCTACACCATATGTTTTATTTGTATTTTTAAATGAAAAAGCTGATGATTGTGTACCGAATATAGAATCAGTGAAATATTGTGTTGATGCAGCATAAGTAGAATCCATTTGTATTCTTTTACCGATTATTGCGTCAACATTTAATTTATCAGCGCCTATAGTACCATCAACTATCATATTGCCGTGTACATACATAGCTACTTGCTGCCAATTATCTGAACCACTTGCCATCCTAAAATATCTAGTCTCACCACTTGTACTTGTAAATATTACACAGTCACCTAATACTTTATCTGTTAGACTTGTAATTGATTGGAATATTGAGCTAGTAGCAGAACCGCTAGAATATGTACCGTTATATGTTACTGTTAAAGACCCTCTAGTGCCTGGACTTCCATCCTTTCCATTTTCTCCATTCTTTCCATCTTCACCTTTATCACCTTTAGCGCCTCTGAGGGCGTATAACTGCCAACCTATTGATTTATATATATACTGATTTCCATCAATAGTATTAAAATATATATTATTTATTTCTACTCCTGTTGTTGGTGGCGATGAATAATTTCCTATAAACTTAAGCGGTGGTTCTGATGTATTTACATTACCTACCCATACTATTCCATTTTCTACTCTAAAAGGAGTTTGTGTGATTAGATTATTGTTTTGGTCAGTACTAACTATTTGGAACTTATCTGCAAAGATAGTAAAATCACTAATAGCTTGTCCTTTTTCGTATGCAGCCAATGATGAATATCCGCTGATGATTTTTTTACCATTTACAGTTACTGTATTCATCATAATAGCATTTGCTTTTACATTTCCAATTTTATCAGCAACAGCTGTTTTAGTCTCATAACTCATAGCGATATTATTATTCATCGTTGCTACCGCTGCTTGTACTATCTGTGACACTGCAAATTGGTCTGTTTTTTCAGATATTCTAGTTTCTAATATACCAGTTCTATTATTTAATTCATTTAATATATATGCTTCTATTTGGTCAATATAGTTTCTTTGTGAATTAATATCACCTGTTAATTGAGTTCTAAATTGGTTAATTAAATTTCTTGTCTCTGTATCTGCATCAAACATAATTTTAAGAATTTCATTTTTCAAGCTATTTAACAAGCTATTATTATTACCTTCTATTTCATTTTTTATTTGATTAAGCAAATCAGTAAAAATATTCATTACATTTTTAATAGCAGCATCTATGGCATCTCTAACTACTTGTGGAAGTGAATCAACCCAAGATTTATAGCAAGTAGGGTCTACAACCATATAATCATATAAGTTTGCAGATACTTTTTCATTTTTTCCTGTTGGTTCAACATCATACTGTTCTGGATTTACAACAACAGTGTTTTTATTGCCTATGGTTACTTCGTAATTCACGATATCCCTTTCACAACAGAAGCTATACCTTTTGATATTTTTTGTATTTTATCATCTTTCGTAATTATCACTTCATAAGCATATGTGTAATTGCTTGAAGTAACTCTATCTGTAAATTTCATTGATTCTGGTATAGTAGCTGTTCTTGATGCTGGTATTTCTATATAGATAGTGTTTGTACCGCTTACATTTATTGTACCATTTGAATTTGAACCAAGAAGAGTAAGTACAACACTATTAGTCTTGACATTTCTTATTGTCATTTTCGGTGTCCAACCAGACAAGTTAAAAGGCTGATTATTGTCATCAAGGACTGATAGCGTCATATCAAATGTACCGCCTTGTTCTATTATTATATCAAGTCTACCTGCTGCCATTTTGTCCACCTTTTATTGTTGCAGCTATTTTCTCTATGGTTCTGCCACCAAAATAAAAACTCATAATCAACATACCCCATTGTCCAAGTAGCTGTACATAACTCTCTGTAACGACAAAATCAAACCCACTAGAAATGCTTAGTAGGCTATACATTACAAGTATGAAAATAAGTGTCATAGGTCTAATGTTTTTACTAAGCCAACTATCTGATGCCATATCAGCTTGAAGTCGTTTGGTTATTTCACCCTCATAGTTATTTGCATTTTCTGCCATTTTGACTATAAAGTCATTTTGCATTTGCTGTAACTTAGCTTCCAGTTCCATCCTATCTTTGTCGGTAGTTACAAATTGCTTGACAGTATCA
>JAVRLX010000053.1:0-10618 GCA_031960985.1 Campylobacterales bacterium | reverse complement strand
AGAGAGTGAGCAGATAAAAAAAATTATCGATATTCTCCCTGAGATTGTGTTGGTTACAAATGGTAAAAAGTTAGTTTCAACTAACAAAAGCTTACTTGATTTTTTTGGTTTTAAAAGTATGGATGAGTTTTTGACTCGTTTTAGTTGTGTTTGTGAGGCTTTTTTGCCACAAGATGGGTTTTTAGCGCCTAGTAAAGATGGGGCTTGGGTTAGAACTACTATTAAAAACACAAATGAAAATGTTGAAACCTTTGCCAAAATGTTTGACAAAAAAAGGGGTGAAGAGCGGATATTTTCTGTTAAAGCGGTGGAGCTAAATTCAGCTAACAATGAGGCGCTCATTTCTCTATTTGATATAACTGAACACTATTTGCAAAGGGAGCTTTTAAAAAATCAAGCTGAGAAATTTGAAAAATTAGCCAATACCGATTCGTTAACCGGAATTTATAATAGAAATAAATTAAGAGAGATTGCTATATACGAGTTTAAGAGATTAAAAAGGGAGAAATATCCACTCTCAATGGTAATGTTTGATATTGATCACTTCAAAAAAATAAACGATACATATGGGCACAATGTCGGCGATTATGTGTTAAAAACAATGGCATCTTTAATTAAAAACATTACAAGGGATTCGGATACTTTTGCGAGATGGGGCGGAGAGGAGTTTATAATACTTGCTCCAAACACAAGTTTGCAAAATGCGGGGATTTTGGCTGAGAAGATAAGAGCATCGATAGAATCTTATAATTTTGAAGGGGTTGGCAAGGTTACATGTAGTTTTGGTGTGGCTGAGGCAGGCGATGTAAATGAGTTTGAAAACCTTGTAGAGCATGCCGATAAAGCGTTATATACAGCAAAAAGAAACGGTAGAAATAGGGTAGAGTTTTTTTAAATTAACTGATGTTACACACAAATACGAGCAAAGCCCGTATTTGTGGCAGGGACAGCTTTGCCGATGCTAACGCATATCGGCTTCGGTTCCAAAGCTAAAAAAGCCAAGCAGTTGGCTTTTTTAACGCTTTTCACCCTTGCAACCCCCATGTAGCGAAGCGAAATTGCGCAACGCAAGTGAGCACAAAAGCTACCTGCTGACGCAGGAGAGATAGAGGTTCTTACGCACTTTTGGTGCGTAAGGTCATTAAATTAACTTTAGCGCTATCTCATCTGCCAAAAAAAAGTCCGTACAATACGCCCTTTTTTGTGACTGGCTTAAAAGGGAGTTTTTGACTAGCATTTGCACTGTATCCTCCTTGCCCACTAGCAAGCCCTCATCTACTCCAACAGCGCTTCTAAGCCCCAAAAATATCTTTTCTACCCTTATATCATCGCTTCTTAGCTCCTCTGTTTTAGCAAATAGTGGATTTTGAATGTAATCTTCTACTTTTGAGTGTGGATAGATCCGCTTTTTGCCATCAAACCCTACAGCTCCAGCGCCGATTCCTATATACGGTCTATATTCCCAGTACCCAAAATTGTGTTTTGATCTTACCCGTCCAAAGCTAGCAACCTCGTAGTGTTCATATCCAGCCTCTTTGATTTGCTCGGCTATACTTTGCGCCGCATTTGCGTCATACCTTGTTTTAACGCCGTTTTTTTCAAATGGCGTCCCTTCCTCAATTGTCAAAGAATAGGCTGATATGTGGGTTGAATTTAGTGAAATAAACTCTGAAAGCTCTTTTTTTATAAATACTTCATCATCGAATGGGGTGTCATACATAAAATCCACCGATATATTTGAAAAACCGGCAGATATACTATATTCATAAGCCCTAATTGCTGTTTTTGCATCGTGCACTCTCGATAAAAAGGATAGTTTGTTGTCATCTAAGCTTTGAATCCCAAGACTTAGCCTATTTGCGCCCATTGAAAATACCGCTTTTGCTTTTGCCTCATTCCAGCTGGATGGATTTGCCTCTATAGTTATCTCTGTTTTTTCATTGATATATGGGGCTATTTTTTTAAATATTTTTTCAAAATCAGCTATTCTAAGAAGCGACGGTGTTCCACCGCCAAAATATACGCTTCGTAGTTTTTTTGTCTCTTTAGCGATTAGCTGTGACTCTAGTTGCAAAATAAGCGCGTCAACGTATTTGCCTATCATATCTCCTTTGCCCGCAAAGGTGTTGAATGCACAATATCCGCATCTTTTTTCACAAAAAGGGATGTGTAAATAAAGCAGTTTTTATCCTTTTTTTGCTAGTATTTTAACTAGAAATAGCTCGTTTTGGAAGCGAAGAGTTTGTTTGTTGCGGATGCGCAAAACTCCGGTTGCATAGCGGCAAGCATAGAGGAATGGCTTTTGTTCGTTTCCGCTGTGTGTATAATAAAGGTGCGGCAAATGGAAGAAAAAATTTATAGACCAAACGTCGCCGCAGTGGTTTTATCTTCAGAGTACCCGGCTCAGATAAAGCTATTTATCGGGCTTAGAAGCGATATGAAAGATGTTTGGCAATTTCCGCAAGGCGGAATAGATGATGGCGAGTCACCAAGAGAGGCCCTTTTGCGTGAACTCAAGGAAGAGATAGGCACAAATAATGTTGAGATTATCTCTGAGTATCCGGGCTGGGAGTTTTATGACTTTCCCGAAGGTGTTGCTAAAAATAAGAAGCTATACAACTATAGCGGTCAAAAACAAAAATATTATTTAGTAAGACTTAAAGATGATACGGAAATTAATATAAAAACAAATCATCCCGAGTTTAACGAGTATAAATTTGTTAAATTCGAGAATGTCTTTGAGTTTATTTCGCATTTTAAAAAATCAATATACAAAAAAGTACTCTCTCACTTTAAACGAGAGGGCTTTATCTAAAAAGAAGAAGGGTGAAAACCTATGTTGATAGTTCAAAAATTCGGCGGAACTAGCGTCGGGAATCTAGAAAGAATTGAAAATGTTGCAAATAGAGTCTTAAAAACCGCAAAAGAGGGGCATGGCTTAATAGTCGTAGTTTCGGCAATGAGCGGAGAGACAAATAAGCTGATTGAATATGCCGAACACTTTACAAAAACCCCAGATAAAAAGGCGATGGATTTTGTGGTAAGCTCCGGCGAGAGGGTAACGGCTGGACTTCTTGCTATAGCGCTTAACGCCAAAGGGTACAAAGCGGTTGCCATGAGCGGTAGGCAGGCAGGAATAAGAACAAATGCTGATTTTACAACGGCAAGAATCGCCGATATTGACCCTACTAATATGAAAACCAAGATTGACGAGGGTTATATCGTAGTAGTTGCTGGCTTTCAGGGAATTACGGAAGACGGTAGCGTAACCACTCTCGGGCGAGGTGGAAGTGATCTCACTGCTGTTGCTATCGCTGGGGCTGTTGGCGCCGACCTGTGTGAGATATACACCGATGTTGACGGCGTATACACCACAGACCCTAGAATTGAGCCAAAAGCAAAAAAAATGGATGTTATTAGTTATGATGAGATGCTAGAACTAGCGTCAGCTGGGGCAAAAGTGCTCCAAAACCGCTCTGTGGAGCTAGCTAAAAAATTAAATGTAAATCTAGTAACAAGAAGCAGTTTTAACGAAAACGAAGGGACGCTTATTACAAAGGAAAACGACATGATGGAAAATGTGCTCGTCAGCGGTATTGCGCTGGATAAAAATCAAGCTGTAGTTACAGTAAGAGGAGTGGATGATAGACCCGGTATTGCCGCTGATATATTCAAAGCTCTCTCCGATGAAAACATAGTAGTCGATATGATAGTTCAAAACGTAGGACAAGACGGCAAAGCAAACATTAGCTTTACGGTTCCTCAAAGTGAGCTTGAGAGGGCAAAACTCATTATGCAAAAATTTGAGAGCGCTGGCGCTATTACGACATACGACACCGATGTAGCAAAAGTATCGGTAGTGGGTGTTGGTATGAAAAGTCATAGTGGAGTAGCCGCAAAAGCGTTTACTACTTTAGCTAAAGAAAATATAAATATACTAATGATTAGCACCTCTGAGATTAAAATATCTATAGTTATAGGTGAGAAATATGGCGAGCTTGCCGTTAGGGCGCTTCACGAGGCTTACGGACTAGGAAACTAGCGTGAAAGATCTTCTAGACTGGACGCTTGCGACTATAAGAGATAGAAGCGAGTATGGCTGGCTTGAAGAGAGGCGTTTTGAATGGGTTCCTCTTGTGCAAAACTGCCTTGGTACCGTGATGAATGGCTCTGCGGTTATTATTATGACCGACAAAGAACGGACATGGTTTTCAAATTATCTCGTCAAAACGCTCAATAAACCATCAAAAAATAGACCTTTTTTGCCGTTTTTTTCCATTAAGTCTCTTTTGCCAGGGCTTGATAGCTTTAGTACAAATGAGATATTTACTTCTTATACGGATATGCTAGATATTAGTTTTAAGAGCTATATCTTTTGGTATATCGGCAGGGGTGATGACAAGATGGCGTCTTTTGCCAAACAGAAAGAGGATAGTTTTTTGTGGGTGTTTGATGAGCAGATGTCAAATAGCTTTTATCTCAAATCTTTTGACGAGGCGCTTGATAGCAAACTTATCTCTATGGCGTCAATACTCGATAAAACAATTGATGCGGTTTTGTTTTCAAAAGTTAAATTAGGCTAGAAGAAGTTGGCAAGAGCTTTTTCTTCGGATATTTTTTCTTTCAATGGGTTTGTTGTAGTATCAAATGACTTTGAATACGCTTTGGAGCGAATAAAAGAGAGCTTTAACGGCGTGGTGTTTGTATTTCCAAAACCTTTTAAAGAGCAAAAAGACCTTTTAGTCGAAGATGTGGAAGAGTTAATAGAAAGCGCTTATCTTACAGGTGAAGAGAGCAGACTTTTTGTTATAAAAAGCGAAAATTACTCCACTATCGTCCAAAACAAACTTTTAAAACTGCTAGAAGAACCTCCGCATGGCGTGAAATTTGCTATTCTTGTCGACTCAAAGGCTGCGCTTCTTCCAACCGTCCGCTCTAGGCTCTGTGAGTGTGAGATAAAAACAAAAAAAATAGCACAGGATATCAGTATTGATTTTGCAAAATTAAATGCCAGCATCGTATTTGAAACGCTTAAGAGTTGCGAATCTCTAAATAAGGAAGAGGCGAAAGCGTATCTGTATATGCTTCTGGATGCCTACAAAAGATTGCCGAAAAAAAAAGAGCCGCATAAAAATACTCAAAAATTAGAAATTTTCGATACTGCCTTTAAGCTTTTATCCCTAAATACGCCCCCTAGAGTCGTATTTGGAGCAGTTTTTGCGAAATTAACCGCCAAATGATACAAAAACTCTCTTTAGACACTAATGTATCTGATGTTTTTAGGAGAATAGGGGTCGATGCGGTTGGGGCTAAAATACTCCAAAAAAAATCTCAAATAAACTATTTTTTTATTCCATCTTTAAATATCAAAGCCGCAAATATCCTAAAGCAAGACGCCCTCTCAGTTGGCGCAGATTTGGCTGTATCAAAAGAGGTTGCGGCAATGAGTGTGGAGAGTACCGACGCCCTTTTGATGTGTACGCAGTCGCAACTTGAAAAGATAATCAAAAAAGAGGCCATTCAGCCATTTGGTCTCAAAAAAATTTCAGAAGCGTTAAAAAGATTTGTATCACCCACTCAAACGCCGCAGATAATGGGTGTTTTGAATATCAATGAAGATAGTTTTTTTAAAGAGAGTCGTATAGACGAGGGGCGGTTTGTTGATAGATTTATCCTTATGTGTGAAGATGGCGCCAATATTGTAGACATAGGCGCTGTATCGAGCCGACCGGGGAGCGAATATCCGGGAAGCGATGAGGAGATGAGGCGTATGGAGCCGATACTATCCCTCATTATAAAGCATTCGCTGTACAAAAAAGCGAAAATCAGCATAGATACATATGATGCCAAGGTTGCAAAAGCGGCTCTTGAGGCGGGATGTCATATTATTAACGATATTACCGGAATATCGAGCGGAGAGCTTGCGGCTGTGGTGGCAGAGCATGATGGTACGCTTGTTATTATGCATATGAGGGGTACGCCAAAAAATATGCAGAGTCTTACACATTACGATAATCTATTTTTGGAGCTTGACGCTTATTTTGAAGAAAAAATAGAAGTTGCAAATAGTTTCGGTATTAAAAATATTATTTTAGATGTGGGCATAGGTTTTGCAAAGCTTTTGGAGCACAACTTAGCCCTTATAAAACATTTAGGGCATTTTGCGGCGCATAATAGGCCGCTTCTTATCGGGGCTAGTCGTAAAAGTATGATAAATCAGATAACCCCTAGCGCACCCGAAGATAGACTTGCTGGAACTTTGGCTTTGCATCAAAAAGCTTTGGATGAGGGGGTATCTATAATTAGATGTCACGATGTAAAAGAGCATGTGCAGATGCTAAAAGTGTGGATGGCTCTTAAAAATACAGGTGTGTAAGGCTTTAAAAATGAATGAAACAGAGTATAAACAAGCGATAAAACAGCTAAATGAGTGGGCTAGGGCGTATTATACGATGGATGCTCCACTTGTAAGCGATGATGAGTATGACAAACTTTACCGTGAAGTTAAAAAATATGAAGCCAAAAATCCTGATAAGATAGATCCAAATAGCCCAACTCAAAGGGTTGGCGGCGAAGTTTTGAGTGAGTTTGAAAAGGCTAAACACTTAGAGCAAATGTACTCTTTAGAAGATATTTTTGATGCAGATGAGCTTGATGAGTGGATTAATAGGATTTATAAGGTCTTAAGCAGCGCAGAGTTTGTGTGTGAGCCAAAGTTTGATGGGGCAAGTCTAAATCTTGTCTATGAAGGTGGCGCGCTGGTGCGGGCTATTACAAGGGGTGATGGGATAGAGGGGGAGATGGTGTTAAATAACGCCAAAACCATCAAAACTATCCCGCTTGCCATCTCTCATAAAGGGCTTTGTGAGATAAGGGGTGAGGTTGTAATTTATAAAGATGCTTTTGAGAGGATAAATCTTGAGAGATTAGCTGAGAATCAGCCCCCATTTGCAAACCCACGCAACGCCGCCGCAGGGAGCTTAAGACAGTTAGATCCATCTATAACGGCAAAAAGGGAGCTTGTATTTTATCCGTATGGGCTTGGTAAGAGTGATGTGGCAATAAAAAGCCAAAGGGAGCTATTAGAGTTTTTAAAAAATGAGGGATTTTTGCCCCCGCCACGCGTTTATTTTTGTAAAAACAAAGCGGAGATATTAAGCGCTTATGAGGACTTAAAGGCGCTTAGAGATGGCTTACCTATGATGCTTGATGGGATGGTAATCAAGGTAGATTCGTTTAGTTTGCAAGAGGAGTTAGGTTTTACAGTTAAATTTCCAAGATGGGCGGCCGCATTTAAATTTCCAGCTATCGAGCGTCAAACAAAGCTTTTGGATGTAGCTTTTCAAGTTGGAAGGACAGGCGCTATTACCCCTGTGGCGATTTTGGAGCCTGTAGATATTGATGGGGTGGTTGTAACAAGGGCAACGCTACATAATTTTGATGAGATAGCTAGAAAAGATTTTAGAATAGGGGATGTTGTAACCGTCATTAGAAGCGGCGATGTTATCCCAAAAGTTGTTATCCCCCTAGTTAATTTTCGAAATGGCGCTGAGAGAGTAATACAAAAGCCTTCAGTTTGCCCAGTGTGTAATAAGGAGCTACTAGATGAAGGGGCGATAATTAGATGTCAAAATTTAGAGTGTCCAGCAAGGGTTACTCACAGCATTATTCATGCCACAAGCAAAAAAGCGTTAAATATCGATGGGTTGGGCGAGCAGATTGTAAAACTTTTGTTTGATAAGGGGATTATTAGAAGTTTAATCGATTTGTACGCACTTAAGAAAAGCGACTTTGAGGGGTTAGAGGGTTTTAAAGAGAAAAAAATTGCCAATATTCTATCATCCATAGAGTCCTCAAAAGGGTGTGAATGTTGGCGTTTTATTGTCGCTCTTGGGATTGATTTGATAGGTGAAGTAGCGGCAAAAAAACTTTGTGAAAAATTTGGACTTGCGGCATTTGAGCAAAGTAGCGAGAGCTTGCTTGATATAGATGGTTTTGGAGATGAGATGGTAAAAAGCTTTATCCATTTTAGCTCTACAAATCGTGAAGATATAAAAAAATTAATAGAGGTAGTTAAGCCAACAGAGCCAATAAAAAAAGAGATTAAAGAGTCGTTTGTGACAGGCAAAACCGTCGTAATCACGGGCACGTTGTCAAAACCTAGAGATGAGATAAAAGAGATACTTGAAATGCATGGGGCAAAGGTGACAGATTCAGTAACAAAAAAAACCGATATTTTAGTATGCGGCGAAAATGCGGGGAGTAAATTAGAAAAAGCAAAAGCGCTAGGGGTTAGAATAATGAGCGAGAGCGAGCTGATGGAGGCCCTTTTTTGAGGTTGGACGCTTATCTTGTCTACAAAGGGTTAGCCCTTAGCCGCTCAAAAGCGCTTTGGTTAATTGAAAATGGTTATGTTAGCGTAAATGGGAAAATAACCCTAAAACCCTCAACCAATATAGAAGATGGTATGGATGTGAGCGTAGCTGAGGTAAAAGTGCATGTTGGCAGAGGGGGGCTAAAGTTAGAGGGATTTTTTGAGGATTTTTCATTTGATGTTAGTGGGTTTACATGTTTGGATGTGGGGGCTTCAACCGGTGGCTTTACAGAGGCGCTTCTTGATAGGGGCGTTGCTAAGGTAGTTGCTGTGGATGTTGGGAGTATGCAACTGGCTGAGAGTCTAAGGGGTAGTCCAAAAGTAGAAAGTTTTGAAAATACCGATATAAGAAAATTTAAGTACCCATCTCGTTTTGATTTGGTTGTTGTTGACCTTTCATTTATAAGTACCAAAGAGATACTAAGCGTAATTGCAAAGCACTCCAAAAAATATCTACTTACCCTTGTAAAACCGCAGTTTGAGGTTGGCAAAAATGTTAAAAGAAACAAAAAAGGGGTTGTAGTAGACATGGCGGCTATCGAAAAAACGCTTTTTGATTTTGAGCTTGAGGCGCAGAGACTTGGGCTAAAAATGCTCATTAAAACCCCTTGTAAATTTGCTGGCAAAGAGGGAAATCAAGAGTATTTTTTTATGCATGAGGTTGTAGGTTGATAGACTCTCTTGCAATTGGAAGATTTGATGGAATGCATCTTGGGCATTTCGAGCTTTTTAAAAATTTAGGACCAAATGGCGGGATACTGCTAATTGATACCAAAAAATCAAATCTAACAATGCCAGCTACTCTTTCTAGATACACCGATCTCCCCGTCTTTATTTATGACCTTTATGAGATAAAAGATTTAAACGCAAGGGAGTTTGTCTCTAAGCTAAAAAACGATTTTTTGCACCTTAAAAAAATAGTTGTTGGCGAAGATTTTCGTTTTGCAGTGGGTAGAAGCGCTGGAGTGGGTGAATTAAGAGAGCTATTTGATGGCGAGGTGGTTGTTGTCCCTGAGCTAAAAATAGACGGCATTGGGATTCACTCAAGACTTATTAGGGCGTTTTTGGTAAATGGGGATGTTAAAAAAGCGGCAATCTATCTCGGTAGAAATTATGAGGTGTGTGGCAGTGTAATTAAAGGGCAAGGGATAGGGGCTAAGAAGCTTGTGCCAACTATAAATCTGAATGTAGAGTCATACATCTTTCCAAAAGAGGGGGTGTATGCGACTTTTACAGAGTATGACGGCAATAGTTATCCATCTGTGACTTTTGTAGGGCATAGACTCTCAACCGATGGGAATTTTGCCGTAGAGACACACGTGCTTGATAATTTTTGTGGCATTAACAGCGCTACAGTGTGGATATCGTTTGTAGATAGGGTGCGTGACAATAAATATTTTGAGGGGATAGAAGAGCTAAAGAGAGCCATTGAAAATGATATTAAAACAGCACGCATTTTGTTACACAAAAGCTAAATGTTTTTTGGATAAATACGATATAATTTTATAACAAAAAGATCACAAAAGGAGTCCCAAAATGGAAGGTGTAAGTGGAACAAATTCTATGGGCATTAATGCGATAGAAGCGATGAAAAAAAGTAGGGATGTACAAGAGATGCAAGTGACAAAAGCGCTTGAAAGCTCTGGTGTGAATAATATGAAGATGGAAGATCAAAGGAAAAATTCAGAGTTGGCTGCTCAGTCGACTGGTCTTGGCGTAAATATAAACATCAAAGGCTAAAGAGAGGGTCTTTATTGACCCCCTTCCTTGCACGAATAGTCAAACTCTACTACAAATCCGCTTTCAATCTCATCTACATGAAATCTATGTTTTTTGCAGTAATTTTTATTCATATAGTTTGCGACCCTCAAAGCCTCTAGCTCCGCAGCCTCTTTTGTTTCAAAACTTTTTGGCATAGATAGCGTCTTGTCTTTTTTGACACATCCACACTCTCTTGCTATGCTTACACTATACATTAACAACACCCTTTCTTTTCACCACACGGTTTTAGAAATTTAGAGAGTATTTTTACAGCAGGGCAAAAATCAAAAAGAGCCCAAAGAATTAGCATAGCAATCATAAAGCATTGAATAGCAAAAGTAAAAATCTCATAACCTGCAAAAAATAGCAGTAGTGAAATAGCAAGTAAAGTTGCCATCATTAATCTGTGAACTCTCTCTATGCACATAATAAAACCTCCAAAAATTTTTTAAGAATTTTATCATAAATTTATAATTTTGAAAA
>JAVRLX010000052.1:0-10743 GCA_031960985.1 Campylobacterales bacterium | reverse complement strand
CATTTTCAGATTATAATGCAAAAATATACTAATTTCAATTTTGCCTTAGTTTCCTCACAACCTTTTTTTGCTAGAATCAAAGCAAATACAACGGTTTTGAGGCAGATGAAAAAATTTTTTTTGTTACTTTTTTTTTCTATTTTTTTGTATGCGGATGGCAATACGACGATAAAAAATATAGCTTTTCAAGGAAATGATAATTTTTTTGCCGCAGCGCTTAAAGAAGCCATAGGTATAGAAAATGACAGTTTTTATAAAATTTTCAAAGCGCCTCCGGAATACTCGGCGGAGGATATAGATAGGATGAGTTTAGAAATAGTTGAGTTTTACCGCTCAAAAGGATTTTTTAATGCGACCGTAACGAGTGAGCAAAAGGGCGATTTGGTCTTGTTTGAAATATCCGAAAACGACAGGATGAAAGTAGCCTCCGTCGATATTAACTCTCCATTTTATATCAAAAATATGATAGCTCTAAGGCCGGGCGACTACTTTGACGCCGACTTATTCGTAAAAAGCAAAGAAAATATCCGAAAATACCTCAACGAAAACGGTATGCCAAAAGCGAAATTTAGCGCAAAAGCGTATATAGACATTGCAAAATATGAAGCTAGGCTGGAGTTTAATATTACAGACGCCAAAGAGTCAAAATTTGGCGACATATCCATAGCGGCGGTGGATGGAATAGAGGCTGAATATATAAAAGATAAACTTTTTTTTGAAAGTGGACAAAAATACGATAGCCGCAAAATAGACGAAAGCTATAAAAGCCTATACGCCACAGGCGCTTTTGAGACTGTGTCTATCAAGCCTCTAATGGATGCTAGTGATGAGTTTGTGCCGGTAGATGTTAATCTAACGCTTGGCAAACAAAGAAGCTTCAAAGTGGGCGTCGGGTACGACACGGATGAGGGTGCGAGAATCAAAGGCAGATGGCTGCATAGAAATTTTTATGGCAACCTAAAAAGATTTGAAGCTATGGCCGAAGTATCGGGCGTTAGGCAAACCGTCGGCGCCAAAATCACTTTACCAAAAGTTTTGGGATTTGAGTTTGAGGATTTGGCAAAATATGAAAAAGTAAAATATCGAGAGTATCAAGAAAAAATAGCTTCAAATGCGTTTAAGTTTAAAATACCCTACAAAGCTACAACTCATTATGTTGGATTATTAACTCAAAGCGGTGGCGTAACTGCCAAAAAAGAGAGTGATGAGATAAAAAACACCAATTTTTTTATTAATGCGCTAACTTATGAGTATATGGTAGACAAAAGGGACTCCATTATCGACCCAAAAAAAGGTTTGTATGCTGGATTTAATGTGGAGTTTGCAGATAATTTGATAGGCTCTACAATCAACTATCTAAAAAGCAATATTGAGGGTAGCAAAACATTTAGTTTTGATGACGGCTCGTATTTTAGAGATTTTGTATTTGCTATGCGGGGCAATATTGGAACAATAAACGACTTTAGAAAAAATGATATTCCGGTATTTAAAAGATATTTTGCTGGAGGTAGTTTTTCAAATAGGGGTTATGGATATAGAAAACTAGGGGAAAAAGATAGTTATGGCAACAATGTAGGCGGCAATAGCATAATAGATTACTCATTAGAGGCTCGCTACAAGGGGGCAAAATCGCTTTGGGGCGTTGTATTTTTGGACTCAACCCTACTTAACAAAGAATCACTCGCATTTGGCGGCAAATACAAACCGTCTGTTGGAGCGGGGCTAAGATATGACACAATAGTAGGTCCTATTCGATTTGATGTGGGCGTTCCGCTTAGGGAAGAGAAAAAAAGCCCTGTGTTTCATATAAGTTTTGGACAACCGTTTTGAGAGAGATATTTCAGGCAAGCTACAAAAGCTTTTATTTTTCAGTTATTGGCGTACTATGGGGGTTTGCGATATTATTTGCCCTACTTCAAAGCGGAATATTCGTCGAACTAGCCATAAAAAATATACTTCCAAAGTATGGCGTCAAAATAGAGTCGGCAAGCGGTGGTTTGCTTAGTGGGGTCGAACTAAGAGGAATACAGTACGACAAACTATTGAGCGCTTCAGAACTTCGGTGTCGCCTTGAAATTTTACCGCTACTAACCGGCGAAATAAGCTTTTCGTATCTTGATATTAAGGATTTAAAATTAAATGAAGCGGAGCTCAAAAAAGAACTTGAGAAGAAATCATCCGTCAAAAAACCTGATTTTTTAGAGCTAATAAAAATAGATAAATTATCACTCTCTATGCTTGATTTTCACTACGGCGACATAACGCTTTTTCGCCTTAAGCTAAATTCTAACTACCTATATTACAACTTCAACAAATTCTACATGGACATTGACGCAGAGGCATGCTCAAATATACTAGACGCCAAATTTCACGGGGAGATACTCGACAAAAACTACTCCATAAGGGGCTCGCTAAAATCGAACGGTTCACAATATATCAACAAAATAGTTAACGATACAGACTTTGACTTCAACGCGCTAAAAGAGACCGACTTTGTACTCAAAGGAGACGACGCCTCACTGTATGCCAAAGCGCACATCAAAAATAGCGGCGAAGTATATAAATACACAGTAAACGCAAAGGTAAACGACGCCATCAGCGAGCTAAACCTAAAATTTAAAGACTGGATTATGAGGGTGGATACAAAAGGTGAACTCTCATGCAAATACGGCGTAGTGGATGCGGACTTTAGCGTTGTTTATGACGGCAATAAAACCACATATTTTGGCAAGGCAAAAGCAAAAAAATTCACATATATTCCGCTAGGACCATTTACAAACTCTATTAAAATCAAAGAGGCGACAAACGAGGGAATAAGCTTTTTTGGGGATGTTAAAAAAGTAGAGGTAACGGCAAAAAACCGTATTATAGCAACCCTGCTAGATGAAAAATTTGATGTCGACTCTTCCGATACACTCGTAGAATATGACATTAAAAAGAGGTTTTTAAAAGTTGCGACAAAAGCCAAGCTAAATACAAAATACCTAAAAGCAGATGTCGAAAATGTCGTAGAAAAAGGTGATAAACTCTCATTTTTTGGCGCTGTCTCAAATTTTACAGATTTGGCGCTTGGTATAGAAAATACCCCTTTAGCTTCCACTGTCGCCACATACAAGGGAGATGAAAACGAGCTTGCCGTAAGCGTCAAATCAAAAGGGGCGGTCGTAGAGGTATCATCAAAAGGCTACTCCTATTACAATTTTAATGCCGATTTACAAGATATAAAACCGTTACAATTTGCCCAAAATATAAGCCTTAGCGGGAAAATAAAAGGTCATTACGACTACCAAAAAAGCGAAACGGCGGCGGAGATAAAACTCATAAACTCAAAATTATTCGGCAAACCGATAATTGCAAACGAGCTTAGATTTACAAGAACACCGACCTCCTTACTTATCCCCCGCACAAAAATAAAATTCGCAGGAGTAGAGGCAAGCGCTGAGGCCTTTGCAACACAGGGAGTACTAGACGCAACGATAAAAACAGATGGAATAAAGCTAAAGATAGATGGCTTAATCAATAAAAATATCAAACTTGCCTTGCACGGAAATAGCGCTGTAATAGCCGAGGAATACGCAAAAATAACAGGCGCTCCAAAACAAAATATTGCTGGAGAGTTTGATATAGAGGCGCTCATTAGAGGGGATATAAAAGAGAGAGATTTTAGCTTTAAAGGTGTATCGGAGCAAATTGTATTCGGCGGCGAAAGCATAAAGTCAATACTAATATCGGGCGATTCAAACAAAAATACTTTGACGCTCAGCGCATTAAAAGCCTCCTATCAAGATAAGTCATACTACCTCTCAAAGCCCGCAATAGTAACAACAGAGGCAAACAGGGTATCTTGCGACGATTTTAGGATAAACGACACTTTAAAAGCCTCTTTTGTATATGAGAACAGTTTATTAAAAGCAAAAGCCGATATAACAAATTTTGCATACAAAGACGGCGCCAAAATATCGTTTTTACTAGACGCCAAACTTGCGGCGCTATACGAAAATAAAAAGCTAAATATTACAGGTGACGCTTACCTAAAAGGACTAAAAGCTGGTTTTGAGCTCAAAAGCTCCCGTATCACAAAAGACAAAGATATAATTATTTTAAAACCGAAAACATTGGAGTTTAATGAGCAAAAATTTGAAGATAACCTAGCTCTTCACATCAATATCACCAATGCTGACCAGGCGATATATCATTCAAAAGAGGCCTATGCGCCAATATCATTCAATCTTATTTATCACAAAGACTTCGGCGAAAAACCGACTCTTGTGGGGCTTATTAAAACAGGTAGAGGGTATTATGATATGGAGGGCAAACGGTTTTTGCTAGACTCGGGAGAGATAGTTTTGACACAAACGGAGCCTAATAACCCATACCTAGATTTAACGCTACGCCACACCGACAAAGACACGCAAATATTTATCTTCGTAAAAGAGTTTGCCTCTGCGCCAAAAATCAGCTTTAGCTCCAAGCCTGCCATGAGTGAAAAAGAGATTATCTCATATCTGCTTTTTGGCGTAGACCCAGATAGCAGCTTTACAAAAAGCTCCTCTGACGCCAAATACTCATCAAAAGCGATAGCCGCCCTCTCAAACGCACTCTCAAGAGATCTTGCAAAAGAGCTTGGTATCAAGCTAGATAAAATAGAGATTAGCCCAACCGAGATTACCGATGCAAACGGCAGAACAACACAGGCTACAAAAGTAGAAGTGGGCAAAAAAATTACAAAAGATCTAACTGTTACATATAAAAACGATATAGAGAGTAGCGTTGTTTTTGAATATCAAATCAACAAAAATGTTAATATAGAGAGTCAAGCGGGACGCAAAAGCTCTATTGACATCTTTTATAAACAGGATTATTAGATGAAAACCGATTGTAAACCAAAACCGCCATGTTGCAATAAAAAAAGGGCTATAGTAGTTGGCGCGGCAATGAGCCTTATTATATTTGCTATCGCTCTTTATTTTAATTTGTATTAAAAACCCCTTTTAGACGGTAGCCGCACCTAGGGCATCTATCCAAATCCACAAGATAATTTTTTACTTTTTCGCCTAAATAGCCGCTACGCTTTAGTAACAGCTCACCGCAGGCGGCGCAATATGTGTTTTGTCTCTCATCATCAAATACATTTCCAACATACACATGTCTTAGATGCAAAGATTTTGCTATTTCATACGCACGGTTTAGCGTCTCATGCGAAGTTGGCGGCACATCTGTCATTTTATAAGCCCCATGAAAAGCGCTAAAATGGATAGGGATTTCGATACTTAAACTTTTTACAAATTTGCAAATATCCTCTATCTCTTTATCAGAGTCGTTTTTGCCCTCGATAAGAAGCGTTGTTATCTCGACCCAAATCCCAGCTTTCTTAGCATTTTCCACACACTCGAGGACCGGCTTTAACCTCGCCCCACAAAGCTCTTTATAAAACTCGTCGTTAAAAGATTTGATGTCAATATTCATAGCATCAAGTAGCCCCGCACTCAATTCAATCGTCTTTTTGCTCTCATATCCGCTTGTGACAAAAACGCTCTTTATCCCAACCTCTTTTGCAAGCTTCATTACATCATACGCATACTCAAAATAAATCACAGGCTCATTATAGGTAAAGGCGATGGATGGGATATTTCGCTCAAGCGCTATATTAACGAGCTCTTTTGGGCTTATGTATCTACCAACTACCTCGCCGCCGTGCTCTTTTGGATATTGGCTAAGCTCATAGTTTTGGCAAAACGCGCATGAAAAATTGCACCCCACCGTGCCAACTGAGAGTATAGGGGTATTTGGCAAAAAGTGATAAAGAGGCTTTTTCTCCACAGGGTCTATGTTAATAGCGCTTATAAGCCCGTATACTTCAAGGTTTAATTCACCCCCTTTTACTTTGCGAACGCCGCATTTGCCTGTCTCACCTTCAGATAAAACGCAAAAATGCGCACACGCATCACACCTTATTTTTCCGCTATCAAGTTTTGTACTAAGCCACGCTTGTTTCATCATGCTTTCCTTAAGCTCTTATATGAAGCGAATGGTTCTGCAATGCGAAGGTCAAAATCTTTGATTTTGGGCACCACGCATGAAGCCTTAATGAGCGAATAGAAGAGCTTAAGGGATTTACCTTGTTAGCCTCTCTATCGCTTTTGCGGCAAGCGTTAGTCCAAATGCTCCAGTTACCCCCACAAATGAGCCTTTTTCTTTGCATTGTGGAACTTCAGAGCTAAAAATCACCTTAAAATCAGGCTTAAAATTTATCCTCTTTAGCTCATCTCGCACTTTTTTTGCGAGTGCGTCGCCATGGGTCTTCCATATTGAGATATACTCTATTTTTGTAGGATCTAGCCGCTTTGCAGAGCCCATTGAGGAGATCAGTTTTTTATGGGCTCGTCTAATGATTCCAACCTTTGCTTTGACATCATCTATCGCATCTAACACAATATCATAAGGCTCAAAATCAAAGTTAGATAAAAACTCTTCATCTACTTTTGCATGTATCGGCGTTACCCCTGGATAAAGGTATGCAAGTCTATACACCTTCACCTCGTCAATCGCATCGGAGCCTATTTGTCTGTTTTGGTTTGTAATATCGTATCTATCGAAATCAACTATCGTAATATCACTCACGCCTGTGCGATAGAGTGCATCGAGACAGTGTCCCCCTACTCCGCCAACTCCAAATAAGAGGACTTTTTTGGCTTGCAGCCTCTCAAACCTCTCATCTCCAAAAAGCATCCTTACACGATCATATCTACTCAATCCATCTCCTAACAGCATCCAACTCTTCGTGCGCTGTCATATCAAGCTTAATTGGACTTATTGATACAAATCCATCCTTTATCGCATCAAAATCGTTCATATAGTTCTTATCTCCATACGGATGATCCGACCACTCAAGTGGATGAAGCCCTAGCCAATAGTGCTCCTCGCCTCTTGGATTTCTATGCATGTGCGCATCATTACCATAATGCCTATACCCTGCCCTTGTGACTTTATAGCCTTTAAATTCACTTTTTTTAATAGCTGGAATATTTACATTCAAAAACCGTCTAGCCCCAAGGGGAAAGCCTCCGTCTAATACCTTAGCCACAAGTTCAAAGGCCACCTGCGAAGCCACATCAAAATCATATACAAACGAATTTTCACCCATATGTCTATACACTTGCGAAAAAGAGATAGCTGGGATTCCCTGCAAAACCGCCTCCATCGCCGCTGAAGCCGTCCCTGAGTATGTAATATCCTCACCCATATTTGAGCCTTTGTTAATTCCACTTAAAACAATATCTGGTTTAGTCTCTTCAAAAAGTGAGTTTAAAGCTAGATACACGCAGTCAGAGGGTGTCCCATCATCAAGCTTGTAAAAATCATCTCCAACACAAATAAATCTGAGAGGACGAGTCAGCGTCAAACTATGCCCGCATGCCGACTTTTCAGATGATGGCGCCACTATCGTCACATGCCCCAAGCTCCTCACCGCCTCCGCAAGGGCAAGTAACCCCTCCGATTCATACCCATCGTCATTTGTTATTAGTATTTTTTTCATGCTTTTTCCATAGTTTTTTTGCGGAAATTATAACTGGTGTTTGGTATGATAATGAAAAAACAAAGAAGTTATCGCGTAAATGAAGTTATTAGTATCAGCCTTAGAGCCATCGGCAAATCTGCATCTTCAAAACCTGCTTACGCAGACAAAGGGGATGGAGCTAAGAGGTATTTTTGACGAAAAGTTCGGTGAGCCGCTTATAAGCCCAAAAGAGTTTAGCGTAATGGGGTTTGTGGATGCGATAAAAAAGGTATTTGCCGCCAAAAAAGCGATAAATGCCCTAGTAAAAGAGGCGGCAGAGTGCGATAAGGCGCTACTGATAGACGCCCCTGCTTTCAATCTCCCCCTTGCAAAAGCGATCAAAAAAGCATACCCAAACAAAGAGATAATTTACTATATCCTCCCAAAAGTTTGGGCGTGGAAAAAAGGTCGGATAGCCACTATCGAGCGATATACCGATGCGCAAGCGTATATTTTTCCATTTGAAAAAATGTTTTGGCACAAAGGGGTATATGTCGGCAATCCACTTATGGAAGAGATAAAAGAGAAAAAGATGGAGCCGACACACTCCAATATCACGGCGTTTCTACCTGGAAGTAGAAAGGGTGAGATAACAAAGCTAATGCCTATATTTAGAGAGGTTGCCATTAAGATAGATGGTATTAAGTTGCTTGCAATTCCACCATTTTTTGATGATACTCAAATATCTGAGCTTTACGGCGACACGAGCGGTTTTGAGATAGTAAAGGATGCAAAATATGCGCTTTTTGAAGCCTCAAAGGCGGTAATTTGCTCCGGCACTGCGACTCTTGAAGCATCTATCATCGGTACTCCGACGCTACTTGTCTACAAGGCAAAACCGATTGATTATTGGATAGCAAAAAAATTTGTAACAAGCCTAAAACACATAGGTCTTGCCAACATTATAGCCGATTTTGAAGGGGTGGGCGAGATACACCCAGAGTTATTGCAAGATGAGGTGACGGTAGACGCTATATTAAGGGGGCTAGAGCAGATGGATAAAGATGCATTCCTCGCTAAGTCACTATGGCTTAGAGAGCGGCTTAGCGGCAAAGATAGAGATTTATCGGAATTTTTTGTTTAAATGTTGCTATAATCGAAAAAAAACATCAAATAAAGGACTTTTCACCAATGCAAAAAGAGCCTATGACAAAATACGGGTTTGATAAAATTGCCAAAGAGTTAGAACAATTAAAAACAGTTGAGAGAAACAAGGTGGCAGATGAGATAGCCGAAGCTAGAAGTCACGGCGACCTATCGGAAAACGCCGAATACGACGCCGCAAAAGAGAAGCAAGCGCACCTTGAAAAAAAAATAGCACAACTAAGCGATATGCTCTCTCGCGCTCAAGTGATAGATCCATCAACACTAAAGCATGACAGAGTTTGCTTTGGTTCAACCGTTAAATTATGTAGCACAAAGGATGATAAAGAGGTGTGCTATACGATAGTTGGCGCAATTGAGTCAGACCCAAATCGCGGGCTAATATCGTTTAACTCTCCCCTTTCAAAAGCTCTCCTTGGCAAAGAAGAGGGGGATACACTAACTATCGAGCTACCAGGCGGCGTAGATGAGTTTGAAATTATCGAAGTGTATTACGAAGAGATAAATTTTTAATGAAAAGACTCGGCGTAAAAGTAAAAATACTAAACCCTGAGGCAATAATCCCAAAATATCAGACCGAAGAGGCGGCCGGCTTTGATTTGCACTCCGTAGAAGAAAAAACGATAAAAGCTGGCGAGCGGGATGTAGTTAAAACTGGTCTTGCTATCTCCCTACCAAAAGGGTATGAACTCCAAATAAGGCCACGAAGTGGCTTAGCCCTTAAAAACGGGATTACAGTGCTCAACACCCCAGGGACGGTCGATAGCGATTATAGAGGTGAGCTTATGGTAATACTCATAAATACAAGCAAAGAGGATTTTGTTATCAAAAAAGGGGACCGAATAGCGCAAGCTGTCATCAAAGAGATACTGCAAGCCGATTTTGTCGTAGTTGAAGAGTTAGACTCCACAGAACGAGGCGCAAGTGGTTTTGGGAGTACAGGGGTATGAGTAAAAAAATAAAAGTTGGAATAATAGGCGTCAGCGGCTATACGGGGCTGGAATTGGTTAAAATACTAGTAAATCACCCACACTTTGAGCTAGTCTATGCCGCAAATACAGAGGGGGAGGTAACTTTAGCTTCGCTCCATCCATCCCTTCTTGGCGTTATAGATTTGGCGGTAGAAAAAGTGGATAGTAAAAGGGCTAGCGAATTTTGCGAGCTTGTGTTTTTGGCGCTTCCACACAAAACTGCGATGAGAGTAGCAAAAGAGCTTTTGGCGCTTGGCGTAAAAGTTGTTGATTTATCAGCCGATTATCGAACAAGCAAAGAGTCATATGAAGCCAATTATTGCGAGCATGAAGATATAGAAAATCTTGCGCATGCCGTATATAGCATCCCAGAGCTTCACGAGGAAATAGCCAAAAATGCCCGCCTTATAGCAAATCCCGGTTGTCATGTAACTGCCACACTTTTGGCTCTTGTGCCCTTTTTGCCATATATCGACCTATCTCAACCCATATTTGTCGACTCCAAAACAGGCGTATCGGGGGCAGGCAAAAGCCCTACAGCAACTACTCACTTTGTATCGGTAGATGAAAATATCAACCACTACAACATCATCAAGCACCGCCACGCCGCAGAGATAGCAGAACACGCCTCGAAGCTATATGGGCAAAAAGTGGAGGTTACATTTGTGCCAACTTTGGTGCCAATAGTTCGAGGGATGATGGCAACCGTATTTGCGACGCTAAAAGATGATATAAAGCCACAAGAGATACTCAAAAAATATTACGAAAGTAAGCCTTTTGTAAGAGTGAGGGATGAACTGCCTCAAACCAAAAATGTTAGCGGCACGAACTTCGCCGATCTTTACGCGGCAAAAAATAATAATGCCCTTGTTTCAATGTGTGCGATAGATAACCTAATGAGGGGGGCAAGCTCTCAAGCTGTGGTAAATGCAAATATTATGTTTGGTTTTAAAGAGGATGCTGGAATACCAAAAATCGCCTATGTCCCTTGAATTAAAAGAGGGGGCGGTTTTTGTTACAGACGCCCACTATCCTAGATGCAAAGATGATTTTTTAGCCCTGCTAGAGCGCCTCATCTCTTCACCCCCACCGCAAGTGTTTATGCTTGGC
>JAVRLX010000051.1:0-10760 GCA_031960985.1 Campylobacterales bacterium | reverse complement strand
CCTTATATACAAAATGGTTACAAATTGGATACAAATGTATTGTATGAGCCGCACAACGCCTTATTTGGCGGCGAAAACGGAGCGGAAATTATAGAAATGATAATAGAAGGATTTTTTGAGAGAAGTTTCAAGGCTTTTATCTGCGAAATAGGTTTTGATCAAAAAGAGCGCCTTCTTTTGAAGCTTGAAGAAAGAGAAAATATTAGATACGATTTCTACAAGGACTATGCCGGTTTTGATAGAGGATTTTGGATTATTAAGGAAAACTAATGATAAAACTTTTTGCGTCTTTTTACTTATTTTGTCTAGCTGGCTCTGCTGTGGGGGTGTTTTTGCTTGGAGCTATGGTTGCTCCTATAATATTTCACTCCGAAATAATCTTTGGCGTAAAGCTACTTGCTAGATACGATGCTGGACTTATGATGAGTGAGATTTTCTCAAGATTTAATTACATATTGCTAACTACAGCCGCGCTAACAGTAGCATTTGAAGGTTTTTTGGTAGCCAACAAAAAAAACACCCCTATAATGATGCTTATATCCGGCATAAATGTAGTAGCCATAGGGATATACGCATTTTATTTTACACCCCAGATAATAGCTTATCAAGCGATGGGCGAAGCCGCTATAAACTCTGCCGACTTTGAGAGATTGCATAAGTTTGCCGAGATAGATTTTAAAATACTCCTTTTTACCCTTATAATTGCATTTTTTATGAGATTTACAAGGATACTTTCTTGTAGCTTCCTAAAAGAAAGGGGGCCAAATGATAGAAATTAGGGGGCTTTGCAAAAAGTTTGGCACCAAAGAGGTGCTTCGTGGCGTCAACCTCGATATAAAGGATGGGGTAACAACAGTAATATTTGGGCTATCAGGAAGTGGTAAATCGACAATTATCAAACATATCGTAGGTTTATTGCAACCAGATGCAGGGGAGATAAGGGTTGATGGCCAGAAAATAACAGGGCTAAGCGGCAATGAGCTATTAGAGCTTCGCAAAAAAATAGGGTTTTTATTTCAAAGCGGCGCCCTGTTTGATAGTATGAATGTTTATGAAAATGTTGCGTTTCCGCTGAGAGAGCATACCAAAATGAGCGAAAAAGAGATACAAAAAGAGGTTTATGCCGCCTTAGAGATGGTAGCCCTAGAGCCAGAGCGAGTATCTAAGCTTTATCCAGATGAGCTATCAGGGGGGATGCGAAAAAGGGCTGGGCTTGCTAGAACTATTATTTTAAAGCCACAAATAATGCTATATGATGAGCCAACTACAGGGCTAGACCCTATTATAAGCGATCAGATAAGTCAGATGATAATAAAACTCCAAAAAGAGCTAAAAATAACATCAGTTCTCATAAGTCACGATATAAAAGAGGCTTTTAAATGCGCCGACTATGCCGCAATGTTATATGATGGGGTTATTATAGAGAGTAGCGATGCGCAAAGTTTTAAAAACACAACTAACAAAATTGTCCAAAATTTTTTAAACGGACGACAAATAGAGGTTTAGGAGGGGATAATATCGGTAACTACCCTATTTTTTCCCTCTTTTTTTGCCACATATAGCTTTTCGTCGGCAACCTTTAACATCCCTTCAAAGCTATCCATTAGCGTAGCACAAACGCCTATTGATATTGTATATGAAGCTACCTCGTTATTTTTTGTTATAATTTTTGCGCTTCTTACGCTATGAAGCAGTTTTTCAAAAGTGCTATCTATGAATTTGTCTTCAACATTTGTTAAAACCACACAAAACTCTTCGCCGCCAAATCTACAAACTATATCAGATTTTCTAAAACAATCCTTAAGTCGCAAAGCAAGGTCTTTAATAACCATATCACCTACATCGTGACCATATCTATCGTTAATTGATTTAAAATCATCTATATCTATCATCCCAACGATAAAATCTATATTTCCACGGAGACTGTTTGCATGCAAAGTCCCGCCTGCCTCTAAAAGATACTTTTTATTGTGCAATCCACTTAAAAAATCAAAATTTAAAAGCTCTTTTTGGGTCTCTATGAGATATATATGCTCCATGTTGTTATTTATCCGGCAAACAAGCTCATCTTTATTAAAAGGCTTTTTAATATAATCATCTGCCCCATACTTTAAAAACTTTGAGATAGTTATCCCGCCTGCATCGCCAGATATTGCAATAATTGCAAGCTCATCTTTGGTTTTTAATTTTCTAAGCTTTGTTACAAGCTCAAAACCATCAATATTTGGCATAAAATAGTCAGTTAAGACCATTTTGATATTTTTATGCTTTTTGACCAAAGAGAGAGCCTCTGCGCCATCTTTTGCCTCATAAACGGTAAAGAGTTGAGTTTTTAAAATACTTGATAGATTTTTTCTATATACAGATGAATCATCGGCCACTAAAACTTCAGTATGGCTATTTTTGGCAAGTTGTCTTATGAGCCTAACCAAAAAATCTATATCCTCAATACTTCTTTTTAAAACATAATCTACAATGTTTAAGGACGATAATAGATCTCTTGTATCATCATTATCAAGTTCTTGCGCCAAAACTATTACCGGCAACTTTGAGTCTATCGCAAACTCTACAGCATCAATATCCGCAGGCTTAGAGTAATCAAAAACGCCAACAAAAAAGTCGCTATCATTTGTGCCTAACACTTTTTTAAGAGAGTTGAGATCTTTAACGATATGAACCTCGCAACCAAGCTCTTTAAATATTTTTGCCGCTACCGCTTTTGCAAAAGGGGCGTTTGATTCTCTGAGAATAATTCGTTTATCCGATAAAGTCTCACCTATAAAATCAATATTCATTATAGACGCCTTAAAAGCTTTAATTTAATCCATCTGGCGTCTAAGATATGTCGGAACCTGGAGCTCATCTTCGTCAAATGTAATATCGTATCCACCGCTTATTTTCCTAATATTTCTAACTTGCGGCTTTTCTATAGCGCTAGAATCTTTTTCGGCTTTTTTGATTGGATAATTATTTGCCGCCTCTCTTTCAAAGCCTGTTGCAACTATTGTAATAATAACTCTGTCATGCCCTAGGTTTTCATCGGTAGTTGTACCAAATATTACATCGGCGTCAGGATCTGCGCTCTCATAAACAATAGACATTGCTTGCTGGATTTGCACAAGTGGATAATTAGGATGCATATTGATATGAACTAGTATTCCCATAGCGCCACTGATAGATATATTATCAAATAGAGGGGACTCTATTGCATTTTTTATAGCCTGATAAGCCGCATCATTTCCACTAGCCTCACCCACACCCATAAGCGCAGTCCCTTTATGACTCATAACAGTTTTAAGGTCGGCAAAGTCGAGATTTATATCGTTTTCCCCATGCTTTAAAATTACGCCGCTTATGCCGGTAACTGCACGAGACAAAACATTGTCTACTATTTTAAAACTATCTTTAATGCCCATATTTTTATCTACTATGGCAAGTAGCTTATCATTTGGGATTACAACGATAGAGTCACACACTTTTTTAACGCCAAGAAGTCCCTCTTCGGCAAATTTTCTTCTTTTTTGCCCTTCAAATATAAATGGCTTTGTAACGACCGCCACAGTAAGAGCGCCTACTTCTTTAGCTGCTGCGGCTACTACTTCCGCAGCTCCTGTCCCTGTGCCTCCACCAAGTCCAGCGGCTACAAATACCATATCTGCGCCCTCAAGAATAGATTTAATCTCTTGGTAGCTCTCTTCAGCGGCGCCCCTGCCTATCTCAGGCTTCATCCCAGCTCCTAGACCTCTTGTTAGCTTGGCGCCAAGCTGTATCTTCGTTGGAGCCATAGAACCATCAAGGGCTTGCGCATCTGTATTCGCCACAATTAGCTCAATACCGCTTACGTTTTCGCTAATCATATGATTTATCATATTACAACCGCCGCCGCCGACACCAATAACTTTTATTTTTGCGCCGTTTTTTGATCGCAACTCTTCAACTTGAAACAGACCGTTCATCTATATTCCTTGGCTAAGATTTAAAATAATTGGGTAGCCCATCGCCAAAACCTTACAAAGTAAGCTTTTATCCCGCCACCGCTTCTTTCGGGGAGGTCGATGTGTTCGAGAAGTTTTTTGTTTGCCTCTTTTGAGCCGCCAGCTTGGAAAACCCTCTCTGGAGCTTTATATATCCTATTGGCGGCAACACCAGACTCGCTCTTTTTTTCCTCTTCTTCTTTAGGCCTTTCATGCATACCGCCAATTTGAGCGGTAACATTTTCTTTTAACCTAAGTCTTTTTGATGAGTCTATCTCATAAAGAGCATTTTTCCCTGCTGAATAAAGCACCAAGCCAATAACAGTTGAGGAGGATGGATCTTTAAGATTTTCAAAAAGTCCATCCATATCTTTTGGTTTAGCAAATCTAACAGGCATATTGTCAAATATACTAACAGCCAAATCTCTTAGCCCTTCAAGCTTTGTCATGCCCCCTGTAAATACAACGCCTGCGCCTATTTGGTTTTTAAATCCACTTTTTTCTAGCGATTTTGCGAGTATCATTAGCGTCTCTTCTGCTCTTGCATAGATGACGCTTGAGACTATCTCAAGGGAAACCTCTTGTTTTTCCGCCTCATTGCCAACCGTCGGTAGTTCTATAATAGCGCTTGAACCAGAATGCAAGGAACCATACTCTAGTTTCACATTTTCTGCATCTCGTATAGGCGTATGAAGAGCCATCGAAAGGTCGTTTGTAATGTGATTTGAACCGACAGCTAAAAAGTCGTTATATCTAATTGAATTGCCAAGATGTACCGCAAGATTACTTGTTGCCCCGCCTATATCTATAACTGCGACGCCAAGCTCTTTTTCATCCCTATTTAAAACCGCTATGGACGAAGCATATGCGCTAAGAACAATATTGGATATTTCAAGACCAGCTAATTTAACCGCTTTACGCAAATTTTCAAGGCTTGATTTTTGCACCGTGACTATATGCACGCTCACTTCAAGCCTATTGCCGCTCATATCAATAGGGTCTTCTATAAAATCTTGGTCATCTACTTTAAAGTTATAGGGCAATACATGAATAATCTCATACTCCGACGGAATATTTGCATTATAAATAGCAGTTTGTATTGCCCTGTTTATCTCTTTTAGCGTTATCTCTCCGTTTGGTACATTCACTATACCATGGGAATTAACACTTTTTGTATAGGCGCCTGAGATAGAGACGACCGCTTCACCAAAATCCATGCCAGCAATTCTTTTTGCATCAGATACTGCCATTTTTATGGATCTAGAGGCTAACTCAATATTTGTAATAGCCCCTTTTTTAAGCCCATTAGATTGTACTATCCCAATACCAGTGATGTGTGGCTCGCCCCCTCTTATCTCGGCTATAAGGGCGCAAGTCTTAGTTGAGCCGATATCTATCGCTAAAATCGGTTTAGAAAAGTCTAACTTTGCCTGATTGTCCATTTTTACCTAGTTACTTTTTGCATTTTCGCCGTTTTGGCGCATAAAGAGTTTTACCTCATACTTATTTTTTAGGTATTCTAGCACACTTTGGTTAACAAGAGAGGCTTTTGCCCCTAATAGGAGCTTTGAGAAAGCCTGCTCATCTTTAATTGCTTCCCCTTTATCCAGCAATTTTTGTTCCAAAACTTTGAATAAAACCGTTTTTGATGGCAAATAAACAGCGCCTTTTGGCTCTTTAGATTCAAAAATAGTTGAAAAAACCTGCGCTGCCTCTTGTTCATTTAATCCGAGGGTGGTGTTTTTCTCATTTTTTGATAAAAACCCTATATCTACAGTTGCAAATTCACCCTTTAGCATTTTTTCAGCTTCCGCCTTCATTGCAGCTATGGCGTTTTCCCTCTCAGCTGCCATTTTGGCTATCGGCTTGGCCTCTTCAAAACTCATCTCTCTTGAGGGTGTAAATTTTGTTACTTTCAAAATTACAAACATATCGTTAACAAGTATCGGCTTTAGTGTAACAGGCTGTTTTGTTTTTAAAAGCTCCGTCTTAATCTCATTTGGCAATGGGGTCGCTGCAGACACCTTCACACCAAGCGCCTCTTTCCCTTTTATTTTGCCCTCTTTTAGTTCTACATATTTTTTTAGCGCCTCTTTTTTTGCAATTTTCAGTTTTACATTTTTAGATACAAGCTCTTTTGACTCTTCAAAGCTCATTTTTTTACCATCTTTAAAATACAGCGAGCCGTTTTCGGCATACTCCCTTTTTATATCATCGTCGCTTACGACTATGGCGGACGATGGAACTTCTATGCTTTCAAGGTCATAAGAGGGTTCTGTTTTAAACTTTGCCTTATTTTTTTCCCAAAATGCTTTTATCTGACCCTCATCTGCAGGCTTTAAAAAAGCTGCCGCATCTATTATTTTTATACCGACCCTATCTTTTGAGAGGGCAGCGGTGGCAAGCGCTCTTAACTCCTCTTTGTGCACCGTCGGTTGCAAGACTCCGTATACCTTTTCTATCAAAAGCTCTTTTTTTAGCCCCTCTTCAAACTCTTTTGGGCTCATCCCTATATTTTTAAGAGTCAATATATATGTATCTTTGTCAAACTTGCCATTTTTTTGAAACGGCTCGATAGAAGCAAGCTTTGCCGCCACCTCTTCGTCGCTCACCCGAAGTTCTAATTCGTTTGCAAAATTTTGTAAAAGCGCTTGATTTACAAGCGTTTGCAAAGCTATATTCTCCAAATTTAAAGACTTTGCAGTCTGCTCGTCGAGTTTTCCGCCAGTCATTTTGGAGTAGTAATTGTATATATTTCGATATGCAGAGGAGTACTCCTCTTTTGTTATCTCTATCTTGCCGACCTTGGCTATACCACCGCCCATAGAGCCATAATCATAGCTGCCCCAGCCGACGAAACCAGCGCCGACAAATGCAATAGTAGAAATCCAGATTGTAATAACAAGATATTTTCGATGCTTTTGCATCCATGTAATCATAAAAGGCCTTTAAATTGGTAGAATTAACTTCATTTTATAAAGATATGGATTAAAATTCGGTAAAAAAGGTTTATTTTGAGTATGCTTAACTCTCTAGTTTTGAAAGATCTCTCTTTAGTCTGGCATCCTTGCATGCAGATGAAAGATTTTGAACACATCCCGCTAATTCCAATAAAAAAAGCGCAAGGTGTGCGTCTTTACGACTTTGAAGGCAACAGCTATATTGATGGTATATCTTCGTGGTGGGTAAATAATCTTGGGCACGGTAACGATAGAATTAATAACGCAATAATAAACCAGCTAAACGATTTTGCCCATGTAATGGCCGCAAATTTTACACATCTACCGATGATAAACTTGTCCGAAAAGCTTGTGAAAAAATGTAACAATAACCTAACAAAAGTATTTTTTGCCGATAACGGTTCTAGCGCCATAGAAGCCGCTCTTAAAATGAGTTTTCAATATTTTAAAAACAGAGGTGAGACAAGAGAGCTTTTTGTCGCATTTGAAAACTCCTATCACGGAGAGACGCTTGGCGCTCTGAGTGTCGGTGATGTAGGGCTATACAAAAAAACATTTGAGAAAATCCTACTAAAAACTGTTATTACCCCCTCGCCCAAAGACAAAAGCAAAGAGGAGGGCGACAAGGCGATAAAAGCTCTAAAAGAGACGCTAGAGCGCTTACAAGGCAAAGTATCTGCCGTCATTATCGAACCTCTAGTGCAATGCGCTGGATATATGCGTATGCACTCCCCTTTGTTTTTATTAAGCTTAAGAGAGGTATGCGACAGATACGGCGTCCATCTTATATTGGATGAAATAGCCGTTGGATTTGGGCGTACCGGCAGTTTTTTTGCCCATGAACAGGCAAATATAACTCCCGATATAATGTGTTTATCAAAAGGGATAACAGGCGGATATATGCCGCTCTCTGTCGTTATGTGCAAAGAGTCGATTTATGAGGCTTTTTACGCTGAAGGGGTGGATAGAGCGTTTTTGCACTCGCACTCGTATAGTGGAAATGCTCTTGGATGCGCCGCCGCAAACGCTGTTATGGATATTTTTGACAATCAGAAAATTATAGAAAATCTAAAGCCCAAAATTGAGCAAATATCGCTCTGTCTAGAAGAGTTGCAAAACGACAAAAGAGTTAAAAATATAAGACAGACAGGGATGATAGCCGCTTTTGAGCTAGAGACATCTGCGTCAAGACCTAGCCTTGAGATATTTAAGGAGGGGTTAAAACATGGTATATTCATAAGACCGCTTGGCAACACTATATACATAATGCCGCCTTTAATTATTAGCGAAGATGACATAAAAGCGCTTTTTTTAGGGATACAAAAATCAATAATAAAGGTTTAAACTTGAATATTCCGCACAAACCGGTACTGCTTGATGAAGTATTGGAAATTTTCGAAAGTATTGATGAGGGGGTTTTTGTAGACGCTACGCTAGGATACGGCGGGCACTCAGAGGCGATACTTACCTCCCATCCAAATATCCGTCTTATAGGCATAGACAGAGATGATGAGGCGATAGCTTTTAGTACTGAAAGGCTGAAAAAATTTGGCGATAGGGTGCAAATCATAAAATCGGACTTTGCCTCTGCATTATCTAAAATAGATACCACAAATATCGTCGGAATACTTGCTGATATTGGCGTCTCTTCTTTGCAACTAGACAAAAAAGAGAGGGGTTTTTCGTTTGAATCTGAAACGCTAGATATGCGAATGGATAGTTCGCAAGAGTTTTCAGCATACGATGTCGTAAACGGTTATTCAGAGGCGGAGCTTGAAAGAATTATAAGAGTCTACGGAGAAGAGAGGTTTTCAAAAAAAATAGCATCGCTAATCGTAAAAAAACGCAAAGAATCGAAAATTACAATGGCCAAAGAGCTAAGCGAACTCATCGGGGCAAATTTTAGAGGCGGTAAAATACATCCCGCAACGCTAACCTTTCAGGCAATTAGGATAGAGGTCAACTCCGAACTTGAACAGCTTGAAAATTTTTTAGAAAATGTAAAAAAAATATCGCAAAAAGGGCAAATTTTGGGTATTATTTCTTTTCATTCGCTCGAAGATAGGATTGTTAAGACGACTTTTAAAGAGTGGTCGCGCTCTTGCATCTGCCCGCCAGAGGCTTTAAGATGTACATGCGGCAATAATAACGAGCTTGGTGAAATATTAACCAAAAAACCGCTTACAGCTTCAAAGGACGAATTAAAAGCAAATCCACGGGCTAGAAGCGCAAAATTGAGGGCTTTTAAATTTGGTAGAGACAGTTGAGACAAAACACGATAAGCAACAGCTTTTAGAGGAAATTGACGCTTTAAACAGCGGCAGCGAAGGTCTTGGTCTTAAGAGCGTCGCAACGGCGCTCGCAGCTTTAATGCTTGCTGTGGGGATTACAATTCCAAAAATATATATATCTTCAAGTATTTACTACACAAGCCTAGAGACAGACTCTCTATACTCAAGCTACAAATCATTAAAAGAAGAGAATAAATATTTAGAGCAAAAGCTAGAATTTATGCGCTACAAAAACTCTGTATTACTATCGCTCGATTAAAATCATTTTAAGCTACTTTGCCTACAATACATATATACTTCACTCAAAAAGGAGCAGATATGTCCAAGACAAAACTACTAAGCACGATTGATCTAGCAAGCTTCAAAGGCGGCAAAATTACGCTTACCGATATGGAGCATCCGTATGGGGATAATTCACAACCAGTAGTAAGTATAGGGGTAAGTCTAGATGGTGGGGAGCCGGAGTGGAAAGTCCATATTCCCTATGAAAATATAGACGAATTAATCGAGGCCTTAAAAGCCGCAAAAAACAGATAAACAAGGAGCTTGCAATGAAAAAAACGGTAATTGGCATTTGCAGCGCCTCTATTTTGTGTATATCGGCGTTTGCGGCTGATTTCACTCTCGACAACTCACATTCAAGTGTTGGTTTTAATGTAAAGCACTTAATGATTAGCAATGTAAAAGGTAAATTTAAAGCTTTTGACGGCAATTTTACGCTTGATGAAAAAACTGGTAAGCTGACAAGGCTTGAGGGGGTTGTAGATACCGCCTCCATTGATACGGATATACAAAAAAGGGATGACCACCTAAGAAGTGCGGACTTTTTTGATGTCGCCAAATATCCGCAAATGAAATTTGTAATGACCAAATTTACACCGCTAAAAAACGGTAAAGCAAAAGTATCTGGCAATCTAACCATCAAAAACACAACAAAACCGGTCACATTTGACGCCGAAATAAGTAAGGCTGTTCAAGATATGGCGGGCGATACTAGAGTGGGCATCTCTCTTAGTTCTCAAATCAACAGAAAAGATTTTGGACTAAACTGGAATAAAGCTCTGGAAGCCGGCGGATTCGTGGTTGGAGACGATGTTAAAATTAATGTAGAGCTAGAGGGTATTGCAAAATAAAACTGTAAAAGTGGGGAGCCAAAAGCCCCTCCACTTTTTACATCATTGATTTGTTGCCAGCTCCTGGCTGAGCATTGTTACCATCTCTCATCGAACGAGAGCCTCTGGGTTCTTTTTTTGGTTTTAGTTCTCTCATGGCGTTAGCCTCTTTTTTTCTACACTCTTTGAGCGCATTTATATCCGTTGAAGCCTCAACGCAAGCCTTAAACTCCTTGATTATATTTATCCTTTTATCAGCCAACTCACTCATCCTGGCTTTTGCGGTCTCAAAATTTGCAGGATTGTTTGGTCCTTTGGCAAATAAAGACGAAGAAGCGATAAGCGATGCCACTACGGAAACAAAAACAAACTTTCTCATTAAAATCCCCTTTTATTAAAATTTTAGCGATAGCTCATAATTGT
>JAVRLX010000050.1:0-10826 GCA_031960985.1 Campylobacterales bacterium | reverse complement strand
GACTCTGTAGTAGGAATTTGTAGCGCAATATCAAAAACATTTTTGAGCATACTCGTGGCTATCGTCGCCTCAAAATTAGCGTATATTTCTCCCTTTTTTTCATCAGTTACGGCATAGTCTTTTAAAAACTCTTGCATTGCGGCTCTGGTGTCTGTAATAAGAGCGTTCTCCTTAACTACTGCGCTTATTGAGCCTACTCTACCTAAAAAATCATCCAAAAAAGCCATTTTACACCACCTGATAATCTGTTGTTATGTTTTTTGAAAAGTAGTTTTTATTTATTGCAGCTTTGAGCTTTTGCACCTCCTGCTCATACAAAGCCAAATAGGCTTGACTCTTTGCAAACGCCCTCTCGCTCGCCTCCCTTTGGTTTGCAAGATAGAGGCAATATAGCATTAATGACTCCTGCGCAAAATCTGGAACTGGTAAAGCTTCATCTTCGCTATCTACCCGTCTTGTAGAGTTATAAGATACTCGTATCTCCCCTTTTTCTGGACTTTGCGTAAAAGTCAATCCCTCTTGCGTCTCGTATGCATATATCACATCTTTATCTATCTTATCTGGATTTGAGGCTATCCAGTCAAAGCTTTTATAAGCTATCAAGCGTCCATCTATCGTTACCGATATTGTTTTAATTTTATGTCTTGGTAGGGGATAAAATGTTGTATCTTTTTTGGCCGTATAGACTCCAAAATCCCTAAACAAAAGGAGGTCTCTCGATATTTTTGCCAAAGAGGTATTCAAAATTTCAATCAATCCCCCCGTTGGCCAATTCATATCTTTGGTCTCTCTGAGTCTGAACCGAAGAGACAACAAAAAATCCCCTACCGTTTGCATTAACTATTTTCCTTTTTTGGAGTTTTTGTCCCTTTGCTGGATGTTTCTACGCCTATCTCAGCATCAACAAATAGCCCCGTTTTTTTAAGCCTTTGTGCATCTACAGCTTCGCAGATGAGCGTATCACCTGCGTTTAGCGTTACCCTTAGCTGTCTAATCGGATACTCATTTTCACCCGTATATCTAACGACTGATAGTCCGTAGGCTAAAATGGCTGCCATCTTAGTATTCCGCCTCAGTTTTAGTTGGCAAAATATATTTAGCTGTCACAAATCCAGCTCCAGTTGTAGATGCGTCAAGTGTTAAAGATAGTTTATTATTGCCGCTAACTACTCTATGCTGGAATTGATTTTTTAACTCTGTTATAGAGTCTATTGCTGTTGCTGATATTACGCTCACGCTCCCCATTGCAAGAGATGCTTTGCATCCAGAGCTAAAAGGGGATTCTACCGTTAGCCTTACATCGGTTAAAATCGTCCCAGCAGGGAAAGCGGCTATATCTACCGTCTTGCCTGCGTGTTCTGTTAGGTCTATATTGACAACTTGCGCTTCAACATTTGGTCTTTTAAATACTTTCATTTTTCATCCTTTTAAGATAATTTTGCAGATACGCAAGCTATAACGCCGTAGTCTTTGTCGTGCCATACAAGCTCTTTTTGCACTGGCGTAACCCCTTTAAATCTTGTTTTTTGGAACGCCCAAGCTCTATCTACGCCAACTTGCATTTTTCTGCCCATATCGTATGTATCTTCATAGTATTGAAAGCCCGTATCCATAGCAATCATACCTGCCGTTGCGCCAAGAAACAATCCAACCCTTGTCTCATAATGGCTTGCCCCCTCGTATATATGGAAGTCGCCGCATACGCCGTCAAGAGCTGTTGTGCTAGAGCTAACGCATCCGGCGTACTCAGGAGTCCAAGCTCCGCCATCTACAACGATAACGCCTCTATATGTTCCAACTTCGCCGCTAACGATTGGGTTGTTATCCCCTCTCTCTCTCGCCATTTTTTGAGCATCTATCCATACAGGGTCTTGCATGAGTTGCTCTACTTGCTCAGAGTGGAGCATAAGCACATATCTTGGTAGATATATCTCAATCCCCTCTCTATTCATTGTTTTTGCCATATACGGTCTTATTTTTGGCTGGCGTTTGCCTTCGCTATCTTTTGCCGTTGTCGCAAGAAGCAAAAGTCTATCAATAGCCGCCGTATTCATAAAGTCGCCAGCTGTTATTTGACTTGTGCCATTTGTGTTATACACATCGCCGCCAGCTTTGCAAGCTACTATATTTGTGCAGTTTTCGCTTAGTCTGCCAAACATATATCTCATTGACCTATCGGCCGCCCAATCGGCAAGCCCAGCCATCGCCTCATCTCTAAACGCCGATACGGCGCTGCCGCTCTCTAATCTTTTGTTTTTGGATTTGATAGAATTTCCGAGCGTTTCAAGCCTAAACTCTTGATGTAAATAATCAAGTGAGTCAACATTATCGTTAAACTCAGTATTGCCTTGCACGCCATCGCCTCTTACAAGCCCTCTCATACTCATCTCAGCGATATTTGCATCTTCCGCTGATTTGAATTTGATGTCAGTTTTGATAATATGGTCGTCGCTTTTACCCATCAACGGATTGAAAATATTTCTTGCCGTTGAAGCTACCGTTACATTTTGACCCCATTTTACCTTTTGGTTAGGGTCTTGCACTACAAATCCAGTTAAATCTGCCATTTGTTTTTCCTCTCTTTTTTTTGGTTTTTTATCTTGCGCCTATAGCTTTGAGATACTTTTCATCCAATAAGGAATCCAGTCTCTCTTTTTCTTTGGCTACATAATCTTTAACCGCCGCCATTCTTTTTTCATCATTTACAATGGCTTTGGCCGCCTCTAATATAGAGATATCGCACTCTACATCTTGTCCCAACCCATCTTTTTGCTCTACCACAACGCCTAGCATTAGCGAACTCCTATTGCCGCAAGGTAGGCGGCGTCGCCTCCACCCTTAATCGGCTCTTTTGCTGGCACGCTATTACTATCAAATTGCGGTGGTAGTTTTTCTTGTGGTTGCTCTGCTTGCTCCTCTGGAGCCTCTGCGGTCTCTTTTTGCATCAGCTCATACACAGCCTCATAAAAGCCTTTGATGTCCCCGGGAGGGGTAGCGTCTGCAATCGCTTTTTTTTCTCTCTCGGTTGTATCCATCATCCAAAACTCAGATAATTTAGCAAAGTCCACTTCTGGATGCGCCGCCAAAAACGCCGCTCTGCCATCATCGATAGCTTTTTGCTTTGTAGCCTCATCTATCTCATTTGCTTTTTTCTCATACGCATCCTCAAGAGCCGCTATTTGCAAGTCATGTGGCTCTAATTCTTTTGCCTCAAACTCTGCTTTTGCTTGCTCTAAGGCTTTTTGATATTGCTTTTTGTCTGCTGGATTGCTCGAGTATTTAAGCTCTACTATCTCAGGTGGGAGTAGCTCTTCCTCCTTTGCAAAAAACTTATCCTCAACCGCTCCTTTAGCCGCCTCTTTTTGTGCTTTCATCTCTTCGATTTTAGCTTTTATGGCAGCTAACTCATCTTGCGGGTTAGTCCCTTGCGTGGGAGTTTGAGCTGGTGTTTGGTTGTCAGTTACCATTGCTCGTCCTTTTTTATTTTTTTGAACGAGCCGATTTTAGGGGGTTTTAAGATTACAAAAAAGGGGGTAATTAAATTTTTTTAAAATTTTTTTTCGTAATGCCTCTCCAAAATTTCTTCCACCAAACGACTCTCATTTACCCCTTTGGCTTTAGCGGCAAATGATAGAGCGAGGGATAGTCTATTGTCAAAATAATATTCAAGCGGTTGCTTTTTGTTTTGCTTAAGCTTGTTTTTGTGATATGCGCTTTTCATTTACCGCCTCCGATAAGTATTTGATTAGGATGCATTCAAGCAGGGTGCTTCTATTTACGCCAAGCTTTTTAGCATCCTCTGTAATAAGCCTTATATGCTCTTCGGTGATATATAGTTTTACCTTGCTCTTTTGGCAAAAAAGCATCTCAAGGCTCTCATCTCTACTCCCTTTTGTCGCCACCTTTTACCTCCGCATCTATAATTCCCTCTTGCGCTTGTTGCAAAAGAGCCCTTATTTGAGCGTCAGACATACTTGCTATCTCCGCTGGCGTTATGTCCCCAAGTTGCAAATTGACTACCGTCTCTGGAGCTTTGCCGTGTATCGTCTCTTTTGCCATTTTGACTATCTCGGCATAAGTCTTTATCGTGCCGATATTTTTTGCTGTAGCGGCAAAGGCTTGCGCTTTTTGGACTGCATATCGCATTTGATTGTCCAGCACAGAGGCGCTTATTTGCTCTATCGCAATATTATCAAGCATATAAGAAGCCCTCTTGAGGTCTCCCTCCATAACATCTATCGCTTTATTTATAGCTCCATCCTCTGCCATCATCCCAACAATAGCGGCGGCTTTGGCTTGATTTATCTCTTTTTTTAGCTCCTCCGCCTTGCCCCTATACCTACCTTTTACCCACCCTTTGCGGCTTATCCAGCTCTCTACTGTTTTTGGGCTTAAGCCAAAATGCTCGGCAACCTCTGCCGCCGTATGCTCATGGGTCTCATAATATACTCCAACCCTCTCTACAAATTCTGGATCAAATCTCTTAGCCATTAGATATTCCACCCTCCTGTCTCTTTTTTGCGCTGGCGCAACTTTTGGTTTTGCCTCTCTGCTTTAGCTTTTTTAGGAGTCGCTATTAAAAAGCTTGTAGCAAACGGGTCTATTAAGTTATCTCTGTTGTTTGCCTTATCTGGACTAAAAGCTATTAATTCTGCCAAAAACTTATCCGCCCCGTGCGCCCCCCGTCTTATTTTGATTTGCCCATTTTGGGCGTATGGTTGCATAGCGGCTATTTTTTGAACTTTTGGAAGCTTATTATCTGGTGCTGTGCCGTTAATCGGATTTCGTATCATATCTTTGCCCTCCATCCTCCGCTCGCCGTTTCGTCTTGCCACCATTTTTCTTAGCTCTTGGACAACTATGTGTCCGCCTCCTGCAAGCTCCACTTCCACACTTGCCTCTGGATAGGCTACCATCGCATCGACTATATACTCCAAAAACTCCCCAAGCTCCCATTTGCCGCTAAAGCAATCCATCATCACAACCGTTTCTATCCCATCTTTTGCGCTCCAACCTACCACTACGATACCTCTATCATCTGCGCTATCTTTGGTGCTCATTGCAGGGTCGACCATGATATAAAGGCTTTGAGGCGGCAGCTCATAAAGCCCCACCTCGCTTATCCAGCTTTCTTCAAAAAACCCAGCTTCGCTAATCTCTGGGTCTTGGAGCATCTGCGCCTTAAATGCGCTCTGCCCCATCTCAACCTCAAGCTGTTTTAACCTCGCCAAATCGTGCTTTGCTGGAAACAGCGGCTCATTTGCCTCCCTTTCGTATCTATAGCCTTCTATCTCATATACTTTCTTAGTTGGCTCTAACGCTTTTAAGTTGAGATGCGTCCAGATACCCCCTTGCTCTTTTAGTAGATGCCCCACAAGGTCGTCTGGATGGAGTCTTTGCATAATGAGGATAATAAAGGCTTTTTCCCCTTCCCACTCTTCCATCCGTGATAGGATAGAGTCGTGAAAATAGTTTTTTACAATCTCTCTTGCCGCTCTGCTATACGCTTCGCTTGCTTTCATCGGGTCGTCTATAATGATTCCATTTGCATGCCGCCCGGTAATAGCTCCACCTACCGTTGTCGCATACAATCCACCGCCATCTTCAGTCCCCCAGTCGGTTTTTTGCTCTGCGCTCTTTGAGATTTTGGTGTTAAACACCCCTTGATAAACCTTAGAGCGGATCCAATCCCTTGTCTCTACGCTAATCCTTTCAGTAAGATCGCCCCCGTAGCTTGTGTAGATAAATTTAAATCTCGGGTTAATCCCAAGCGTATGACTTACAAAGCTCCTTACCACCTGCTCGCTTTTACCATATGATGGGGGCATATTTATAATTAACCTTGTTATTTCACCGCTTAGGCAAGCCTTCAAAGCCTCAGCGATAAGGTCGTGATGCCAGTTTCGGCGCATAGGCTTTAGGTGGTAGTAGCGAAACTTGTATTCCATAAAATCTACCAAATTTCGCCTAGCCAGCTCTTTTTCTAAAGCTAGCTTTTGTACCGCCGCTAATGCTCTATGCTCTTTTGTATTCATCTGCTAAAAAAGCTCTTCCGCTTCAGTCATTAGCAGTTCATTTAGCTCTGCCTCGCTAAGCACAGGGGCGATACTTGATGATGGATAGTTTTGTTTTTCTATCTTTTGCCCATCTCTTGGAGGGCTATAGAGGACATCATACTTCCACCCGACAACTTCCCCCTCATACAAAGCCCTAGCCTTCACAAGAGCTATATATATCTTGCCGCCACAAACCACAGGCGATTCGATATTGCCGCTCATATACTCCTCGCCTTTTTCGCTTCTTTTGAGCCATAAAGCCCCAACTTTTGGATTGCGGAATTTCTCCCCTTTGTTGTTGACTAGCAAGTATATATCAAAATCTGGTTCACCCTCCCTTGTGCCATTATGTTTTGTTATTTTATAGTCTTGCTGTCTCGCAAAGGGAGCTCTTATTGTCATCTTATTCCAGCTCGTCTCTTTACCATCTACCACTATCGTCTCACTTGTTACAAACCCTATTTGCATCTTTTAATCCTTTGTTTAAAATAATGACGGCGTTTTTGTATCCACCGCTACATAATCGCCTCTATCAACGCACACTCTTGGAGCCTCTTTGTCCTCCACCTTCTCCTCGTTAAATACACATCGCCTCTCTCCGTTATCGTCGATATAGCTATTTATACATTTTTTGCACTCTTTCATTTTGTCTCTCCATACTCTTTTTCCAAAATCATCTCACAGTATTTGATTGCTTTTTTCACATCTTCCGCCCCGTTTTTTTGACGGTGTCGGCTAATGTATTTAATTACATTACCCTCAAAATACGGGATTTTGTTGGCGTGGATGTAGTCGCTCGGAGCTATTGCCATATCGGTGTAATAGCTTGGATTGATTGGGTCATTTGACATTCTCATACTCCTCATAAAAAAGTTCTTCCTCCATGCAAAAAGGCTCATAATCTCTATCATCTACCCACCCGCCAGCTCCTTGCAACTGCCGTTGCGCCAGTATCTGATATGTATGTGCTGTATTGTCTAGCGTCTCACCTCTAAGCATTTCACGAAACCTCCCAACAACCGCCACATAATGCTCGCTCCCTTTTTTAGCTCTATATATTTTCACTTCATAACCTCCAAAATCTTTACCACCGACTTATAACTTAGCGGCTCAACGCCATTTAGCAAGCGGTAGGCGTAGTTTTGTGTGCAACCCAATATCCGCATAAGCTCTTCAACTTCCATCCCCTCTATTTTTCTGCGTGCTTTTTGAGTTTCTCTTTTTATCCGCATCTCTGTGTTTTCTGTCGTTGGTTTATTGTGCTTAAGCCACTCGTCCACCATCGCTCTTTCTTTGTCTGTCATATTTATTTCTCCAGCATTGTAAAATTACGAAGAAAATGTTTTTCTGTGCGTACATAGACTTCATCATAGCGGTCTTTATACCAAACACATAGTCGATTGTCATCATAGCCTTTTAAAGACTTAAATGCGTGAACTTTACAGTCCACTATCTCGTATATATTTCCATTTTTATGTACCCACTGCGTACCTATCATATCTTTGTTGATTTTCATTCTTAATTCCTTTTATCACTTATCTTAGCATTCTTAAACATTAGCTATTCCTCCTCTTTTAATATTATCCCGCATCCTCAACGCCACCATTTTGGCTCGCATATAGTCTCTATCAAGCTCTGCATATGCCGTCTTTAGCTCTTTTAGCTCCTCCTCCGCCTTAAATAACTTCTCTCTTAATGCCCCGTTTTCACGCATTAAGATTCTTATAGCATTTCTCGCCTCGCCGATGTTGTCCGGGAAGGCAAGGTTAAACTCCGCCGATTTGCTCCTTTTTGTATATTCCGCTGGAGCCATACCTCCTGCTAGCACGCTACACCTCCAAAAAGCCCTCCGATTTCGGTATTCGGAGAAAGCCAAAGAACCTCTTCTCTATTTGTGCCGCCTTTGCGACCTGCGGCTTGTACAGTTTTTGTAGTTTTTGCCCATCCGATTAAATAATCATTGTAGATATCGTTGTTATACCCGCTTATCATCACTTTGCCTTTTACGCCAAGTAAATACCGCAATAGCTTTTCGTGTTCGGCGTCGCTCATCTCATATTCATAACACCTGCCAACGCTTTTCCTAGTATCTCTCAAATAAGGCGGGTCAACATAAAAAAGCGTCTCGTCGCTATCGAACTTACGGATTACCTCGACTGCTGGGCGGTTTTCTATGTACACACCTTGCAGTCTTGCGCAATAGTATGTAAGCACATCTGGATATTCAGCCCATGCAGTAGCAGGAGACCGCTCCCCGCCCTTGTAAAAAGAGCGAAAACCGCTTTTTGCGTCTCTTGCCCCGCTTGTAGCAAATCCAAACCACAGTCGCACTATCACCCGTCTAGCTAGCTCTATATCATCGTCAGTATACTCGCAGGCTAGCTCATACTCATCCCTTGCAAAAGGCGTGTATTTTAGCTTGTGTTGGAGTTTTTTCATTTTATCCTCATCTTGCATTACCCGAAACACCGTCACAACCTCTTTGCTAAGGTCGTTATAGCACTCTGTCGCAACACGAGGCTTGCGAAGTAGCACACTAGCTCCCCCACCGAATGGCTCACAATAGATAGTATGATTTGGCATTTGTGAGATAATCCAATCTGCGAGGCGAAATTTGCCGCCGTGATATCGAAGTAGCGGACGATTTGGTATAGCGCTCATTCCTCCTCCTCGTGCTTCGCCGACCATCTCGTGGCGGTTACAGGTGTAGCGAATACATCCGCCAAAGCCTCTTCGATGTCCTCTCTTATACTCCCGCCACTTTTTCGTTTCGCCTCATCAAAAGCGTCTTTGTCTATTCGGACCGTAATTGTTAGTTCTGTTTTCATACCACCACCTCCAAAAATTCTACTACCACCGCAAGCGCAAGGAGTAGATACGCTATCCATATCCAAGCATCGTGTTTATTTTTAACTCTCATCGGTGCAATATCTCTTTTGTATCCGCTATCTATCTGTATCATCGGTTTCGCCATTTTTGCCTCCTTACAATCCGCCATCTAAGATTTGAATTATCAGGGCTATCAAAGCAAAAACCGCCGCCCATCCTATTACATCCATCACCGCCCCCTACAGTTTGATGTGTGAAAATTCAATGTCTTCATATTCCACCTCCTCAGATGGTCTAACAAATCCATCCACCTCTTCTTGCAGTCCCTGCTCGTCCAACCTAGCAGATACATATATTCGCCCCTCTTTTTCGGCGGCTTTTTTCTCTTTTTCCCACTGCTTAACAGCGGCTTGCACCTTTGCTTCATTGAGTCTTGCTTCAAATGTTTGATTTGTAAGCTTAAATCGATATAGCCATACAATTTCCATGTTCCCTTTGCACTTGATATATCTCAGTCTACGGTAGTCATATCTTTGTTGCCCCCGCTCTGATATAGGCATCGCCTCTTTGGCGTATTCGTGCATAATCTCCTCACACTTTTCAACCTCTATCATATGATTTGCGTAGTATTCGGCGGCAGATGAGTAGAAGGCTTTGCCGCCGCTTGTGGTTTGGTAGATGAGGACTACAACTACTTTGTGCATATGCGCCGCCTCAGATAGCATTGCAAATTTATAAGTCTCTTCTTCCTCTCTATTTCTAGCGGTTTTGGATTTTAGTTTCATTTGTGAGTCTATGACAAAAAAGCGGATACCCTGCCTTGCAAGCCTGCCTATATCGGCGCAAACTTTTTCTATCGAGTTTGTCTTATCGTTAAGTAGCCAATTATGGTTTTCATATGAGCCATTGACGCCGCCTTGCTTGTCGATTATATCTTCGAGCAAAAACTCAAGACTCCAAAAGGCGACCTTTTCTCTTTTTGATATATACTTCATCCATTGCACCACAAGCGATGTTTTACCGCTATTTGGACGGCCGCCCACCATGATGAAGCTACCCATATCAAACCCGCCATCAAGGTGTTGGTCTACGAACGCTATCCCTGTAGCTATCTTTTCTCTTGGGGGCTGGAGCTTGAGCCTTGCTTTGACCTCCGAAAATGAGAGCATCTCACCATCTGAGCTTTGATATGCTTTATCAATATTTGCCGCCAAAAAAGCCTTTGCCTCCTCAGCATCTCCGCTACTTTGAAGTATCTTGCGCATCTCAGTGCACAGCTGGTCTACTCTTCTATTTTCAGCAAGTCTTATGATTTCCTCGATATATGGAGCGGTATTTGACAGCGGTGTGGCGCTTAGGATTTCAAAAAAAGAGTCGTCGTCAAACTTGCCCCCGCTGTATTTTTGACGGATGAAATCTTCATCTATCGGTAGATTTTTTTGTTGCAGTTTTAGCATAGTTGTGTAGATGTCACGATGGAACGGTAGATAAAAAACATCGGCGCTTAGTCCGCTTGTAAGCTCCTCAAAGTCCCACGGCGCATAAATTATGGAGCTAAGGATTGCCCTTTCGATGTTTATATTATAAAAAACATTCTCAACAGAGGCGCTCATTTCACGCCCCTTGTAAGACTATTTTTTGTGCCAAAATTTGTGCCAAAATTTTGAAATTTGGCTATAAAACCCTTAAACCAAGTTTGCCCGTTAAACACCGTAATCATTAGCGTTTCTCTTGGTTTAAGGTTTGTTTGCTATTTGATTTTAAAAAAGGTGGTCTAGCCCCTGATTCTATTGAGTTGCGCACAAATTGGCGCAAACTCAAAATCGAGTATCGAAAGATGTGGGGGTTCGAGTCCCCCCTTCGGCACCACCTGATTTTATTGGGTTCTTTCATTTATCCAATCCTTTTTAAGGTTTTGAAATTTTGGTTTTGTGCCAAATT